>NZ_JBHTXK010000013.1:0-107842 GCF_042791795.1 Leifsonia sp. NPDC056665
GAGGGGCACGGGGGCGCTGTGCGACCTTCGTGCCCCTCCGGCTTTTTCAGAACGTGGGCCGTTTACAGAACCCACCACAGGGCTAGTTTCGCGGGAAGATTTCGTTCTCGCCTTTCCCGTGCCAGACCTTTTCCTCCGATCGACCCGAAAGGTCCTGTTGCCGACTGTGTTGCCCCGACCGTGGGGTCGGCGCGGTCGAACTGGTGGCATTACTCATCCAGTTAGTTTTGCATTCGGGATTCGATGACCTCGCCTGCGAACTGAAGACTCTCAACACTTCAGATGTGGTCTACTCGCTTACTAGGCCGGATTCGCATCGTTTGAGAACTGACCCACCGTTGACCTCCGCCACCGTTGGCCGCAAGAAGCAGGATTCGGCGATGCTATGAAGGTGCTCGCGATGGGGCTCAGCTCCCCTGGACGACGATCCTGGTCTGGACTGGCGGTGACGCCGGCGCGTGTGTGGTTGGGTCTCCGAGGAAGAACTGGCTGATGGTCGCGCCGGCGGTGACGAGTCCGGTCATGTCGGCGCTCCGGGTGATCGTCTGACCACCGTCCAGCGGCGGGTCCTGGATGTTCGCCTGTGAGCACACAGTCGCGCCGGCGATAACCACGCACGGGATGCGCCCGGTCCGCCCCACTTCGAGCCCGCGGACTGAACACTGGTCGTGGTGAAGGTGATGGACACATTGAGCGGCGCTGCAGGAGTACAGGTCGTCGATGGTGCCCCATGTTGGGGTGGCGTAAGCAGGGAAGCCGATGACCTCGCCGTCACCGCCCTGGGTCTGGATCGCGGTCACGAAAGCGGCGGCTTCCGCCTGCGCCTTCTGATCCCATGTGGCCCTGTCGGCAGTGTCCTGCGCTTTCGCCGCCGCCTTCGCGGCTGCTTCCTTCGCCGCGGCGTCCTTCGCGGCCTTCGCCTCCGCCGCGGCCTCAGCCTGCGCTTTCACGATGGCCGCGTGATGTGCCGCGGCGACCGCCTGATCATGAGCGGTCGCCTGCGCTTGGGCGACTCCGGCAAATGCGGCCGTGGCCACAACCGCGACGACCACGGCAACCGCGGTGATCCAAACCGGTCGGCGCCGCCACCACACCGTTGATGTCTTCGATGAGGTGCTTTCACTGGCAGATGACGTCAGGCCAGCCGGACATCGAAACAAACCATTGGGCGCTCCACGACTCGGTCTGTGTCTGGCAGCCGTGATCGCCCTTCCAGTCGCCGTTGTACATGGACTCCCCGAAGAAGACGTAGATGGACGTTGGCGTGTTCAGCTGAGTCAGCGCGTCACCTGCTTCCGGGAGGCTTCCGAGCCTCAGCGCCGCGTTCGGCATCGCGAGCGTCTGGGTGCCGTCCGGGGTGAGGGCCGCTTTGTCGAGGCTCCCGAGGTCCACCCCGCAGTACGTGCTGGTGCTCCCGTTCCTGGTATAGATACTGCCCCCGCGGCCGGACCCGCAGACCGCCGAGCTCGCCGGGTAGACCGCGACGACCGTCATGGGTGGGGTTGTCGTGTTCCGCTGCGCGGTCGTGTTCGTCACCGTAGCGTTAAGCGCTGCGACGGAGACGGGGTTCATCTTCCCGGGAGCGGCGTTAGCGACGTCTTTCGTCCACGGTTGGAGCGTTCCGTTGATGGTGGCTTTGGCGGTGTATCCCTGCTGGTCGGTGATGCTCACCGTGGTGGTGAATGTGGCAGCGAGCCCCTGCGAGAGCATCTTCGTCGGGTCCTGCGCGCCCGTGCCAGTTTTCGATGCTTTCAGGATGGCGTCGGCTTTCTCGGAGTAGATGTTGAACTCGATCTGGGCCTGAGCGCCTTGCGTGTATTCAGGGATGATTTTCGGGTTCCACCCCCACTTGGTCGAGACGCCGTCCACCTGGCTGAGTGTGCCGCCGGTCCAGTCGGTGAAAGACTCCGGGAGGTCGAAATTCAGTCCGGTCTGGTCAGTCGTCTGTGGGGTGACGCCGGCGTCACTGGTGACTGCCGGTGTGCCGCCCGCGGACACCGCCCACGCGGCGAGCTCTTTCGCATTCTGCTTCCCAGGGGAACCAACGTTGAAGTACCACACGGCGATTTGGCGGTAGGTATTGGTGGAATTATTCGATGTGTGGACGTCCCCGTCGATGTAGGCGCAGCCACCGTCGGGGAGCGGCTTCGCGACCTGCCCGGCGAGCAACTTGAAGTCGATGGCGACGTACTGGTCGGGTTTGTCGAGAAATGACTTGCCGAGATCTTTCCCCGTGGGGCACCCGGTTGGCGCCGGGTAGGACACCGGGGTGGCGGACGCGCTCGGTGACGGATCGGTTGCCCCGAGCGTGGTTGGTCCGGCGCACGCTGCGAGACTGACGACGAATACGGCAGAAATGACGGTGGTAAGCGTCTTCCTGGCGGCCGGGCGAATTGGCATGGGGCTAACTCCTACGCGGGTGCGGAAGCTGACTCGGTGAACGTAGCGTTGGCGTCGATCGCGAGGATGCTCTCCCGGATTCGTGCTTCCAGGAACCGCATCTCTTTGATGTTGGCGACGATGCCGTCAGAGAGGGTCCAGTTGGTGATGACGTAGACGCCGAGGGTGCCTTCGCCGTTCGGTTGGAGTCGGAGTGTCGAGCGGAAGCTGGATCCGACTTTGCTTCCCATCGCGAACGTCACACCGTCGTCGGTCGCGGACTCGATGTACATCTGGGCGATGACGGCGGATTGAACACCTGTGGGGAGGTCTGTTCCGACGCGGACTGCATGAGCGACCTTGGCCGAGGAGCTCAGGGTGTCGATGTTCAACGCGGTTGAGACAAGGGTCTGACCTTCCTGGTGTGAGCCGCGGAAGAGGACCTTCTGGTTCGCCTGTTTCCAGGCGCCGTTCTTCGCTTTCAGGATGACCCAGCCGATCCCGAACAGAACGAGTACGCCGATGATTCCGGAGATGGCATCCATATCGGTCAGCCCTTCAGCGAGTCGGTGTACAACTTCCGGCCGTAGGCAATGGTTCCAAGCCCTACGGCGAAGATGACGAAGTAGAAGATGAACAAGGCGATCAAGGTGGTGCCGATCGCCATGAGGATTGCACCGACGGCGGCGATGACCCCGCCGATGACTTGGACGATTGTGGCGCGGCGGGCGGCTTCGCTTCGGGTGCTCATCGAGCGCCTCGTGACCGCGGGGCGCTGGCCCGGCCGGTTCGGGTCTGGTCGGGGTAATCTGAGAACTGTTTCATGAGCACTCCTCATTCGGGGTGGAGAGGTGTCTCATCTATAGGGGGAAACCGCGTCCGGAAACGTCCGGACGGAATTTCTGAGCGAAGTTCTGTCCCGCGAAGACGGCGTACCGTCCGTCCGGCTTTGTCCGGAATGCTAGGAATGTGCCACCGACCCAGCTCATGGGTCGCACCAGCCGTAGTTCCAACCCGAGGAGCTCCAATGTCCGATGGCGCCACCCCACCCGTTGATACCGTCGAGCAGTTCGCGGCCGACCTGCGCCTCCTGCGCGTGTCCGCAGGCAGCCCCACGCTCGCGAGCCTGCAACACTCCACCGGGATCTCCCGTACCGTCCTCTCAGACGCGTTCACCGGCAAGCAGCTCCCGTCCGCCCGCACGGTGGACGGCATCGTCCGAGCGTGCAAGGCCGACCCGGTGGAGTGGCTGCGACGCAGAGACCATCTCGCCACGAAAGTGATCGCATCGGAGGCAGCCCCGAAGCCGGTCGTGCGCCGGCAGCCGAAGCGTGTGCATTGGGTCGTCGCGGTACTCATCGGACTCGCCGCGTTCGCGCTGGGCGCCGGCACCAGCAACGTCGTCACCACCACGGCCATGCAGGGGCAGGTGAACACGTTGAAGAAGCAGCTCGCGGCCGCAGGCCCGGTGAACCCGCACGCGCAGATCCAGGTGCGCAGCGGGGTGGACCCGGCGATGACCCCGTGCGTGAACGACGCGAAAGTCTCAGCGTCCGAAGACCGCCCGCACAACACGCGCATCCAGATCATCTGGTCCAACAAGTGCTACGCCGGATGGGCGCGAATCGCGCGGTACGACGGGCTGGAGCAGGGCAACGAGGTCAAGGTTTCCATCTATCCCGAGACGGCCCCGAAGGGACCGGACCGGCAGGATGCGACCGAGCCGGGAGTGCAGGGCGCGTACACGACCTTGATCGTGCGCCCGTCTCCTCAGACCAGGCTGTGTGCTGTCGGCAGCATCACTGTCGGCTCCCAGACCATCAGCCTCGGCGACCCGATCTGCACCTGACATCCCGAAGGTGGTCTTGGCGATGACACTTGCCGGTCTATTCGTCCGGCAATGGGTTCATCTCAGAATTCGGCGTGGCGACGCGGACTGCGCTCACCGGATCAACACGATATGGAGACGCGCCGAGCGCAGTCGGCTGTTAGTTCCGCCGGTAGGGCGAATAGTTTGAGGCTCCGGACCAGCTCGGCCAGTACGGATAGGGCACGACCTGAATGAAGGTGTAGCCTTGCGCTCCGTTCTCCTCCCAGGAGGTGTATTTGGTGTGGGAAGCGTCCGTCCAGCCCATGAAGATCGCGACATGTCCGTTGTCGCCGGCGGCGGAATTCAACATGAAGTCACCGGGCTGGAGTTGATCCTTGCTGATGGGATGCATGACCTGTGGAAGGGTGACGGTGGTATAGCTGGACGGAAGTCCGAGTGCCATCGAGACAAAGCCCGAGCAGTCTTCGCGATAGGTTCCGTACTGGTTTGAGTAGCTGAGCCGCTGGTTGTAAGGGACTTTCGCATCGATCCACGACTTCGCGCGTGTGATCTCATCGCTACTCACCGTTGGCGGCGGTGGCGGAGCGGCGCAGGCGGGGGTGACCGGGTTGTTGCTGCCCGTCTGAATGTCTACGTCCGCGACCCAGTATCCGTCACTCACCTGGTACCAGAGGCTGTCGTATCCTCCGGGGAAGGACCCACTGAAATAACCCTTCACCGCTTGACCGGTGACGTAGCACGAGAGAGTAAGCCTAGAGCCCGCTGTGTAGACACCGTTCTGGGTCGAGTTGAGAGTAGCGCTGGACATGCGCTGCGTGGTTGCCATCACTGTGGCGTTTGTCGTATCGGCAACTGGCTGGTCTGCGCAGGCTGGGACAACGGGGTCGAGCGTGCCGGTCTCGATGTCAACATCGGCAGCGTAACTGCCGTCGCTGATCCGATACCAGAGGTTGTCCCAGCCGCTGGCAAAGGACGAACTGAAGTAGCCCTGTACGGACTGCCCACGTTGGTAGCAGATCAATGTGAGCACAGTGCCAGCCTGGTACCAACCGATCTGTGTCGAATCAAGATTCGATGCGCTCATTCGTTGCGTGGTCGCGGCGACGGTTCCGGTGACCGTCGGGGTCGCAATGGCAGCTGTTGGAGCGCTGGACACTGTTGCGGAGATGTAGCCGGGTGCGGAGCCGGTGACTGCCACGCTCAACGTTTGGCCGATGTTGATGCTGGATACTGTGTAGGTCGGCGACGTGGCACCACCGAGAGCGATGCCGTTCGTGTACCACTGGTAGGCGAAAGTGGCCGCTTGCGGCGCCCACGAACCGGGAACCGCGGTGAGCGTGTTTCCATACGCGGCGGTGCCGCTGATCGTCGGTGTTGGAGTCGACGAGAACGGTAGCGGGGATGTCTCCGGGTCACAGGAGGTGAGTGACGCGATGTTGTCCGACAAGACGTTCACTCCTCCTAATAGGGTGACGCGGCTCACACCGAGGGTTGCGATGTCTGCAAGCGTTGCCGAGGGAACACACCCTGGCGGCACGGTGAACAGCGGGGCGTGGTTTGAGCCCGCCAAGGCAGCGCCTGCCAGCGCGTCTGGGAACTGATACCCCGTGGCGAGGAACGCAGACGTGCTGCTGGTGAAGGCCGCCTGCGCGATGAGATGACTGGTGGCGAATCGGTCCGCTCCGGCAAGGCGATTGACGTTGGAGGCGCCGAGAAGATTCGTCAGGCTTGACGCGAGCCCCGCGCTCACGGCGTTGAGTCCGCCCACGATCGTCGCCTTTTGGGTGCCCAACGTGATTAGCAGCGAAAGAGATGCCGAATCGAGTGTGTCCGCGTCACCATTGACAAGGACAACGGGTACACCACCGGCCCCCGCAGCCGCCGACGCGGAGAGCGCATCCGGGTAATTCTGGCCCGTCGCAATGTACACCTTCTGGGCCGATGGGAAGGCCGCTGCGACGATCTGCCGGGCGGTGTCGTATCGATCAATTCCGGCGATTCGAGTGATCGACGCCGTCGGGGCGGCGGCCTCCAGTTGAGTTTGAACAACAGGCGAGATCGCGTTGCTTCCACCGACGATGACAACTTTGGAGGGCTTTAGCGCCGAGATCTCGGATGAGACTTCGCTCGGAAGTCCGCCCGGGGCAGTGAGAAGCAGTGGGCCGCCGAGCTTGGCGGCCGCCGGCCCGGCGCCCAACGCGTCGGGATAGTTCGTGCCTGCAGCAACGTAGACCACTGGCGCGCCAGACGGGTAGCCGGACTGGGCGATGGCTACCGCAGTCTCGTACCGATCTGATCCAGCGAGTCGCGTGACGCTCGGAGCCGACTGTGCGTACGCCTCCTGTGCAGTCATAGCCAGCATGCCGGATGCGGAGGTCGCGACAGCGATTGTTATCGCGCACAAACGAACGAGACGCAGCAGATGATTCCTGCTGGTCCGGCCTTCCACACTATCTCGCGACGGAATCACTTCTTCTCCCTTGATCAGCGGTGATGACCGCACCGATGACTTCTACGATGCCCGCGCGGCGAGCGACTTCGCTGCGGGCGCTCATCGACAGTTTCCAGGCCGCGGGACACCCGCCCGGCCTGTTCGGGTCCAGTCAGGGATGCCTGAGAACTGTTTCATGAGCACTCCTCATTCGAGCTCGCGAGGTGTCTCATCTATAGGGGAATCCCGCGTCCGGAAACGTCCGGTCGGAATTTCCGAACGAAATTCCGTCTCACGAAGACGGCATAGCATCCATCCGGCTTTGTCCGGCATGCCAGGAATATGCCCCCGCTCAGATAATGGGCCGCCCCATCCGCAGTTCCAACCGAGGAATTCCAATGTCCGATGGCGCCACCGCACCCGCTGATACCGTTGGCGACCCGCCAATGACGAACACCCCACCGATGGGCCAGTAGACGTCCTCGGGCTCATGCCCAGGTCCTTCGCGATGGAGGACGGGGACTCACCACCAGCCCGGCGCTTCTCGACCATCTTGCGCTCGGCCTTCCGCTCGGTGGTGCCGGCCGGGTCAGCCTTGGCGGGCTTCGCCGCCTCGTGGGGCGCTTCGTTCGGTGAGAACGACCTCCAGGCGAATTCTGAAGCGAAGCTGTCGACGCAGCAGGTGAGACATCCCGTCTCACCTGCGCTGCCCGATTGGGGTACGTGCCACGGTCGCAGTGGAGCGATAGCCTCCGGGCATGGCGAACCAATACCAGGCGCGCCTGCGGCTCGGCTCGGCCTGAGTGCAGACCGGATTTGTTTTCACCATCGAGCTGGGCACACCGCGTGATCCCCGCAACTTCCTGCGCTCCCTCAAGCTGGCGGCAAAGAAGGCGGGGCTGGCTACCACCGTGGGCCTGCACACCCTTCCGCTACTCGGCGGCGTCCACGATGCTTGCCGGTGGCATCCCTCTGAAGGTGGTATCCGAGATTCTGGGACACTCGTCGGTTTCGATCACCGGAGACATCTACCGCCACGTCTCCCCCGAGGTCTCCGCGACCGCGATGGACTACCTGAGCACCGCCTTCGCCTGAGAAACGGTAGTGGTAACCCTCTAGGGCGCGAAAAAGGGCCGCCGTGGGTTGCTCCAAAACGGCCCTTTACCAGGTGTTTTACTGCGTGGGCTGTTTACGAAACCTGACGACCTCCGACTGCCAGAGGCATTCCGTCATCGTGTTTCCTCTGACCCTCAGGAGATTTTCCTCCAACCCGTTGCTACCGAGCGTGGCCCACCCCGCTGCCGTGGCCATTTGGGCGACGCCGACCGCTGCCGGACAACGCCGGCTACGGCTGCGAGTATGTCACCCCGTACGTTTTCGTCCTCAGCAGCTACGGGCTCAGCATCAGCCGGCAGGACGCAGATTCGATCAAGCAGACGTTGAGCGACCGCCCGTAACCCCATCCCGGATGGCGTCCCACCGGGGATCGGTCCCGTCATCTCGGAGGCCGTGCACCTCGATGAAGTACTGCCAGCAAGCGCCCGCCAGAGCCGTGGCGTCCAGAGCCGGAGCCACCGCCGCGATCGCCTCGGTCAAAGCTTTTCGGGTTCGATCCAGGACGACGGTGAAATCACTGAGCCGCGGCTCCCACCCTTTCTTCGCAACCGGTTCAGCCGCCCCGAGAGCCATGTACGCGTAGCCTCGGTCGTTCATCGCGAAGTAGACGGTGTCCGACGAGAGATCGCCGAAGTCGAGCGCCCACAGGACGGGGGTCCGTTCCGCGCTCCATTCGGGGATCATCGCCTCCACGAGGTAGTTCGTTGCGTACCTCACTGGTTCGACCAGGCCGTAAAAGAAGCTATCCGTGTCGTCTCCCACCCAGAAATCCCAGCACGGGTCGTCCACTGAAAGGGAGTAGGTCCGTTCGTGCTCCCTATGGAACCTCGACGTCGGCTGCTCCAAGAATTCTTTGGAACGGATGACGGAGAGGGCGGCCCGCAAGCCATCTTTCCTACCGACGAGCTTCGCTGGCTTGTCCTCCTCGTCGAGGACGGAGACGAGTTCCATCCCGGTGCGCACGTTCGAACGAGCGAGCACTCGCACTGCGCCCACGTAGTTGGTTTCCGCTTCGACCTGCGCCTGCTTCACCGCTTCCAGCATCCGCTCGCGCTCACGGATCTTCATCGCGCGCCTCCCTTGACCTATCAGGTCTACGCCCCCGGGATTCGCTTACGCCATATCGAAAGACGACGGCGCCGAACCCATCAGCTTTGGACGAAGGCCCGGCGCGGCTGGCGAGACTTTCGCCGCATGTAACTCATGTGGTGCCACACCGGCACCGTTCCCAACCGAACGGAATCCACATGAACCTCATCGCAACAACACTCCCGAGATCCGCCGCCCTGGTGTTGCCGTTTAGTTCCGGAAACTCCTCACGCCAATGTGCCCAGTTCCTGCCCACTCGAAGCCCTTTCCAGGCAAAGAAAGACCCCGGAACCGTTGAAGTTCCGGGGCTTGTGGTGGGCTGTTTACAGAACCCACGGTGACGCAGTTCACCAGGGTCCCAGGGAAGGGCTTTCCTCCGCGAGGGTCACGATTTTCCTCCAGCTGCAGGTCGGGCATCGCTGGTTCGCCACGTCCGCCCATTGCACGCGGCGCCGGAACCCGCTCGCTCGATCACTCGTCGAGAGCCGGAACCCGATCCTCGTCGGAGCGCGCCGCTTCGGCCCCAGGCGACGCCTCTTGCGGCATCACGTGGGCGAGCCGTTCGGGTGAGCGGCGGTTGATGGAGGCGACGTAGATCAGTGATCCGACGATCCAGGCACCGATCAGGCACGGGGCGATGAGGTTGGGCATCGGTGGCAGGGGCACAAGCTGTCCGTACAGCGGCACGAGCATGATCAGCGATCCGACGGAGGGGATGATCGCGTGCTTCAGCCACGAGAACTCGGCGCGGTGATCACGGCGGTAGAAACGCGTGACGCCGAAATTCATCAGGATGTACACGATGACCATCACGATTCCGAGGACGGTTCCGGCGAGGCCGTAGACGCCGAGGGGGCCGATGATGGCGCCGACGATAAGGGTGACCGCGAGCGAGAAGGCCATGTAGATCCACAGCGCCGCCTGGGGGATGCCCTTACGGTCGGTGCGGCCGAGTCCGGATGGAAGGATGCGGGCGCGGCCGAGGGAGAACATGATGCGCACAGCCGCGTTCGAGCCGGCCACCACGTTGGCGAACTGGCTCGCCAGGATCGTCAGGGAGATGATCCAGCTGATGCCCCAGTAGCGAGTGCTGAGAGTGACGAGCGGGGTGGCATCCGCTTGCAGTTTGCCGATGTGCTCGGCGCCGAAACCAGTGACGATCGCGTAGCAGGCGAGGACGTAGAACAGTCCGATCACGATGACGCCGGTGAACAGTGCGCGTGGGATCGTCTTGGAGGGCTGCCGGGCCTCCTCACCGAGAGTCGCGGCGGACTCGAAGCCGATGAAGTACAGGATTCCCCAGAGCATGCCCACGCTGAGTCCGGATACGCCGACACCGCCTGCCGACGGCATGAAGGGAGCAGCCGAGAGTCCTGAGTCGCCTCCGTGGCCCAGGATCGTGCCGAAGAGGCCGAGCAGGACACCCACCTCGATGACGAGGAAGATCAGTGCTGCGCGGGCGGATTCTGCGATGCCGCGGCTGTTGATGAACCAGATGACGGCGGCATACAGGACGGAGAGCACCCACCAGGGGATGTCCACCTTGGTGAGGGTGACGATGAAGTCGGAGGTGAAGTACCCGATCGCCGAAAGCAGCATTGGCGCGACCATCACGTATCCGAGAAGGAGAAGGAGACCGGTGAAGGTTCCGCCCTTCGGCCCGAATGCGCGCGCGTTGAAGCTGAGCGCGAAACCCGCCGACGGAACCTTGCGTGCGAACTGCGAGATGGTGTTCGCCACCAACAGGCACGCCACCAGCGCCATGAGCATGGACAGCGGAAGGTTCAGGCCGGCCCCTCCTGCCGCGGGCTGTGTGTTGAACGCTATCGACGTGGCCGGGCCCATGAACGCCATGCACATGGCGACGGCGCCGACCACGCCGATCGATCCGGTGCGCAGCGAGCTGTGCTGGGCCGAGCCTTGGGGAGGCTTCGGTGCATTCATATCGGGTTTCCTTCGTTCGGGTGAATTGGCGGGGGTTCGGCCGAGTCGCAGCGTCAGGTGGTCCGCTGCGGGAGCTGGTTCCGGATTCAGGTGGTCTTCGTGACTTTGCTCAGGCCTGCTGGCGAATCGGGGTCGAGGCCGCGTCGCAGCGCAAGCTCGAGGGCCATCCGCTGGAGGGGAATGATCTCGACGAGCGGAGCGAAGGCCACGTCGGTGGTCGAGAGCGGGAAACGCGCCTGCGCCTCGTCGACAGAACCGCTGCCGACTTCGACCACCTGACCGCCGAGACCGTTCGCGGCGCGGGCGAAATCGACAACGGAGTCCCGGCCGGCCTGCCCCGTCGTGAGCACGACGACGGTGGTGCCGGGGATCACCTGGCCGAGCGGTCCGTGAGTGGCGTCGGCCGCGCTCCAGCCGGATGCAGCGATGGAGTTGGTCTCCATCAGCTTCAGCGCCCCCTCCTTCGCGGTGGCCATGGAGTAGCCGCGCCCGGCGACGAGCACCCGCTCGACTCCGTCGAGCGCACGGACGAGCCCGTCGATCGATGCTTCGATGGCGCGCTGCGCGAGCTGCGCCGCGGATTCCACGCGCTGCTCGAGTTCGTTCCAGCCGAGACCGGACGCCCGCAAGACGATCAGGGCGATGGCGAGCAGCTCGGCCGTGTACGTCTTCGTCGCCGCCACCGAGAGCTCCGGGCCCGCGGAGAGCGGAACATGCACGCGCCCGAGGCCCGCGAGCGTGCTTTGCGCGTGGTTGGTGATCGCGATGACAGGAACTCCCGTGTCGCTGATCGCCGTGACGGTGGAGAGCAGATCGGGCGACTCACCTGACTGGGAGACGGCGATCGCGACGGCCTTCGGGTAGCGGAGGGTGCTGTTGAACGCCGTGACGGTCGCTGGCGTCGCGAGCATCGCCGGGATGCCGAGCACGTTGTGGACGAGGTACTGGCCGTACATCGCGGCATGGTCGCTGGAACCGCGCGCCACGAACACCAGCAGTTCGGGGCGCTGCTCGCGGATGACGGACGCAGCCGTGTCGATGGCGTCACGTTCTCCCCCGAGCAACTCCGACCAGCGCTGCGGCTGCTCGGCGATCTCGGCGCGCATGTGCGCACCCGGTGCGGTGGAAGCCGGTGCGTTGGAAGGACGAGCGGTCATGAGCTGAGCCCCGTGATCAGAGAGACGATGTCGTTGTGAGAGGTTTCGGCGACCCGCCGGGTGCCGACCTGGGTTCCGCGCCGGAGCACCGTGACACGGTCGGCGATTCTGAACACCTGGTCCATGTTGTGGCTGACGATCAGCACGGCCGCGCCGCGCGCCTTCAGCTTGAGGATCACATCCTCGACCCTGGCCGTTTCCGCGACGCCGAGAGCCGCCGTCGGTTCGTCCATGAGCACCAGGCTGCTGGCCCAGTGGGTCGCACGAGCGATGGCGATGCCCTGGCGCTGACCACCGGACAGGTCGCTCAATGCTGCCTTGGCCGACGGGATGCGCACGTCGAGTTCGTCGACGAGCGCCTGTGTTCGGGCAGCCATCTGTTTGCGATCGATGGTGCCGAAAGGCTTCTTGCGCAGTTCGCGCCCGAGGAACAGGTTCATGTACACCGGCTGGAGGTCCACGAGAGCGAGATCCTGGTAGACCACCTCCACCCCCTTCGTACGCGCGTCGGACGGATCACGGAAGGTGGTGTGCTCGCCGTTCAGCCAGATCTCGCCTTCCGTCGGCTGATAGAGGCCGGAGATGATCTTCACCAACGTGGACTTGCCTGCGCCGTTGTCACCGACGAGCGCCACGATCTCGCCCGGCTCGACCTCCAGGTCGAATCGCTTGATGGCGACGACCCCGCCGAAGTGCTTGCTGATGCCGTTGAGGACGAGGGGCCTGGTGCCTTCGGTGCCCGGAGTCGGCACGGAGGCCGGTTCTGCGATGGTCATGCTGTCCTTCCTGTTCCTGCTGCTGCGTCCGAGAGGGAAATCGGCGCGGAGCCGTCCGCCGACCAGATCCCGGCGACGACGGGGTTGCTGGTGGAGATCCCCGAGATCCCGGCTGTGAGCCCGCGGGTCACGAAGACCTGAGGGCGGAAGCCGAACAGGACGGTGTCGCCCGGCTGCGCCGTGTGGCCATCGAGAGGGACGGTGGCGTAGTAGTCGATCGCTTCTGGGGCCGGCATATCGACGCGCAGCTCCGGCGCATCCACCGGGTCCGTCTCCGGAGCGCAGAACAGTGCTGTCGTTTCGGCGCCGCCGAGCACGGGGTCGACGTACAGGCCCCCACCGAAGACGTACGCGTCGCCGTTCCACAGATGGGAGACCTCCGACACGTAGGCGATGGCGGGCTCTTCGATCAGGTCTCTCGCGGCGTGCAGTGGGGTCGTGCCGGTCAGTCCGTGACCGGGCTCCACTTGCGTCGCCCCTGCCTCGGCCAGCGTCGACAGGATCGACACCGAGGTCGTTCCCGGGGCGTTCACCTGGATGTCGCGTCGGCCGGCGCGCTCGAGGGCCTCCCGCGCGCGAGTGAGGGTGCCCAAGTTGGGCGTGGAGCGGGCGGTGCCGGTCGTTGCGTCGAAGAGCGTCGCGGGGAAGCTCGTGATACCCGCGAAGCGCACGCCGGGTATCGCGTCCACACGGTCGGCGGCAGCGACAACGTCGGCCGCGTCGAATCCCCCCTCGTGACCGCGGTAGAAGCGGTCGCCGGGCGCGGCGATGCGCAGCAGCACATCCTGTACCCGGCCCCGCGCGAGCGCGGCCGCACCGGCCTCCGCCGCCTTCGTCTCGGAGAAGACCGTCCAGTACAGGGGCTCGAGGGCGGCCGCGTCGTCTGCGCGATGCCGGGGAATCTGAACCAGGTGGCCGAGGTGACCCGCCTGCAGACCGCCCGAGGCGGCGGCGATCGCGCATTCGAGGTCGACGCCGACGGCGTGGGTGATGCCGCCGGCGCCGATCGCCCGGGAGGCGTCAGGGTTGCGGCCGATCTGCTTGGTCATCGCGAACGGCGTGAGTCCCAGCCGGGCGGATTCGGCGGCCAGCGCTGCGGCGTTACGACTCACCGCGTCCAGGTCGATCACGTAGGTGTTCGGCGGAAGCTGGCCGTTCTGGTGAAAGTGAGCCGCTGCCGTCAGGAGGGCCGGATTGCGGCGGCGGAGGAGATCCAGGAACATTTCGTGCGACCTAACTGCTCTTCTTTGCGCGGAGGGAGAGGGAGACGGCGATGAGGATGATGATCCCTCGCACGATCATCTGCTGCGCCACATTCAGACCGCCCAGGAGCAGACCGTAATTGATCATGCTCATGAACAGACTGCCGACGAGGGCGCCGATGACCGAGCCTTTTCCGCCGGTGAGCGCCGTCCCGCCCACGATGACGGCGGCGAGCACGCTCATCAGATCCGAGCCGCCCAGTGTGTAGGTGGCGCCGGAGAGACGACCTGCGTAGAGCAGCCCCGCTAGGGCTGCCGACACACCGCTCAGGATGAACACGGCCATCTTCAGACGGTTCACCCGGATTCCGCTGACGGCGGCGGCCGACGACTTGTTGCCGACGGCGAGCACATGCGCGCCGAACGCCCGCTGGCGAAGCACGTGCCAGCCGATGGCGACCACGAGCGCAGTCCACCAGATCAGGATGGGGATGCCGAGCGGCGTGCCGCCACCGAAGATCCAGCTGAACACCGGCTCGGTGACCGGCACGGACTGCAGGTTGGTCGACTGCTGGGCAAGGCCCGTGACGAGGCCCATCGTCGCAAGCGTCACCAGGAAGGAGGGCAGCCGGACGAGAGTGATGAAGAGTCCGTTGATGAGCCCGATCGCCGCTCCGATGGCGACGCCGGCCAGCGCCGCGAGCCACCATTGGTGGGTGGCCTGGAGGGTCACGGCCGAACCCAATGCGGCGAGGGCGACGGTGGATCCGATCGAGAGGTCGATCTCGCCGATGGAGAGCACGAACACGGTGCCCACCGCCATGACGGTGATCGGTGCGGCCTGCGTGATGATGTTCACCAGCGTCGTGGCGTTGAGGAAGTCGCCGCCCTGCGTGACGGCGAAGTACACGAACACCACTACGAAGCCGATGTAGACGACGTATTGGCGCCAGTCGATCGTGCGCACGAGCTCACCCGGCGTGCGCCGGGTGTCAGGCGTCGTCGTTGTCATGATGTCTCGCTTTCTCTCTGCTGAAGTGCGGTATCGATGGCGAGGCGGATCGCGCCCACGATGGGCGCGTCCCCGCCGAGTTCACTGATGCAGACCTCGAGGTCTGCGCGGCCCAGCCGGTGCAGCCACTGGCGGATCGGGCCGAGCAGTTCGGCACGCGTGCCGATCCCTCCGCCGAGCACGAACGTCCCGGGGTTCACGACGGCGTCGACAGTGACCAGCGCGTGCGCAAGCCATTTCGCTTCCTCGTCAAGGGAATGGAGTGCGTTCGGGTCGCCGTTCGCGGCCCGTTCGAACACGTCGGCCGCGTCGAGGTGGGCCTCTCCGGAGAGAGCCGCGGCACGGCGGCCGATCATCTCGCCCGCGACCGCCTCCTCGAGCGGCCCGCGGTGCTGATTGGCGGGGTCGAGCGGGTCTGTTCCCATCGGGATGTACCCGATCTCGCCTGCCCCGCCGTTAGCGCCGACCCAGAGCCTGCGTCCGAGTATCAGGCCGACTCCGATGCCCGTGCCGACCGAGACGAAGGCGAAGCTGTCGCGGTGCAGGCCGATTCCCGCGTGCAACTCTCCGATGGCGGCGATGTTGACGTCGTTCTCCAGAATGACGGGGTGCCCGAGTTCGGCGGCGACGTCCTCGACGAGACTGAAACCATCCAGGTCCCCGAGGTTGGGGGCACGGTGGAATTGCCCCCCGGCACTGTCCGGGACGCCGGCGCCGCCGATCGCGGTGCTGACGACGCTCGACGGGTCCGACCCGACTGCCGACGCCAGCTCCTGCACCAGCCTCACCAGTTGGGAGACCAGCGCGCGGCCACCCTCCGGTGCGGTCGGTTCCGTGAGGACGAATCGGATGCGTCCGTCGAGCCCGGCGATCCCGGCGCGGATCTTCGTTCCTCCGAGGTCGACTCCGACCGCGAGCCTCCCGTCGTCGACGCCCACGGACCCGTTCACCGGATCTCCAGAACGCGCGCAGGGTTCTCCGCGACGAGCCGCTCGCAATCCGCCTCGGAGACGCCCCGTTCCTGGAGCGCCGGGACGAACACCGCACCCAGGTAGGAGTAGCCGTCGACCCCGTGGGTTCCCGGGTTCATCCACACTTCAGCCCCGGTCAGGTCTTGGGCCAGGAGGATGCGGTCCGTGTACCCGAGCGAGACGAGCCAGGCCACGAGATCCGCCCGCCCGGCATCGGAGCGGTGGAAGGAACGCTTCACGAACTCGCCATCGGGGCGCGGGTCGGGCGCCGGCTCGAGGAAGAAGTCCCAGTTCTCTTTGCCCACCGTGTCGATCGCGATGCGCGCGCCTGCGTCGATCACCTCACGCACCAGCTCCCGGCTCAACTGGGTGTCCATGTGGCCGATGACGACCCGATCGAAGTCGACGCCCTCGGACCGGAGGATGTCGAGCTGTTCGAACGCCTTCGTGCCGTGGGTGGTGTGCGTCATGATCGACAGCCCCGTCTCGCGCTGGGCTCGCGCGACGGCTCGCAGGCACTTCTCCTCGTGAGCCGTGATCTCGCCGAGGCTGGTCGCCTGCTCTCCGAACACGCCGGCACGAACACCGGAGTCGCCGATCCCGACCTCCACGTCACGGATGAGGCGGGCGGTGAGTGCGTCGAGGTCGGCCTCGAGTGTCCAGCCGGGCGAGTAGCTCTCGAGGTAGATGGAGGTCCCCGAGACGATATGCAGACCCGAACGGCGGGAGATCTCTGTCAAGAGGCCGACATTGCCGCCGTCGGCGTCTCGACCGGCCACACCGTAGGGGCTGAGATCCACGACGGTGCCGAATCCGAGCTCGCGGAGTCCGGCGAGAGATTCGACGGCACGGTCCACCGCATCGGCCCTCGTCCCGCCGGTGAGCCATGGCCCGGGTGTGAGCGAAAGCAGGTGTTCGTGCGGCATGACTCTGCCCAGCTGATCGGCTGGAACAGGGCCGAGAACCGTCGTGACGTGGCCTGACATCGTGAATCTCCTTGCTGGTGGTACGGAATGACCGGTATCGGGGAGCCGGTGGGGGTGGCCGCCGGATGCGGTGGCCACCCCGTTCGAATCGTGTTTCAGCCGCCGGTGACGCTCGAAGGCGGCTTCGTGCCGTAGTCGGCCTTCCAGCCCTGGTCGAGGTTGGACTTGGTCACCTTCGCCGGGTCGGACGCGACGAGAGCGGGAGCCGTCTTGCCCAGCACCCCGTAGGCGCTCGCCAGAGCCAGGCCCTTTCCGACGCCGACGGAGCCGTTGCCGACCATGCCGGCGACGTTGTTGCCGGACACCATCGCGGCGCCGAGCGTCGTGTCGAGGTCGTTGGTGACGAGCTTGATGTCCGTGCGACCGGATGCCTTGATCGCAGCCAGGACTCCCTGGGCTGCGGTGGCCCACGAGACGTAGATGCCCTTCATGTCGGGATGCTTGGCGATCATCGCGGCTGCGATGGTCTGCGTCGCGTTCTCGTCGGCGAAGCCCTCGCTGTCGACGATCGACATCTTCGGGTACTCGTAGGCCAGCCAGTCCTTGAAAGCCTTGTCGCGCTGGTTGGTGAACCAGAAGTTGGCGTTGAAGGACAAGTAACCGACTTCACCTTGCTTGCCCAGGGCGTCGCCGAGAATCTCTGCGTCGTCTCGTCCGGCCTCGGTGAGGTTCTCCGTCACGATCGACACGAATTCTTTGCCGGCGGTGTAACCGGCCGGCGGCGTCGTCATGATGACCAGCTTGGTTCCCGCTGCGACGGCAGGCTGGAACGCCTTCGCCGCCGAGGTGGGGTCGACGGCGATCGTGACGATGATCGACGGATGCAGCGCCAGCACGGTCTGCAAGTTGTTCGCCTGCGTCGCGGCGTTGAAGTTGGCCTGGGTGCTCGCCACCACCTTGATGCCGAGCTTCTGGAATTCCGCCCGAGCGCTCTTCTCGACGGCGTTGACGAGATCCGAGGTGGTGTGCCAGACGAAAGCCGCCGTGTAGTTCCCGGCCTTCACCTTGGCCTGCTCAGCACTGGTCAGGGCCAGTTCAGACAGCGCGCCCGGCTTCTCGCCGTTGGGGCCGGTGAAGGCGAGGCTCGGTTTCGCGGCCGGAGCGGACGAAACCGTGCTGCCGCCCGCGCCGCCGGAGCAGCCGGCAAGCGCGAGTGAGAGGACGAGAGCGCCCGCCGCAGCGGCGCGGAGACCGAAGCGGTGGACGAGCGGTGCTGAGCTCATGACGGTGTGACCTTCCCGATTACCGAGTGGATGCGATTGTCGGTGGCGGCCCGGAATCGTGGTCCCGTCACCGTCGACTGACCTATTTTGATTTCATTCTGCAATCAAAGTCAAGTGCGATCTCCGGGGATCACCCCGGATGAGCCGCTTCGCTCCGCTTTTCGTGACGCATGCACCCCGCTTCTGGCATAGTTTTGAGTGCAGGCTGAGCGCAAAGGAGGGGGCCATGGTTCTCGATACGCGGGAGTTGAACCGCAACGCTGTCCTCACGCAACTCATGCGCGACCGGCCGGCCAGCCGCAAGGCGCTCTCGGAGGCATCCGGCATCTCCGCGGCGACCGTCACTCGCGCGGTCGACATCCTCATCGGTCAGGGCATTGTCGCCGAGACCACCGAAGTCGTGTCCGCCAACCGTGGACGGCGAGCCATCCACCTCGATGTCGTCGCGCACCGCGAATACGTCATCGGGATCGATGTCGGGGCGTCGAACACCCGACTGATCGTCGCGGACCTGCTCGCGAATCCGGCCCTCGCGCTGGAAGTCTCAACACCATCCGGCATGGACGAATCGGCTCTCGCCTCCTGGCTCGGCTCGCAACTGCGGGAAGCGGCCGGCGACCTGTGGGATCGCGTCTCGCACATCTGCATGGGGTTGCCTGGCGCGGTCAGCGAAACCGACCGCAGCGTGTCCAACGCGCCGAACATGCCGCAGATCGAAGCCCCCGGCTTCCTCAGCCATGTCGAAGCGCTCGTCGGAATTCCGATCAGGTTCGACAACGATGCGAACTACGCTTTGCTCGGCGAGCAGCATTTCGGCGCCGCGCGCTCCGCATCCACCGCCGCGATGCTCACCGTCGGCGCCGGTTTGGGCGCCGGTCTGGCGATCGACGGCCGCATCCTCCGGGGCGACCGCGGACTCATCGGCGAGTTCGGGCAACTTCCGGTCGGCCCGCTCGGGACGCGCCTCGAACACATGGTCTCGGGCAGCGGCATCCTTCGGCGCGCGGCGGAGGCCGGCATCGTTCTCGATGATCCATCCGGGCTGTTCCGAGAGGATGCGCCGCCGGCGGTCCAGTCACTCCGCGCCCATTTCGATCAGGCTCTGCTGATCGTCCTGGCCGCTGCGACCGTATCCTGCGATCCCCAGGTGATCGTGCTCGGTGGAGGCATCTCGAAGTCGCTCGCCTCCACGCTGGACCGATATCAGGTCGCGCTGCAACAGAACCTCCGGGCGTCCCCGCGACTCGCCGTCGCCGAGCTCGGCGACTTCTCCGGGGCGGTCGGCGCTGTGGTCGCCGCACTCCAGGACGCGTACGTCGAGATGGGCGTCGAAGAGGGGGCCGCTCTGGCACTTCCGACCGGGGGTTCCTTGGTCGACTCCGCCATCCAGAACGCCCGGCCGAGTCGCGTCGCGCAGTGACTCGCTGTTCTACCCGCGCCTGGCGAAACTGCAGCGCGACCTCCTGGAGAAGGAGTCGCCCCAGGAGGAGACCGAGGACGCCATCCACCACCACAACGAGATCCGTGATGCGATGCCGGCTCGGGCGGTCGCGGCTGCCTCACATGGTGGGAGCCATATACAGGCCGGGTAGAAGCCACGGGAACGCGGGCACGAAGAGCGCGAACACGATCAGCAGCGCACCGGTGACCCGGCTGAAGATCCGACCGTGTTTCCAGGTCTTCTCCAGGAGGATGGCGGCGGTGAGCGCCGCCATCCACACCAGATTCATCACCCCGACCGCGATGAGGACGACCATCAGGCCCCAGCAGCAGCCGATGCAGTACGCGCCGTGGTAGACGCCGACACGCACATCCCGGAACCGTCCCTTGTAGCCGGAGACATGCAGGAGGAACGCCATCGGTGAGCGGCAGTGCCTGAGGCAGAAATCCTTCAGCGGCGTCAGCTGGTAGATGCCCGCGGCGACGATCAGCGCCGCACCGATCCAGGGCGCGATCGCCGGGGAGCTCGAGCTCAGCTGCGCGCCGAGCAGCGCGGCACCGTAGGCGAGGACCCCGAAAGCGGCCCACGCCAGAAGGTAGCCGACCACCAAAGCCACAGTGCGGGCTGTCCGAGCGAAGCGACTACCTGCCGCCCGGATGGACCTGAGGTACATCGAGGTGAGAGGAGCCAGCGCGGGCAGCATCATCGCGGCCATCATCAGCGTCCATGCCGCCAGGAAGCCCGCCAACCCCAGTCCCATCGTCCCCGGGCCGGCAGGCATGCCTGCGAAGCTCACGATGGTGAAGTACCAGGCCACGAGGGCGCAGCCGACCAGCGCCGCCAGCGCGACACGGTTGCTCGCGGCTACGAAGCTGCGCCCTGCCACCTCACGCCGACCACGCGAACGGGGCCGAGAACGAGTTCTTCCCCGCGTTGTCCCAGGTCATCCCGAGCACGTCGACGTTCGCGGTCACTGCATGGCCCGTCGCGAGAGTGTCCGCCGGGAACCCGACACCGCTGACTCTCACCCCCAGCCCGGTGGCGTCCAGCGGCGAAACGAAGTCCTCCACCGCCAGCTCCACCGCGTTTCCGATGCGGACCGTGTGCTTCTTGCCGTCGTCGGCGTACGCCATCTCCAGCGACTCCATGCCTGCCATCTCGCCGATCAGCGGAGCCAGCGCGGCCATCGGTCCGCCCAGCTGTCCGCCGAAGACGGCGCCGAGGGCTTCGGCCTGGGGAGGTGACGCGGCCGAGTCCATCAAAAGCCCGAGCTTCCAGTTCCCGTCACCCATCACGGGCGGAGTATCGGCCACGATCCCGACGGTGAGGCCGCCGACATCGACACCGTTGATCTCCCCCGTCGCGACATGGAACGCCAAGGCCACCTGGCAACGCTCGGTATCCGCCGGCGCTGAGAGGCCGGACGTCGTGCACGGGCAGATCATGTCGCAACTGCAGTTCTCGAAATACGTTCCTTCGATGTGCCAAGTCATCGCAGACTCCTCCCGCTGGAACCTGACAGCGGAATTGTGCTCCCTTGACAGACGAGTGGCAATATCCAGGCAGCGACTTTCGCGGGTAGACCTCACCCGGGTCGGCCTCGTCCCGTGGAAAACCGGCTCCGTAGCCGTCCTGCGCGCAAAGAGGAGCCATTCTGCGCAAGCTGACGCTGCAGTATGGCATTGTTCTCCACGCCCGTCACCAGGCTGCGCCCCACCCGCTCCCCCAAACGCCGGTCCTCGCAGAGCGAGGCCCAGCGCCCGGGGCCCCTCGCGGGCGGGGACCCCATTAGTCAGCAGCGAGTTCTGAAAAAGCCGGAGGGGCACGGGGTCGCTGTGCGACCTTCGTGCCCCTCCGGCTTTTTCAGAACGTGAACGTGAACGTGGGCCGTTTACGAAACCTGACAACCCCCGACTGCCAGAGGCATTCCGTCATCGTGTTTCCTCCGACCCCCAGGAGATTTTCCTCCAGCCCGCGTCCAAAGTCCGCTCGACCTGGTCTGGAGCGGGACCGCTTCCCTAAGCGACGCCACCGCAAGAACCGAAGAGCTCAGGTTCATGAGCTTCCCCTTCCATTTGATCGATGGCTTCTTCTTCAAGCGCTTTCTGATGGCGTGCATGTTGGTGAAGAGCAGAGCGATCATGCAAAGCAGGACTGTCACAGGCGTCACGTTGCTGGGTTCGAACCAGCACCCCGACCCAGACCAGGACGAGCGGACGACGACACAGTAACAGGGCACGCCGCAAGTTAAAGTCAACCGTCGCTCAGGTGGCCTTCTACTTCTCCCCTGTCGACCCGGGCCGTCTCTCTTGCGGAAGCGTTCCAACCTGCTGCCTGAGCGCCTTGCGATGGTTCTAGACGAACTCAACTCCGTGTTCTCGCAAGCTCCGCCGCACAGCCTCGCGGCCCTCATCCATGTAGGCGTCAACCTGAGCTACAGACAAGTGGCCCAAATGCCAGCCCTCCAGCCGACGCTGAATGTCATCGAGCGCCTCGAGGTAGTCCGCCACGTGAGGAGACTTGCGGGCGTCTGCGAGGTAATTCGCGCAGTGTCGTGAGAGATGCTCCGCATCGCACCGGGTCGTCAGCTTGACCAGTTCCGCCCGCACACGGGAGTCGGATGCCGGTATACCGCGCTCCGTCGTCTGTTCAATGCAGTCAGCTATCGCCGACGCAATGCCTTCAATTACTTCAGCGCGTTGAAGGAAGACGGCCTGCTCATCCACGCGGCGACGACTCTCCTCCTGGTCATAACGCAAGGCGCGCAGCTCACGTTCACGGGATCTGGCCTGCTTTCGCGACACATAAATGGTGCTCGCCGCGCCTGCTGCCGCCACGCAAATAGTGGTGATTGCACCAATCCACACATCACTCATCTGCGCCTCCAGCCGCTGAAATGTACGTTACGGACAGTTCGGATTTCATATCGACCCAGCCTCGAGTGGATTTGTCGCCCAGCGGCTCGTCCCGGACGAGCGGGCGAAGGGTCAATCAAGTTCAAGCGAGGCCACGCTGATTCGAGGACATCGACGGCGAACTGAAGATCCTGATCATCTCGGAAGAGGTCTCTTTGCTAAGCAGCGCCGGATTCGCTTCGAGAACCGCTTTGATCTGATCAGCGAACTCTTGTGGCGTCATCAGCGTCGCATTCTCTACCGCTTCAAGTTCGGAGTTGTTTTGCTGGACTCGCGCCGTGGAGAGGATTCGGTACTGCTCGGCTGAGAACGCACCCGCTGCCAGCATGGCGCGAAAACGGTGCTCCCACTCGTCGCCAGTCATCTCGATCTTGGATTCCGACACAGCGAGTTCGACACCTGTGGCAGAACCAACGAATGTCGCACGTTCCGAAGGAGCCGAGGGTGCGGCGGTCGCGCGCTTCGCCTTTCCTGCCGATGCGATGCGCTTCCACTTCGCCATCACCGCAGGAACGGCCTTCCCACTCCACCAACGTTTGATGTGTGGCGTCGCCTCGATCACCACGCCGACAATGAATGCCGCAGCCAAAGCAGCGACCTGCGCTGCTAGTTCGAGTTCCTCCTGCGTGAGCGGACGCGGCGGTTCAGGCTCATAAGTGGAGGATGCGTCGTCACCTTCATCGACCCAACGCCAGGACGCGTGTCCCTTGAGCTCGTTCGTTCCATCTTCGAACAAGTGCCCCGTCACCGCGTCGCCAACCTGGTGCGAAGTCCCCAGATGCTGACCCTCAGGGACGATGGGCTCGTACGGCATGTCTAGACACTAGACGCCCAAGGGGCACATACCCGGAGGAGCCATCTGTAACCTCAGTTCGTGTCGTCCAGCTGGTGCGCAATACTTCGGATCTGCCTGGACTCGTGTTGTCTGAGCGCCTCGATCAATGGCTCGACATCGGGAACGCGCTTGGGTGCATCTAGGATCCCGCTGCCAATGTGAATCGCGACTTGTTCTCCCGAGCGCGTCACGAGACTTAGCAGCTCACTCAGCCACTGATGACATACCGTTGCGTCCTCGGCTACACGCCGGGCAAGGCCCTTTGCAGCATCAAAAGCAACCTCCCGATCGAGATCCCTCACAAGAGCGCCCAGGGTCAATTCATGGCCGGGCCGGCGTGACAAGACCGCAATCGCTTCCCGTCGTTCCAGGGAAGTTCCCGTAAGCAATGCACTCAAGCTTCGCTCCCATCCCTGATTCTCATCGCTCAACTCGAGCAACAGTCGTTTGAAGTGGGGGCCTGCTTCGCTGAGCCCAGCGATTGCGCCAAAAAAGCCCAAGACGCTCGGCGGCACGTCCTGCAACGCTTCTGCTGCAACTCGCAACGGTTCAACCCATGCGACCGGAATGCGATCAGTGTGGTGAGCCAGAAACGCTAGGGCATTCGACTTTCGCTCCTGTACCACATCGGCCGCCGCGATCGCAGGCACCACGATCCCCCACGCCTCCTCACGTGTGGACGACGGCCCGTAGATCGCTAGCTGAGCCGCAAACATGTACACGTCCGGTGCGCCGACACCCAAGCTGGATGTTTGTCCTCGGTACGAGGCCAAGGTGGAGCCGCAGTGCGTCAGGATTGTTGCCGCTTCGACATCAGAGAGTGAATCGACCCGGAACCCGTATGGCAAGAGACCAATCTGACCCCGGGCGATTCGCTCGCTGATTTCGGCGCGAGCCTGCGGGTCAAGACTCGAAACCGCGTTCGTCCACAGCTCTCTGGGCCAGGAGTCTGCGTCTAGCGTCTCGATGTGAGATGAGATTACGTCGAGTTCGGCGCCCAGGACCGCCAGGTCTACATGCTGAAACAGCGCACGCAACGGGTTTTCTATCAGTTGTGATGCTTTCCCAGGCAATCGAAGCGCCCAAGCGATTAGGCGGTGCCAGTCTTCGGCGCTGAAGAAGAGCTGCAGTCCTCCAAGTGCTTCCAGAGCCTTGTGTTCGATCGGAAATTGCAAATTGAATCGACGCATAGTGGCGGGCAGGTCGCCTAATTCGGCGAACAAGTAGTCGACCCATTCGCGCGCACTTGCATCCGTCAAGTACGAGCCAGCTGAGCTCAATGATTCAAGATCGGCCGCGTGAGAGGTGGTGGTGACGCGGTGGATGTTCACGCTGCTCATGTAGGTCGCCACTACTTGAAGGGGCCCTTCGGCGCGGAATCGGTGTATCGCGAGCGACAACTCGTTGGTATATCCGCCGGCCCGGAGGACTTCGAGTTGTTCTTCCGGGCCGGTGTGATCTCCGCTCGGGAGCGCTAGGTTCGCGATCGCTCGAAGGTAGGCCGAGTATCTGCTCGAGCGACGATTCCCAATGAGACGGGCGCTCAGTTCAGCGCCAAAGAGTTCGTTGTGCGTAGCGTCGGCCGCGCCAAACGAGATCGACTTATCTCGTGCCCATGCGAGAAAGGACCGCCGGAGAAAAGGGTTGAGCGCGGACTCCACCTGTTGCGTCTGCCACCAAGACAAGGTGTTGTCCGCTGCGGTCACGGCGGCTTCAACGTCGCCCGACAGTCCTGGCGCGGACTCGAACAGCGAAAGAATTCCCGCAGAGCGGACGGCCGAGTTCACGAGACTCGAAGGGAACGCCGCGTGCATTGCGACGCTTTCGGAGAAGGCTGCTCGTGCGGAGTCAACCTTTCCAACCTCAAATTCAACCCACCCAAGCTGAATCTGCAACCAAGCCTGATCGACCGACTTGATGTCGCTACGAATTTTTGCCCGCAGCACCTCAGCTGCGCCGGCGTAGTCGTCTTGCTCTTCGGCCACCAGGGCCAAACAGATTGCGTGAGCGACCCGCAATTCGTCCGAGAATTCTCCGGGATCTAGTGACTGTAGACCCTGGCCTGACCCTGTGATCCATCGGTAAATTGCCCCCGCGAAACGCCACCCCGCCTCATTGCTGTCCTCAGCTTCGGTTGGGGTGGGAACACCGTCACCTCGTTCAGAAGCCTCGAGCCAGCGCTCTGGCGTTGCCTGGATACACAGCGCGACGGCCTCCGCCCAGTTGATTCCGTTTGCTGTGCCACGGTTCGGATGAGGCGCGACGATTCTGGATGCCAGCAGCGCGTATCGCGGCCAATCACTCGGGGGCACCTGTGTGATGTTGAAGCTCCATCGTGAGCCCTCGAAGGACTGCAACTTTCGAGCCTCGGCGACGAGCCCTGCCCACTGCTGCGCTGCCGCTCTACCGATCGACTGATCAGCGGGAACGAACACTCTGATACCGGCGCCTGTGTCCTCGATTGAATCCCTATCAAGGCGCGCCCATACTTGTACGTCGCGCGATTCGGTTTGCATGATCAAAATGTGCGGGATGTGGTGGTTTACCCAGTACTCCTCGTGGCGGTGATCCCGCTCTCGAAACCACCAGCCAGAGCGGCCGTCCCTGTTCGCTGGTTCTGAGAACCAGCTGTCACCTGTCTTGACCTGAACCCCAAGCAACATCCCAAGGTCGACGAGGTGACTCTCTTCGGCAGTCTGCAGTTCCTCTCGAACCTGAACGAAGACGTCTGTGCCGAGGTCGTGTTTTCCAGTTGTTAGAGGGCCCCATCCCAGATCATTGAAGAACAGGACGATCGCACTTTGCCCAGCCTCCCCGAGTTGATCCTGGTGCGACTGCTCCATTGGCATTACAGCGGCTCCGTCCTCTTGGTCAACTCTTAGTAGCAGCACTCACTTACAGCCTTTTGTAGCGGCGCTCCGAATCGAATCTCGCTCCTGACTCGCTTCGCGCGCCGGTCGATTGGGCGAAACTCGCTCAGAGCTAACGCCGACAGTCAGCCAACGTTGACGTACACCCTCACAATTCGCCCGTCGTGTTTCTCCGCAAAGACCGGGTATCCGCCGTCACCCCAAGCGGTCTGGAAGGCAACCCCGGCTCCCGCGTGGCCCAGCGCGTACCCAAGCTGGCCGTGCCCCCCGCCATTCAGCGTTGCATTGCACGCGCCATTGTACGAATAGGGGTAAACGGTATCGTCGGAGCGATCCGGGGCACGCACGATCGCAAATGACTCGCGCTTCCACTCCTGATCGATGTAGCAGGGATCGGTCACCATAAGCTGACCGCTATCAACGCCGACCTCGCCGATGTATACGACCTCAATACTCTTTGGAGATTCCTCCAGCAACAACGCAGTCTCATCATTCGGGCCACCGTTGTCTTCGTAGCCGTCTTCCAAGGCAAGCATCGCGCGGAACCCCCGAGTCCGGAACAAGTCCTGCTCCAACTCAGCCTTGTCGATCTCCAGCGTACGAAGCGCAATCTTGTCGAACTCGCGATCCGCCTTGAACCGCGTGATCTCGGCGTCTCTAATCTGGATGCGCTCAGCGAGGCTCTTCTCGACCACTTCAGGGCTGCGCTTCTCGAGCTCTTCGGCCTTCTCCCGCCAGTGGTCCCGGCTCTTCTCGACACTCTGGATCGTCGCGTCCTTAACGGCGCTAGCTGCCTTGAGGTTGTCCACGTATAGCTTCCAGATGACCGCACCGCCAATCAGCGCCCCCGCGTTCAGAACCAGTTGCAGGACCGGCACCCACTCGTTGACCCACTCCGGCATACGACCCGCCCTTCTGATGCAGCTTCGATCTTCATCTTGGTGGATGCCGCCGACACATGTGGATAGCCGGAGGATGCCCAGGTGCTGCAGCCATCGCCTGACATTCGACCTGTTCTCGTTGTTCCGAATACCCAACGGCCGACCGACCCGCTCTTTGCACTTCGGCGTTATCGCGCGTCGGAGTCCAAGTCGTCGACTCCATATCTGGGGCCAGAGGTACAGCAATTGCAGACGATACCTTGACACCTAATACTGGGCGTCCGCGGGTTGCCCACCGATTTTGAAGGGTCCGTATGGATTGATCTGTACGGATTGGTCTGTGCCACCGGCACGTGGGCGGATGAGAAGCCGGGCGACCGGGACGTCGGCAGATCCAGCTGTCCTCGACCACTTCGGCGAGCGGATTCGCCGCAGAAAGTACGGATACCCCCTTAGCCGCGAAACCTACGCTGTCATCAACAAGAAGCCCTCGATTTACTTCTCACGCGAAGACATGAGCCCGAACCAGTGGGAGGCGCTCTCGTCGATATACGAGGACGACGATCACCGCATACTTTCGGACGAGTTCTGCGTCAAGAACCGGGCCCGAGCGCTGAAGAACTTCGACCTCAACAGGGCATTCTTCTCCCAGGTTCCCCAGGCCGCGTTCGAGGCCGCCCTTTCTACGATGCTGGAGCGCAACCCGAACCTAAAGCCGGTCAACGACCTTCGCAAGTGGGGGCGCGTTATGGGTCTGTACGTCATGGTGCTCGACGATTACAAGCAGTGCTACATCGGTCAGTCGACGGACATCCGGGGGCGGATCAAAGGTCACTGGGCGGGCACGAAACATTTCGATCGGCTCCTTTGGGGCGACGTCCACGAGTCGGTCATTTCCATCGAGGTGCTTCAGCAAATTCCGAATCCCTTGAGCCACCTGGGCGACCGTCACAGTCCAGGGAAGTCTTTCCAGGCTAAGCGACAACATTTCCAGAACCCAGTTGAACTCCTGATCGGCGGTCCTTTTCGGTCGATTCCCTGGCACGAAGGACCGCCACGGGATACGTTCGGAAAGTGCCCTCACAAGCGTACGAACGGACTTGGGACCCGCTATTGCGGGACGTTCAGAACCTGATAACCCTTCACCCCTCTCAACAAGGGAGTCCCGGAAGGCCCGCCGGCGACACAGGACCGCTTCTTCGGTCGACAATAGTTCTGCTTCACACCGCTTGGGAAAATTACGTTGAACAACTGGCGATCGAAACTGTGTCCTTCCTCCTTACGAACGTGACTGAGCACACCGCTCTACCGAATGCGCAGAAGGAGCGGCTCAGCACATTGAAGAACCCGTGGGCGCTGGCTGGTGATGGCTGGAGAACTGAAGCTCGTAGTGCAGTCGAAAAGGAAGCAGCGCGGCTGAACACACCAAACATTGCCAACACGGAGTCACTGCTAAACCTTGCTGGGTACCCGAATTCGATGCACGAGATCAAGTGGCGACGGACATCTAACATCAAAGTGCGCACTGAGGTGGACCGCTTTGTCCATGACATTCGTGGGGAAATAGTCCATAAGGGGTCTACACCGGGGCCGCTTCACAAAGCCGGCGTCGAGTCATGGATTTAGTTCTTCGGAGCGGTTGTCACTCGGCTCGATGCCAACACGTCGGCCGCCATCGCGGCTGATATGGGCACGTCCCCGTGGGGCTAGCCATCGGCAACAGCAACTCGATTCGTGCCCCCGTATTGGCTCATCGGTATCCACCCGTAGATCCGATCGTTCCGACTGGTTAGCAGGCGAGCCAGTCGCACCATGAACCTACTCCGCACCGGACGCGTTGGCTCCTTGATGAGTGCGAGTTCAGACCAGATCAGCTCTGGGACAGCATGGAGCGCGGTGTCCAGAATGAATTCGACGCGTGACGCGATGCGGCTCTCCGAGATCGACATTGCGCGAGTCCAATGGTGCGGCGCGTACCTCGCGAGCATCGATAGCGCGAACAGCACGATCCACCACGAAGCTAGCGGCCGCACCTCGCGTTGCACTTCACCAATCTCAGGCAGCAGTACGGGGTTGCGCCGATACAGCATTGCGCCGGACGGAACGTAGGGTCCACTGGGAGACCGCGTTAGCTGCTCAATGTTGTCGATTGTGAACATGATGCGGCCTGGATTGTGACTCCGCTTGGCCAGTCCCGACTCCAGCGTCGAAACCTGCAAAGCGCGTAGAGCCGGATAGTGGTCGGCGATCGCGCGGACGGCGCTCTCATCGAGTGGTCCCTCAGGAGGTAGGCCAGGAAGTTGAACCTCTAGCTCGAGTGGAAACGCGACTGGCGCCGTATAGAGGTTGAAGTTGTGAATTGCTCGGCCTGCGACAGATTCATCGCGGAACTCCATGCCGTAGTCGGGGATCTGCTCGAGGACCTCTCCGAAGGTTACTGAGCGAAGATCTGACGGCGAGCCGATCGCTGTGGAAAGGCGCGAGAACAGGTCAGCACTCCCGTCGCCGACCTTGATCCGAGACATCAGTGGGCCCATAGAGCCGATCTCGGTGTCGAAGTGGAGACCATGCCCAGCGCCTTGCCAATGCCGCCCAGTTCTCCCGCCCAGCTTCGGACTGGCCGCGGCGATGGCGCGACCTGCTTGGGAGAGCCCATAGAAGAGATTAAGGGGACGGCTCTCGTAGCCAACCTGAGCCGCGGCAATGTATTGCTGTTGTGCTTGCTCGAGCGCCATCTGAAAATCTCGTCGGCGAGCCGCCGAGACTTCAAGCGTCTCGTTGATCCCGCCGGACGGCTCCGCCCGAATTGTTCGAATCATCCGCCAGGACTCATCTGCGGTGAGTAAGCCCATCGAGTAGTAGGTCTTCGCCACGTAGGTCATTCTGGTCTCGCGGCGACCTGCAGCTGCCTGACACGCGGGCCAAAACCTTCAGCGCCTCTCGTCGCCTATCACGCCGACGTGTCGGGCAACCCGTCAAGCCACTCGAACAAACTGGACACTGCCTGCGTAGGCATCTGCGGTTGCTTCAGCCGGGGGTTACGTCGGCCGCGGTGAACAATGGCGTTCCGCTGTTCCGAGAGGGCCTTCACGCGTCCGTAGAGGTCCGCGTCCGCCTTCCTCAAACTCACTCCGATCGTCGCCAATAGCACCTCGTCGAGCAGTTCAGGAAGGTTCGAGCGGCGGCTGAGTACCAGGTCCGCCAGTGCCTTCTTCTCTGCGCTGACCCGGTCACGAATCACCTGCTTCGTCCTGACCTCGGCTGCGATGGCAGCGACGAGGAGAGCGCGGTCTTGATCGTTCGCCGTCTCTGCGTCGTCCAGGTGCCATGCATCAGCGATCAGGGAGTCCGTGATGGGCGGCTCCTCGTGTGCTCGGACTTCGCTAACGATCGCGGCGACGTCATCCAGATCAACCCGGATACGGGATGATCGCATTGTTACCGATTGCGTTGGCCCGAGGCCAAACATCCGTTCACCAGAATCACGGTATTCGATCTGAGCGATCCCGTACTGCCGCGGTTTGTGCGCAGACAACCCGAGCCAGGTTTGGTGCGGGGCAGCAGCGCGGAGATGCCGGACGAATAGTCCGGCGACTTCCTGAGCGACATCCATCCCGGCCCGCAGATCAGCCTCGACAACCTGACGAAGATCCTCGCTGAGGTCCGCCGGCTTCGGAAACGGGAAGTTGGTCACCGTTTCAACGGTTACCTCGAAGAGGACAAGCGCTGCGGTCCGCACGTCCCTGTCTGGCTCAGCGAACACCGGGCCGGCTTGAGTGAGGGAAGGCAGATACTGGCTCGAGTATGCGTCTGGGAGCTCTGAAAACTCCTCTGCCGTCTCAGGCAGTCGAATTTCGACCGACCACTCTCCCCAGGTGAGGCTGAATCGCGCGCCAAGCACGTCAAGCCCGATCCAAAGCTGGGGAACAATGAATCGCATTCGCACGAGAGCATCAACCATGCGACCAGAATGGCCGATGTCGACTGCCTGGTGAAGATGGGCACGGCGATGCCCCGAACCTGGAATGCAATTGTCCTCGTTCGCGCGACTCAGACGCACCAGATCGCCTCTCATCGGTAAGATCCCTGCAACTCAGCGGCTCGTCGAAAGGATCACATCGTGCCACCAACCCGGCCCTCCGACCTCTACGACTACGAAGAGCCACTCCCCGCACCGTGGGCCCAGTCGATACAAGAGATCGAATCAGCAGGGGCGAATCGGAATCACGTAGAAGCAGAGAAGCTCCGGATCCAGATCGCCCTTTCGATCCAGCGAGCTAATACTGAGCTTTTCGTGAATGACGAGGCTAACCGCCGCGCACGTGCGGAGGAAGCGCTCCAACGGGAGCTTGCCGACCAGCAAACAAAAGCGGCGGCCGATGAACGTTCAGCCGCAGAGACCCGTGCGGCCGCATCGGACAGAATCGCACGGAGCCTGACCGTCGCTACCTGGGTCCTGGCGGGGGCGACCATCGCGTTGGTGATTACGACCGTGGCTCTCGCAGTTTTCGGTCGCTAACTCAGTCGTTTCCTGCGTCGGGTCCGGGGGCCACCTGGCCGGGCCATTCCTCGAACGGCTGGCTACGGCGAAATGGGTTCGACGATGGCACCCCAAAACGGGGAAGAGGACCCGTGTCTTCCGAGCCGTTCGTTCACCCGTCTATACGGTCTCGAAGTCGACTTCCATGAAATGGGTGAGTTCCTCGATCGTCATTTCCTCGCCGCAGTTCCGGGCGTACCAGGCGGTGGATGCTCGGCGTAAGTCGTGGTTGTCGCTCTCGAGGGCGTAGAGAAGCTCGGCTCGGGTGATTTCTTCTGTGAGATCGACGCCCGCCTTCTCGAAGTCGGCTTCGACGGCCTGCTCGATGAGTCTGGGGTATCGAAGCCTTGCGAGCAACTCGTACTCGTACGTGGTCTGTGCGCGGTCTGGATCGATCATCGTGTGTCTTTCTGATGCTTGGGTGCGGCGGTTCTGCAGGCAGCTGAACCTCCCGCCGTGGGGCTTTCGGTTATGGCATCTCGAGCTAGGTCGCTTCGAATACCTCAACCCTTCTCGATCGGACAACGCGCCGGTAGCCCTCAGACTGGTGAAGAATCCAGCACCTGATGACTGTGATACTGCGATCGAACTTGCGACGGCGGCGTACACAATCACACCAACCGCGGCGAACGGTCATGAGAAGTTGCCAGCCTCAATGGCATCTAAGGCGATGACCACCGCCGAAAAGTTCGTGCGCATCGCATGGATCGGTGAGGCTCCTTTGAGGAAAGGCTCGACCCCGTGTAACCAGGGGCGGGCCGCTGGGCCAGCCCAAAGAAGCCGCGCGCGTGCGACGACGTAGTCCAGGTTGAGAATGAGTGCGACGGTCGCTTGTTCCGGCTCGGAACTCGCGTCGAGCCAGGCGTCGAGCCGGCTGCGTTCGACACCGAGTGCCTGAGCGGTCGCGCTCCGGCTGCCTAGAGCGGCGACGAGAAGTTCGAGGCGAATCCGGGTCGCGTCTTCGTCAGGGGTCGCTGATGTGCTCGCCAGGATGCTGCATGGCAACGATCGGGGACCGCCCTTCGCCTTGTCTTCTGCGTTCGATCTCGTCGTGGAGATCGCGCCAGAGCGGTGTCCGTCTGATCCAGTTCTGCCCGTCTTCTAGGTCGTCAGGTGCTAGCTGTGCGGCTATTGCTCCTTTCAGCAGTTCGCCGGCGTGGTCGCGGAGGTATGCGATGGCTCCGTCCAGTCGCGCGTCGGTGAAGTTCTTGGTGTCCTCGATCTGAAACGGGGAGCGAAGGATGTCCACCCACCAGATCGGTTCATCGCGCTGGAAGAGCGTCCGGATGTCGAAGAACCCCGGGGGCGTTGCGGCGAAGAAGCCGAACGGCAGGAAGGCTTGGTCTGGGTACTCGTGCCGGATCGCCCAAGCATTGTGGAAGCGGGAGACAACGACCTCAGGTGCGATGCCATCAGCCTTCGCTTGCGTGATGATGATCGCCGGGTTCGTGTTTGCGGCAAGGGCGCATTCACGTACCTCGTCCCACGCATCGCGGTCTGTCACGCCTACGAGTCCTCGGCTGGACCGTCGACGCTTGGTCTCGAGAGTTCCACGATCCGGACGACGGGGCTGCTGAGTTGCCAGTAGAAGTCGACGCTCGGATCGTCTGACCGCATGGTCCAATAGCCGGCCCGACCGACTTCGCATGAGTCGATCGAACGCAAGCGCCGAACGCCGTCATGGATGTCGGGCTGTGAGGCAGGACCGGGCGTGCGTGTCACCGTGAGGCGCTTCAGGTCGAACTCGTAGGTGGTACCGCTCGAAGTTGTAACGAGAAACAGCCCGTCGCGGGCTGGCAGAGCTCGAAGCTCGATTGGCCCGGCAAAGTTGTCGCTCACTGCTCCTCCTCATCCGGTACAGACCCGAGTTCGCGGATGGACGTCACGTACGTGGTCGTGCGGCGGGTGAAGGACACTTGGGTCGGGTCGCCTAAGGGCTCGAGGTCGAAGACCGCCCGCTGGCCCAGCTCCAAGTGGACGATTCGAAGGAGGACCAGTTCGTCTCCGTCTCGTCTCAACCTCGACGGGAACCCGACTTCCGGATCGTCCGGCATCTCGCTTCCACGAACTCTCTGCAGACGATTGCGCGAAGCGTCGATGAAGTACGTCGTCCCAGACTCGGTGGTCACTATCAATCTGCCCGTCCACTGCTGATCGAGCTCATCCCCAAAGAAGATCACGGGAATCACCGGCACCGGCGCGATCTCGTCCTCATCCACGGAGCCTCACCTCCTCCCATTCGAATGACGAGACCGTACCCACCGCGCCGAGCCATGCCACACCCGTTTGACCGGCTTTGTCGCGGAGTCGGCTGAATCAGCGCCCGAGCGCCACCTAGCGTCAGCAACGCGACAGATAGCGCAGTGGAGGTGTCATGTGAAGCAACCAAGGTGCTTGGCGCCGCTGCCCGATGTGGCGGCCGCAACCCCCATCCTCAAGTCCCTCGGCGTGACCGCAAGGATCGGTCCCGGGTGGTCGCTCATCGCGCTAGCGCTCGCCACAATCGCCCTCACCAACAGGCCAGGGCGTCATATTACGTTCGACCGGCCGGCTGGATCGCTGGTCATCCGCACGCGAGGCGGAACCCGGCTGGACCACACCGCGACGAAGCCCAAGGACCTCACGAATTCGCTGGCGAACCTACTCACCGCGACCACGTGCGAACTCTGCGGACGACCAGGCCGACTGCATCCGTGGCCGGCGCCGACCATCCTCTGCGATGCGTGTGCCTTCTTGATCGAGAACCCCGGCCATCGGCTACCTTTCCAGCCGCGACTTCCGCTCGTCGAATCAGCCAGGAACGCTGCCCACGAACTTGAAGGAAGTCCCGGGCTCGACGATTTGCCCGCCGGCTGGGCTCAACGCGTGCTCATGGTGTTCAGCTACCTGCGTGGCCTCGACCCGGCCGGCTCGCTGACGGTGGAGGACCAGCGCACTTTCTTGCACGTTCAGTTCGACGCGGATGCCGATGAGACGGTGCTCCGTCTCCTTCGCGTGTTGCTCATGACGGGAACCGCCGCCTCGTGTCGCCACTGCGGCCGAACTCTCCCTCGCAAACGCCCTCATCTCGGCCAATGCGACGGATGCATTGAACTCGGCGAATTCGGCGACGAAACCGTCCCTATCGAGGTCGGCTGGTTCGCTGACGGCTGGAGGGCAGAGTGATGGCTCAGGGTCTCGCTCAGCTCGCCGAAATACGACTGGGCGACGCCGGCGTGTACTTGGTCACCACCGTGACCACGAGTATCTATCGCGTCGACCTGGCGGGGGCCACGGTCGAACGCGTGGGCGGGTACAAACGACTTGAGGACACCCCCTCAGACGGCGCGCATCGGCTGCGCACCCTGAATCGGGTGCGGGTGGGTGAACGAGGGCAGTGGACCCTTCACCGCAATGCTGACGACCCAGACGACGGCCTGATCTGGTACATCACCAGCAACGTCGTTTCCATCGTTGCCATCGCCAGCCCACCAACTCCCCTAGAGCCGGAAACCCATTTCCTGGGACCAACGATGACCGAAGCAAGCATCTGTGCGCGACTCGACCTCACCACCAGCGAAGTGAATCAACTCGTCCTCACCGATCAACTACTACGCGTAATCACGGCAGACGGCATAGAGCTCTACCCCGCCTTCCAGGTCGGCAATGACGACACGCTCCTGCCAGGTCTCGCCGATGTCATCGCTGAACTCTCGTCCGGCACCACCGACGAGTGGACATGGTGGCAGTATCTCGTGACCCCGACCGAGAAGCGGAACGGGAAAGCGATCTGGCAGATCCTCCGCGAACACCGAATCGACGACGCCATTCGGGACGCCGGACAGGCCGCCTGGGCCTGGCGACCATGAGACAAATATGAGTTTCACTCGACGGTCATGGATTTCCTACTTCATTCGGGGGCCAAACAACCCCATCACCTACCCCCAAGTCTGGTGAATTCCGGACCGAACCTGCTTTCTTGGCATTCCCGTCTCCTAGCGTGGTCTACGGCGCCGCTCGATTACGAGACCAAATCCGGTGGCGCCGGTCTCGCCCTATCCCAACCAAAACCATCCTCTCGATAGGAGCGAACTGTCATGCCCGAAAACCCTCTTACCCGCGCCAGCACCAACGGAGATCACCGCACCAACAACAACCTGCCGGTCGACCACGTCTTCGACCGCGCCCGCCAGCTAATAGAAATCAGCGGCATCCTGTCGGTGCTGAGACGCTGGCGAGACGACGACCGTGAGCCTGGACGCTATGAAGTCGGTGGAGCGATCAACGACTACGCCGTTCTGACCGCGTGGCTTATCGCCGCTATCGAACGTCGCGTCCCCCAGCACCAGGTACTCGCCGAGATCCTCTTCGAGCGACTCGACACCGAGCACAGGCTGGCGCTGGACATTCGGGACGACGGTTTCCTGATGGCTCCGCGTCGGACCGCGGCGGTTGGTCGCGCGCTCCACAGGATTCTGAGCCCGATCGACCCGTTCCCGACATCCCGAAGCAGACGCCACACCTTCGAGGAGGCGCTGCGAGCGATCGAGGAGCACGACAAGGAACTCGAATCTCGACGATCGGCCCGGCTCGACGAGCTGACCACCCGACTAATCGCGGCATCCGTGCTCCATGCCGTCCACAAGTCTCTGGAGCTCTACGTCGCAACCGACGTGGTCATCATCCCGGGTCCGGCACTCCCGGCCAATGGTTGGCGCGGTCTCGGCGCCCGGGGCGGGAACGCTGGCGTGAGCGACCCGTTCGCAGCCGCACTTCCGAACCCAAGCCGCCGAGCGCACTTGGACGGGCCGCTCTGGGGCTGGAAGGCGCACCTCGCAGTCCTTACCCTCCCCTAGACTTCGCAGGAAACTTCCCTTGATCGTGGCGGGTGCAACGCTTCAGCGTCCTGGGCAGAGCGACAGTGATGCTGTGCTCGCGGTCCTGGACTCGGCACGGAGGTCGGGCCTGAGGCGCCTGCCGATTCGGACATCACCCGATGTCACAGCACCAGGCGGACCGAAGGGTGAGCCTCCGTTCGGTATCCCCGGCCCCCCTCGATCTCGGAGCCACGACTACCCTGGCGAACGGCGCGCCGAGGGCATTCATGCCCGTGGTGTGGAGGCCAACGTCCTCGGTCACCTCCACCACAGGTCCCGAGGTCTCGCGCACGCCCAGCTGTCCCTCGCGATTCACCTGACCGCGATGAACGCGTGCACCGTCGACGGCGAGACCGTTGGCAACCGAAGAGTCGAACTGGGTTGGTACCGCCGCCCGCGGGGTAGCGGCGAACGTCGCGTGTCCAGTCCAAAGGCCGGCTCTACTGGACGCACCTGGAGCGGAATCGAGGTGGCACGATGACTATCGTCACCACATCGACCACACCGACCGTCGTCATCGACGGGAACACCGTCCACGTCTCACCATTCGGCCCCGCCAACGCTGCATGGGCGGTGATTCGCGAATCTCCGTCCGTCTCCGACATCCGAGCCCGAGATGTTGAACTCCTTGAAGAACTGGAGTGCTACTCCGACGCACTCATCCGCAACGACACGCTGAAGAGCTACCAGCGCGAACTCATCCTGCGCCCGCCCGCACCAGATGGCGGCCCGACGCTGCGCTACACCATCGTCGGTACACGCGTCCGAGTCACGACAGATCTCGCAGGCAGGGCGCTCGAAGCGCGCGCGTGGCCGAACGATCGCTTCGACGAGAGCACGTACTGGACTCTGTCTGGCGCCTCTCTGGCAGAAGCGATGGACGAGGAGGTCGAAGCGGCGCTCCGCTTCAACGCAGCGGAACGAAACGCGACGATCGATCGGATCGAGTCCAGAGACCCCAACGACCATCGGCCACTACTTCAGTGGTTCGACAAATGGTTCGAGAACAGCGAAGACGCGGCGATCGCGTTGGCCGCGATACGTTCCGAGGGAGGAAGAGCGCGCGCGTACCAGGTAACCAAGATCCTTACCCTGGCCGGCTAGAGCAGAATCGCAACAGCACACGAACGGGGCCAGCGGCTCGACCGTTCTTCGTCGAGCCGCTGGCCCGTAGGTGCGCCCGCGTTGCGTTGAAACCGTGCGAACGTTCTTCGGATAGTCCGCTGGAACCTACGCCGATTTCGCCGTTATACTCCGCCTGCCGTTCCGGCAACCTAAACCACCTAAACCACCTAAACCACCTAAACCCAGGGATACACAGGACTCGTGTTGAAGACAATTGACCCCTTGATCGGCCCCGAGCTTCTTGGAGTCCTGGCCCGAATGGGACACGGGGACACGCTGGCCGTCGTGGACAGCAATTATCCGGCTTATGCAGCTGGGGTTCCAGTGGTCCGTATGGACGGGATCAACTCGATCGAAGCTATTCGAGCCATCGCATCGTTGCTTCCTATCGACACCTTCGAGCCCTTACCGATCGCGCGAATGGCCGTGGTCAACCGACCAGCGACAGTGCCGGAGGTCGCGGTTGAAGCGCTCGAGGTTCTCGAAGCAGTGGAGAATCGGGCCATCGGAGTCGAGGTGCTGGATCGCCACGCGTTCTACGCGAGAGCCAGAACCGTGACCGCGGTAGTGTCAACGGGCGAAGCGCGACCTTACGGGTGCTTCATTCTTACGAAAGGCGTTCTCGTCGACGCTGACGAGCCCAGACTGAAGGCACGGTGACCAATTGTCCGAGTTATCACGTTTCCATATTCGACCGAGCGACGTGCCAGGATTCTCGCCAACGAACCATCTCGGGACGGTGAACCGTCGCCTGATTGGCCCGGAGGTCGGAGCCCGCGGGATGGAGGTCCTCTTGGGCACCCTCGAGTCGAACGGGAAGGCTCTCCCCCACTCTCACCCGGGAGTGGAACAAGCGTGCTTCCTTCTTAGCGGAACAGCCGCCGTCGAGGTCGGCGGCGACCATTTCGAAATGACCGCCGGAGAGGCTTGCTTCTTCCCCGCCGACGTTCCGCATGTCCTCACCGTGACGAGCGCAGAGCCAGCCTCGTTGCTGGTGATCTACAGCCCGCCTTATGGCGAGGACCCAGCAAAGGTGGTCCGCCAAAACGTTGGGTAAGGCGTAGTTCGCCTGCCTTCTCAGCGAGCAGGGTCGCGTTGGATCATCGCCTCGAGTATGACGCGAGCCTGACGCAACAGCGGTTCGTCGATCATGCTGCCTTGGAGCACAAAGACGCCTGACTGGTTACGCGAGGCGTGGATGACCTGGGTTGCCCACGCGATCTCGGTTTCGGTTGGAGCGTATGCCCTTCGGATTGTTGCGACTTGCGAGGGGTGAATACAGGCGGTGGCTGAGAACCCACTTGCTGCGGCATCCTCTGCCTCTGCCGCCAATCCGTCCAAGTCGGGTATGTCGAGGTGCACTGCGTCGATCGCGTCTTTGCCAGCCGCGTGAGCGGCAAGGAGGACCCGAAAGCGCGCCGCCCGGGCAACGTCCCTGTACGCGCCGGCGCTGTTCCTGCTAGAGCGTCCGCCCATGCTGGCGACGAGGTCTTCGGCGCCCCACATCAGCGCCGCAACGGCGGGATGTCGTGCAATGGTTGCGGCGTTCTGGACGCCTTTCGCCGTTTCGCAGAGCGCGATCACGCTGAAGCCAGCGTCATGGAGCGCGTCGAGGTGCGACTTCTCCTCCGTTTTCGCCAGCATCACCGTTCGATACGGTGTGGACACTACGGTCAGGACGTCGAGCAGGTGGAAAGGCGAGCCGACGGGGTTGAGCCGGACGATCACCGAAGCAGGATCCAGGTCAGACGCGGTGACGCATTCGTGCGCGAAGGTCTTCCGATCAGCTCCGACGGCGTCCTCGAAGTCAAGGATGATGGCATCGGCGGCCGCGGCGGCTTTCGCAAATCGATCTGGTCGGTCAGCGGGGCAGAACAGAAGCGCGCGGCCTAGCGTCATTGTTTCGCTCCCGACGTCAGCATGAGCGTGTCGCGGCGAGCCGATGCAACAACGGTGTCCCGCTGGTTACGCATCGTGTGTTGAAAAGTCACGATTCCTTGGCCTGGCCTAGAGGCAGATGTCCGCTTTCGCGCGATGTGCGTTTCCGCGTAAAGGGTGTCTCCAACACGGACCGGTGCGGGGAATTCGACATTGTCGAGCCCCAGGTTCGCAACGATCGTTCCTTGGGTGAGTTGCGTAACGGAGAGCCCAACAAGGAGCGACAGCGTAAACATGCTGTTCACAAGGCGTTCTCCGAACTCCGTCTGCTCTGACCAGGCTTGATCGAGGTGCAGCGACTGGGTGTTCATGGTCAACGTCGTAAAGAGAACATTGTCCGCTTCGGTGACCGTCCGACCCGGGGCGTGCACGTAAGTGACGCCCTCTTCGATCTCGTTGAAGTACAAACCCCGCTGCACAATGCGGTCGCCCTTCATTTGATTACCGCCGCAGCAGTGTGCTCCTGGACGAACGCGTCGGTCGATGCCCCCAGTTGCTCGGCGAATTCAGGGCTCGCGAGCGTTTGACTACCAAAAAGGAAGGGTGGGCGCGCGATTCGTAGAGTTCCCTCGATCGGGTGCACGCCGCGGGGAAACATGTTCACGGCTTCCAGGTGCTCGTCCACGAAGAGGTCAGTGATCGAGTTGACTTTGGCGTGGGGGACGTCGATGCGACGTAACGTCTGCACCCATTCGGCGGTTGTCCGCTGGATGATCTGATCAGCGACGAAGGCATAAACCTCATCGATGTTGGAGGTACGTCCAGCGAGGGTAGCGAATCGGGGGTCGGCGATGAGGTCCGGCCGGCCGACCTCAGGAAGGAAGGACCGCCAATGCCGGTCGGTGTAGACCATCACGCTGATGTGTCCGTCCGCGGTCGCATACGGACGGCGGTCGGGCGACGCGGTTCGCGCATAGAGTGCTGGCCCGGTTGCCGGATCGAATGTGAGGCCGCCGAGCTGTTCCAGCGTCGTAAATGCGGCAAGGGTCTCCAACATCGGGATCTTGACAGAGCGGGCCGCGGCTCCTCGCTCACGCCCTGCTAGTTCCGCACAAACAGCGAGGGCTGCGTAGATCCCAGCAGTCTTGTCGGCGATCGCAGTACGCACGTACTCCGGATTTGTCCCATTTCCTTGCACCCATGCCATCCCGGATGCGGCTTGGATAGTGTCGTCGTACGCGGGCTGATTTTGCAACGGTCCTGGACCGTAGCCGACGATCTCGCACAGCACGGCGTTCGATCCGTTAGCGGTCAATGACGCTGCCGTGAGGCCGATCCTCCCTGCCGCAGATGGGCGCATGTTATGGACGATCACGTCGTAGCTGGTGAACGACCGCTGGAGCAGATCCCGGTTCGCATCCACTCCAAGGTCGAGCGAGATGGACCGTTTTCCCGCGTTGAAGGCCAGGAACAACGGCGACATGGCCGGATTGTTGCCTCCGGGGACGTGGCGGAGCACATCACCCGTAGGCGGCTCGATCTTGTCGACTTGGGCGCCGAGCTGGGCCAACAGGAGGGTACAGAACGGTCCGGACATCGTGCTGGTGAGGTCGAGCACTCGGACACCGGCGAGTGGGCCCCGAGCCACGTCGGCAGGATTTGCTTTGTCTTCCACGCTCTCAGTCTCAGATCCAGCAGTTATAAACGGAAATGCCTCTTGCTGCTACATTGATAAACTCACAACATGAATCTGACGATCGAGCAACTGCGAGTATTTGCGGCAGTCGCCGCAGCGTCATCGTTCAGCGACGCGGCGCAGGCGCTGCGTCTGACCCAGCCGGCTGTCTCCCGGACGATCCAGAGCGTGGAGGGCGTGGTCGGCACTTCGTTGTTCTCACGGACCACCCGGAAGGTGGAGCTGACGGCTGACGGTACAGAGTTCTTGTCGGTTGCCGCAGCAATCATCGAGGAGTTCGAATCCAGTTTGGGTCGCTTCGACGCCTTCATGCAGTCCAGCCGCGGAACGCTCACCGTCGCCGCGTTACCGGTTCTAGCAAGCGGGTTGCTGGCCTCGATCGTGTCCGACTTTCTTGCGCCTCGACCGCAGGTTCAGCTTCACATCACAACCGGCTCCGCGCAGCAGGTGCTTGAACGGCTTCGACGGGGCGAAGCTGATGTCGCCATCACGGAGATAACGCCTGACTCGACGGGGCTCCAGATAACCCCACTAGGCTCCGATCCGATGTGCGTGGTTGTCCCGCGGGATCATCCGCTTGCCGAAAGCGAAAGCGCACGATGGAAGGACCTTCTCCGCTACGACTTCATCACCCTCGCCGCGGGCACCAGTGTGCGCCGACTCACAGATGAAGGCTTCAGTACGACGCACGCCGCTCCGAAGTCGGTGGTCGTAGTCGATGCGACCATGACTGCTGTCGCGATGATGTCCCGGGGACTCGGGATCACTGCTTTTCCATTGTCCACGCGTTCGTTCGCAGCGGCCGAAAGCTTCACTTTCATTCCGCTGCGTGATCCAACGGTTTCGCGCGAACTCGCGGTGCTCTGGGCGGCCTCGCCGGCGCCTTCTGCACTTGCGCGCACCTTCACGGAGTCAGTGCTCGCTGCAAGCAGAGAATCGGAGCGTCGCGCGGGCATCGTCACCGGCTGAAAGTCGCCTCCGACGCCGACTGCGCCTGGTCGAGGGTGACTCCTGGTGCGAGTTCGACGACACAGAATCCGTTTGTAACGACGTCGAACACACCAAGATTCGTGATGACCCTGTCGACGACTTCCGCTCCGGTCAGCGGAAGCGTGCATTCGGTTACGAGCTTGCTTCGACCGTCTTTCGACTGGTGATCCATGACGACGACGATTCGTTTCGCGCCGTGAACGAGGTCCATTGCCCCGCCCATTCCCTTAACCATCGCCCCAGGAACGGTCCAGTTAGCGATGTCGCCGCGTGCGGAGACCTGCATCGCGCCAAGAATGGCGATGTCAATGCGACGAGCTCTGATCATTCCGAAACTCGTTGCGGAGTCGAAGAACGCGGCACCCTCTCTGATGGTCACCGTCTCCTTGCCTGCGTTGATGAGATCGGGATCGACGTCTTCGGCGGCGGGGTAGGGGCCAACCCCGAGAATGCCGTTCTCACTTTGCAGGAAGACCTCCACACCATCCGGAATGAAGTTCGGGACCAGCGTCGGGATGCCGATTCCGAGATTGACGTAAGACCCGTCCTGCACCTCGCGTGCAGCGCGTTGGGCCATCTGCTGCCTGGTCCAGCTCATTCGGTGTCCCCTGCAACTATTCGCTTCTCGATGGGTTTGTTCTCAGCTTGTTCTGGTGTGAGTTGGACGACTCGGTCGACGTACACACCAGGCAAGTGGATTGCGTCAGCATCGAGGGCGGTCTCGGACAACTCCTCCACCTCTGCAATGACAAGTGCAGAGGCCATCGCACACAAAGGGTTGAAGTTGCGGGCCGACTTACGGAACGTCAGGTTCCCGAATCGATCCGCGCGCCACGCATGGACGAGAGCAACGTCGCACGGCAAAGCAGTTTCAAGAAGGTAGGTACCGCTGAGCCGCCCAACCTCGAACTGTCGTGACTCTCGAGGTGGCGACGCTCGTAGGACTTCAGCGTCACGGTTGTACAGCCACGGAAGCCCTCCCGATTCAACCAGCGTTCCGACTCCAGCCGGAGTGTAGAACGCGGGAACCCCGGCGCCGGCCGCTTTCAACCGTTCAGCGAGAGTTCCTTGCGGGGTCAGCTCGACCTCGAGTTCACCTGCGAGATAGCGTCGCGCAAACTCTCGGTTCTCACCGACGTAAGACGCGACAATTCTTCGGATCCGGTCGGCCTCTAGAAGGACGCCGAGGCCACGTCCATCCGTTCCGCAGTTGTTCGAGACGATCTCCAGCTCGTCGATTCCAAGGCGGAGGACCGCGTCGATGAGCGCGAACGGCACACCGGACAGACCGAATCCGCCGACTGCGAGGCGTTGGCCACTTTGAAGGTCCGCGGTCGCTGCGGCCGCGGTCGAATACAGCTTGTTCACTGAGGGTCCTCCTTGATCTCGGGGGCCGACTGAAGGTTGACGCCGAGCGGTCATCACCGCGGGACTACACGGAAACCGGATGGTTGGAGAACGTAATTAATAGACCATCGATGCCGCCAACCTGAAGCACTGGATGCGACGCTCTGGCTCGTGTCGCGCTCTGCGACGGTTCCCCGTAGCCAAGGTTGCGGTCGTAGTACGGGAACGCACCGCTGGCCACAAGTACCGCGACCGCATGGCCCTTGCCGAAGCGATGCGCAATCGGGCCAAGATCGATGTCCAGGACAAGACCTCCCGTTGTTCGCAGCCCCGGGTCCGAGATCCGTCGAATAGCCTCGCAAACGTTGAACGCCTCCCCGGCTGCGGTGACGTCGAGGACCCGGATGAACAGGTCGACACTGGGGGTGTCGGCACGGACCGCCACATGCGCGGTGACCCGACCGGCCGTGGGCAGATCCGCCTCTAGGACGGACGAGGTAAACGTGACCACGTCGTCACGGCCGATGAGGTCTCGATTGTCCTGTGGACCACCGACGTCGAGCCCACCGAACGCTGTAATACCGACCGCGGGCGTCGGATCTAAGGGGTTGTACGTCCAGCCGATGTCGGTCGGCTGCGGCGAGGGGACAGCGTCCAGCTGGTTGCTCGCTGCCGCGTAGAGAGTATGTGAGGGAACGTTGTCCGACCATTCGGCACAGTGGACCCATTCACAGGCGCCTGTGTCGTATAGGGAGGCTTCTGGCCGCGGCTGTCCTTTGCCTTTGACATGAAGGTCGAACCAAGCGGCGACCTCTTCGAAGAACTTGGGCATGTCCAACGGATGGTGTGTCCAGGGCCCGATAACGAGCCGGCGGGGCACTCCGGCGCGCCCCAAACGTTCGAAGTCCTGAAGAATGGGGATGCGGTGATAGTCGTACCAGCCGTCGAAGAGAAGGACGGGGACGCCGGCGTTCTCGGCAATGTTGGAATAGTCGATCGGCGCCCAGTGAGGCGACCGAGCGCCGAACTCGAGACGCTCTTGGTAGAAGGACAGCGTGGAGCCGGTGGCTGCCTTGTCGGCGTCACTCAAGGGCAAGTGGGCGAAGTCATCCGCTTTCGGCGGTGTGGCTGAGCCACCTGGTTCGTTGTCGACGGACCAAGTCAGGGCTTGGTCGAGTGTGAAGGCGCCGCCGGGGTACCAGGCGGTGACCCGGTCCGAACTGTATTCGGCGATTGCCATCGCGCGAAGGGAGGCTGGTCGCGTAGACGCTGTCGCCCAGGCCGCGAAACCGAGATAGCTGAAGCCGGTCAGCATCAGGTTGCCATCGAACCAGGGTTGCTTCTCGATCCAGTCGACGGTCGTCCTGCCGTCGCCCGCTTCGTGGAAGTACGAGGTGGATGTGCGGGTGTCTTGGATGACAACTGCGTAGCCACGAGTGGCGAGATAGGCTGCCGCGGCGTGCATTTCAGCGCGACCATAGGGTGTACGGATCAAAATGGCGGGGAGCGTGCCGTCGTCGATCGGCCTGGTTACGGTGCCGTAGAGAGTCACGCCGTCGCTGGTACGAACGGTAACCTCCTCCCGCCCCAGCCGAGTCGCACCTACTGGGCCGATGACCTTTTCGATCAGGCTCAGGTCTTCGCGTGTGAGTTGGTCAAGCATCAGCACATTCCCCCTCGCGGGTAGTTGCCCCATCGGTCTCGCCGGCGACTTGGCTCGACTCGGCGTTGCGAAGAGTCACCGATGAGGAGTGCCAGGGGGTGTAACGGGTGATGCGTACGATCCTGCCGTGGTGCAGTTGGGCCGAGTGTGTGCAGCTATCGCGGGAGCGGCTCGTTTGTTGGAGAACAGCCCTTGTAGCGCGGACGTCGGGCTCTGCTTCTTTTCGCCGCTCACTCGGCCTTGCCATGTCTGGTTCCTTCGGTTTCGTTGCACTGTCCGGGGTGGGAGTTGGTGGGCAGCGGGACCGGTCTTCCCTTCTGTGGAAGGAGTCGTCCACGATCGTCAGTCCTGCTGCCCACCCGTGCGCTACTTCGCCCTCACGTCCAGCATCGTGAATCCGTATCCGGGCAGGCTGACGCTGTACGCGGCGCCGTCGATCTTCGCGCCCTTGCCACCGTTGTAGAGATCCTTCGGCTGCTGCTTGAGATCGATTCCGGTACCGGTCAGATCAACCGTCACCGTGGACGGCGTCGGGCTGAAGTTGTACACGAGCAGCGCGGTCTGTTTGCCGTCCTCGCTGGTGCGACGCTCCGCGAACGCGGTCGTGGCCGGCCCAGCGGGCACCCGATCGCGGCTGGCGGCCGGCAGGAGCGCCTTGTTGTCGTTCACCGTGCTCAGCACGCGATCCCAGTTCGCCCGGAGGGTCGGCGACCAGCGGATGTACTGGTCGTACATCGGCGAACCGTAGAGGATGCCGGAGCCGGCGAGCAACGCCGCCTCCTGGACACGCTGCACCTCGTCATTCGGATACGACGGGTAGTCGTGATTGGCGAGGTTGGCGTCGTCGTCGGCTGCGATCGTCCAGGCGTGGGTGGTCGCACCGACAGATCGAGCGTAGTCCGAGTTCTCGAGTTGGGTCTCGAGCCCGTTCACGTCGATCTGGCCGTTGACCAGGCGCGTGTAGTCGTTCGTCCAGTTGCCTTGATCGCTGTAGTTGAACCACGAGGTCAGGCCGAAGGCGTGCAACGCTTGCGCGTTGGTCGCGCCCGAGGTCTCGAACGTCAGCCACTTGTCGTTCGTCGTGTAGGTCTTGGGCAGAGTGACGGCGGCCTCCTGGAAGCGCGAGTCGAGTCGGCCGACGTCCCACATGAACCCGTCAATGCCCGTGTCGAGCCAGAACTCCTCGAAACGCTTCACCTCGGCGACGCTCGTGGGCTGGTCCCAGTTGAAGCCCGGTCCGAACCAGAGCTTCCAGTAGTAGGCGCCCGCAGTCGCACTCCACTCCCAGCTGCTCGCCCACGGCGGCCCCATCCTCAGCGACGGGAGCGGGTCGTTCGGGTTCTTCGTCCAGGTGAAGGAGCTCACCTCGCGGGACGTCCGGTCCCCTGCCCCGTACTGCTGCTGTGCCTTCTGGAAGAACTGCGAGTTCTCGTCCATGTAGATGTTGACGAAGTAGGAGACGACCTTCATCCCGCGCTTGTGGGCTTGAGCGACGAGGTTCTTCCAGTCCTGGATGGTCCCGTTCTGCGGCGACACCGAGTAGAAGTCGAGCGGGTCGCACCCTGCGCACAGGGTCTTGTCACCGTCGTACGGGCTGAAGAATCCCAGTACCCGGATCCCGCTTGCCTTGAACTGATCGAGCTTCTTGGTGATGTCCGTGTACTTGTAGTCGAAGTACGTGTTGTAAAACCACATGAAGCCGTTGAGGTTCTGGAAATCCGTGCTCGTTTGCGTCGGTTTGGAGCTCTGAAGCGAGCTGCTTTTCGGTGACGCGGCAGCCGGTGCGGATACGGTTACGGCGCCGGTGACGAGAAGCGCCGCGGCCATCGCGGTTGCGAGCGTTGCCCGCAGTTTCAGTTTTGACATTGAATCTCACTCCGTTGTTCGAATCTATTGAACGTTCTTCTTTGATCGTGTGGTCGACGCTCTGGTGTTGAGGACGGAGGGCACCTCCTTTCGGCTGTGCGATGACTTCTGATTCGCCGCAGTGGAGCGGCGTTTGGCGAACGAGTCAGGTCGGGGAGACCGGTGACCGCGCCGACCTGACTCGCTCCGACGACGAAGGGAGCTACTTCGTCGCCTCCCCGGTGGAGTAGGGGGTGGGGATCAGGTTCCGGGACATGTCGCTCTGGAACGCGGCATCCATCCCCTTGAGGAAGTCGGCCACGGACTCATCACCATTCAGGACCTTGTCGGCGTTGGCGCTAATGAAGGTCGTCGCCTTCCCGCCCCACGAGGTCCAGGTCGTGTACCCGACGTTCCCGGATTCGCTAGCGGACTGAAGGGACGTGTACACCCGGGCGAATCGCGAGTCGACGCCGGAGGGGATGTCGGACTTGTTGATGTGAACAGGCAGCGGTCCAACTCCGGTGGCCTCGACGTTCGCCCACATGGTTTTCGCGTCGTTCAGCTGCCAGTCGAGGTACGTTTCGGCAGCGTGCGCGTTCTGGGTCTTCTTGTTGATCGAGAGGGTGTTCCCAATCGACAACGGGAAGTTCTGAGCGACACCGTTAGACAGCGACGGCAGCTCAGCCCAATCGAATTCGCTGTTCGCCTGCTTGAAGTACTCCGGCAGGGTTACGAACTCCCAAGAGCCGGAGATGTACATCCCGGCCTGGCCGCTAGCCAGCTGGGTGTATTTCTGCGGGTCGGTGGTGGAGAAGTACTTCTTCACTCCGCCGCCGAACCAGCCCTTGTCGAAGTACTCCTTGAGCAGTTCCATCGTCTTGGCGAACGCCGGGTCGGTCCATTTGATCTTGCCGGTGAGTGCGTCGTGGATCTTCTGCGGACCTGCAACGTCGTTCATGAATGCTGAGACCAGCCACTGAGTTGCTGGCGGGTAGTCGGAGTTCCCGGCGGCGAAAGGTGTGATGCCCTTAGCGACCATCTTGCTGGCTAGGGCTTCGAGTTCCTGCTGGTTCTTCGGCGGCGTCCAGCCGTTCTTCTCGAACAGCGTCTTGTTGTAGAACAGCACCAGGGTCTCGTATGCCTGAGGGAGAGCGACGAGTTTACCGTCGACCTTCGAGGACTCCATCGCCCACGGCAGGAGCTTGTTCTGCCAGTCGTTCTGCTTCGCTGTTGCGCTGAGGTCCTCTAGATATCCCGCTTGCGCATAGGGGAAGACGATCGAGATACCCGATCCAGTGACGATGTCCGGCCCCTTGCCGGCGGCCAGTGCGACCTGAATGTTCTGGTTGATGTTGTTGACATCCTTCTGCACCGCCTGAAGGTCTACCTTCGGGTACAGCTTCTGGAACGGCGTCACGTTGTACTTGACGAAATCGGACACGCCCTTGGCGTCCGGCGTGTTCGGCGCGTACCAGTAGGAAAGCGAGCCGGTGGGGTCGCCCGAGGTGCTTGCGGCTGTCTGGCCCGTGCAGGCGGTGAGCGCGGCGCCGAACGCGAGTGCAACAGCGGCCGCCCTGATCCCGCGTGAACGGAGTCCGGGTCGTGCGTTTCGACGCTGTTTGAAGTGAGGCATCGTTGTCTCTTTCTCTTAGTCAGATGTTGCGTTGGTGTCCAGTCGCGCCGGTTCTACCGCCGCGTCGAAATGCTCCGACGCGTCCGGCGTCTGCGGGCCGTGCGCTTCTCAACGGACACCCCTGAGCCAGCACGCTTTGTGAGAGACCGCCATTGGCTGAAGGGCAAACTGCGCGACGTGGCGCGGTCGACCCGGCAGCGAAGCTCATGACACCTCTGTCTCTAAACAACCTAAAACGTTATATCTAAAACGTTTTACAGGCTAGGGCCGGTCAAGTATTGGGGGCGCGCGAGCGTCTGTCAAGCACCGATTTACGCTGCCGCGAGGGACGCCAAGGCGCGCCTGATCGCTCGCCAAGTCTCATGGAAATGGTGAGGGGCCGCGCACACTGGCGCGGCCCCTCGGGTGCGGTAGCGATGACTCCACCGCAGGAACCCGCTACTTATAGTTCGCCGGTTCCGTCTCGAACATCAGCTCGAGGGAATCGGGCACGGCCAAACGAGTCGGCCGAGCCGTGTCGAAGGGGTTCTAGGAAACGACCTTCGCGAAATCAGCGAGCTCGGCAACCAAGTCCCGCAGCCGAACTCCGGCAGTCGACGGCACGCAGTAGCCACGAAGCGTTTCGACGCGCTCTCGCCACGAGACAGGAATCGCAGAAACTCCGTGAGTCGCGCCGACAATTGCTCCAACCATCGCCGGCATCGTATCAGCCTGCTTCGGAATCAGGTTGGCGGTCCCGATCGCCTCCGCAAACGATTGCGATTCGCGAGCGATGATGAAGGCTAGCGGGAGGGTCTCTGCCGCGACATTTCCGAAGTTGTACTCGAGGTTGGCTACCTCATCGTTCCATGCCGGGACTGCTCCGATCAGCGACCCGGCGTCGGCGAAGATCGACTCCGCAAGCTGGAACTTCCGGCCAAGCCAGGTCTCCGAGTCGATCTCGGTAACCGCGAGCGCGATCGCGTCACGGACGGTGCTCCCACCGACGGCCGACGAGATCACGCTGGCAAACGCCGCTGCCGCATCGATACCGACGCCCGCATTCGTGATCGACGCCAACCGTCTAGCAACCTCTGCAGCGTCCGACGGACGTCCAGCGTAGGCAACACCAACGGGTAGCGAGCGGGCCACAGACGAGTCATCGTAGAAGTGCGGGTTGTCCGTTCCCGTTGCTGGCGGAGTGAGCCCCGCGAGACTATTCAGGATCGCTGAGCGATCCGCCACAGAGCCCCAGTACTCGTCCGCCTGCGGCAGAACAACTTGCTGCCACGCCGAGAAGAGCTCCCACGTTTCAGGCACGGCCTCCGAGACACTTACTCGGTTCTGAATGGCACGAACGAGCACCGCCGTTCCCAACGCAGCCTGCTCAGCGTCGTCCGTCGCGGCGAAGGTCTCCCCCGCAAGCGGAGCCGAAAGCGTGAACGGCAACGGGAACTTGTTGATGAGCTGGTCGTCCATTTCGACGGCCTGACTCCACAACAATCCACGGCGGAACGAGGCACGAGTCATCCGGTGATACCGCGAGGGGAAGCCAGACGCGTCGCCCGCGGCCAAACCCGTGAACGCGCCTTGAGCGCGAGCGAGAAGATCAGACATCGGTGAGAACCTTTCGTGCGTCTACGGAGTCGGCGATGCTGTCCGCGAGTCTCCAGAGATCAACTCCGGCCATCGCTGCGATGCAACTGCCACGCAGCGGCCCGAGGCGCTTCGTCCACTTGGTCGGAATGGCGTCGATCCCGTTGAGTGCGCCAGCCATCGCGCCTGCCATCGCGGCGATAGTGTCAGCGTCGCGACCAATGTTCACTCCGCCGAGAACAGCCTCGACGTAGTCGCCTTCGGCGATTGCGAACACTCCGAACGCCAGCGCGGTCGCCTCCGGTGCCACGTCAGCCCACGGGTAGTGGAAGATCGCGACACGACGCTCTAGTTCGTCGAGACGCTCGTCTTCAGTTCCGGGCCCGGCCGCGACCGCCAGCGCCTTCTCGATCATGCGTCGAGACCAGGAGTCTTCCGGTGTGGCGTTCAGGCCCGCGTTCGCAACCTCTTGCCAGCTACTGGCGGTGACGGCAGCTGCGGTTGCAGCTGCAACCGCTTGCCCGCACCAAATCCCGTCGAGCGCGTGACTGACCTGCGCGTCGATGCCTGCAAGACGTGCCGCCTCAGCCGGATCGCCCGCTGCGAATGCGCCAATGGGCGCCACCCGCATTGCGGAGCCGTCACTCCAGAGCTCGTGATTGTCAGACCCGGATGCTGGCGGCAGCAGACCCTTCGCGAGGTTGTGGATCGCATCCATCTCGGAGAACCCGCCTCCGTCGAAAGGCGTTTCCTGATCGACCAATGCTGCCGTCCATTCGCGTGCAACGTCTGCAGGAGTGACAGCAGTGCCGTACTTGAGAAGGATCTGCGCAGTCAGCGCCGCGTACTCCGTGTCGTCGGTTCCTGCCGGATCGTCGGACAGGAAATCGACCACACGGTCGAACTGCTCACGAATTCCCGCACGGGTCATTCCTTCCGTCGGAGCACCGAGCGCGTCTCCGATCGCCTGCCCCAGCACCGCTCCACGGATACGGTTCCGTGTTCCCTCGTCCACTAGTTCTCTACTCTCTCTAGGCCCAGCGCCTCATCAACGGCTTGCCGGGTCGGGATGGATGGGACCGCACCGTGTTCCTCGACGGAAAGGGATGCGGCAACGTTCGCGCGGGTAGCTGCCTGCGCATAGCCGACGCCTCGCGCGATCTCAGCGGCGAAAGCACCCACGAATGTGTCTCCGGCCCCGGTCGTGTCGAGGGCGATCGTCTTCCGTGCAGGTACACGAACGGTTCGCTCGCCCCGAATCTGAAGTGTCGCCCCCTTCGAGCCGAGGGTTGTTACCACGCAAGGAACCCGAAGCTCTTCGACGCGCAGCTGGTCCGCTTCATGCTCGTTGACAATAAGGACGTCGACGGCGGCGAGAATCGCCGCCGGGACGGTACGCACCGGCGTGGGGTTCAGTACCACGGTTGTCCCGGCCTCCCGGGCGGTGGTGACCGCGTCCTCGACAACACTGTTAGGCACCTCCAACTGGCAGACGAGGACGTCGGCTTCGCGGACCTGATCACGTTCGCTCTCGGTCAGTCGGTTGAGTAACCCGTTCGCGCCAGGAACGATGACGATGTTGTTCTCTCCGGTCGCGTCCGTGGTGACGAACGCCGTACCAGTCGTGCCTGGCTCCCGTCGCAGGAGCGCATCGTCCATGCCCTCGTGCCTCACTGTGTCGACGAGAACGCGTGCGTAATCGTCGCTCCCGACCGCGGCGATCAAGGCTGTGACCGCGCCAGCGCGCCGAGAAGCGATTGCCTGGTTGAGCCCCTTGCCTCCTGCAAACACGTTGAACGATTCGGATGTGACGGTCTCCCCCGGGCCGGGGATCCGTTCGACACGGGTGACCAAGTCGACGTTGGCGCTCCCGACGATGACGACCTGAGCGCTCAACCCTTCACCCCTGAGGACGCGAGTCCGCTGATGAAGTTTCGCTGCATCAACAGGAACAGCAGGATCACAGGGATGATCATGATCAGGCCGGCCGCGTCTGTGACACCGTACAACCGAGTAAAGCCCTGCTGGAATGTGAGGAACGCCGTCGAGATGGGCAGGTTGTTCGGCGACGAGATGAAGATCACGGCGAAGAACAGTTCGCCATAGACGGCAAGTCCCACCACGAGTCCCGCGGTAAGGAAACCGGGGCGCGCCAACGGAAGCATGATCTTGGTGGCGACCTGCCACTCGTTGGCCCCATCGAGGCGGGCGGCCTCGTCCAGTTCTTTCGGGATGCCGGCGAAGAAGGTTTCGAGCAGCAGAGTTGCGAAGGGCACATTCAACGCGGTGTAGATCAGGATCAACCCGAAGAGGTTGTCGTACAAGCCGAGGTTCGTCCAGAGGAAGAACAGTGGCACCAAGAACATCTGCGCCGGCAGCGAAATGACGATCAGCAGATAGAACGCGATCCCACGCTTGAAGGGGACGCGGAGCCGAGCCAGCGCGTACGCCGCCATGCCGGCGCAGATCCACACGCCGATGATTGTCCCAACCACCAAGATTGCGCTGTTGCCTAGTCCTTGGCCGAGCCGACCCTCCGTCCAGGCCGTTTCGAAGTTGGAGAAGTTCCATGTCTCGGGGAGGCCGATCGGATTGGTCGCGAGTTCGGTATCGGACTTGAATGCGTTGAGCACCAGTACGAGGACCGGCAGGATCGCAAACAACGCCAGCAGGATGAGCACAACCACTGAGATCGGAGCTCGTTTGAGACCGCCGGGCCGCATGTCCTGTGGCTCCGTAGAGCGACGCTTGCGTCGTGGCTGCGATGTCTGAGCGATCACATGTGAGGTGTTGGTTGCCGAGGTCATGATTCGTCCCCCTTGCGGCGCAGTAGTCCGATGATGATCACGAGGATTCCGCCGAGCGCGGACATGGTCAGGCCCATGAACGCGGCGTATCCAGCCTCATTCGCTCCGAATGCCGTCCGGTTCACCAGGAGCGAGACCAGGTCGCTGGAGCCGGCCGGGCCACCGCCAGTGAGCGCGTACGCGTAGTCGAACGCGAGCAGCGACCACAGCGAAATCATGGTGAGCGCGAACGCCAGCGTGGGACGGATTCCGGGGAGGGTAACGTGCCAGAACTCCTGCCACGCGTTCGCCCCGTCAATCCGGGCTGCTTCGTACCGGGACCCGTCGATGTTGGTGGTGGCGGCGAGGAACAGTACGACGAGGAAGCCCCAGAAGTGCCAGTTGTCGACGAACATCACACTGCCGAGCGACAGGTTCGGGTCGCCGAAGAAGTAGACATTGTCGAGCCAGTGGATGCCGATCTTGTTTAGAGCTGCGGCAAGGCCAGCTGTCGGGTCGAGGATGTTCTTCCAGATCGCAGCGTTGACGACACTGGCGATCAGGTACGGGACGAAGAACAGAACGCGGAATACGGCTGCTCCCCGGCGTACCCGAGACAAAGCGAACGCCCCGTACAAGCCCATCACGATCGGAACGGTGAGGAAGAACACCATGTAGGTGAAGTTGTGTCCGAGCGCGTTCCAGAATGCCTGATCCTGGACCAGCCGCACAGCGTTGTCGAGGCCGTTGAACTTGGCCGGCCCCAGTCCGGACCAATCCGTGAACGCGTAGTACAGGTTCGAGATCGACGGACCGCCGATTACGACGAGGTTTAGGACCAGTGCGGGAGCCATGAAAAGCAGCCCCACCCACATGCCGCGTCGGCTGCGACGCCGGGGCGCGCGGGCGAGGGTTTCAGCCTCGCCCGCGGCCTCAGCTGCCGCGCCTGTCATTACAGTGGAACTCATCAGCCCAGCGACTTTCCTGTCGAGTAGACCGTCGGGAGGTTGCCCTTTTTGACATCGTCCTTGAATGCGGCGCTCAGACCCTTGAGGTAGTCAGACGTCGACAGGCTACCGTTGAGAACCTTGTCGGTGTTGTCAACGATGTATTGGTCGGAGGATCCTCCCCACGACGTCCACGTCGTGTAGCCGACGGAGCCTGCCTCACTCGCCTTGGCGAGCTCGGTGTACTGCCGGGCGATGCGAGGGTCCACATTGGACGGGATGTCCGACGGTTTGATGTTCACCGGCATCGCGTCGGAGCCTGTTGCCGCGACCTGGGCCCACATGTTCTTGGTGTCCTTGAGGTTCCAGTCCAGGTACTTCTCGGCGGCGTACGCGTTCTTGGTGCTCTTGTTGACCGAGAGCGTGTTGCCGATGGACAACGGGTAAGTGACCGGAACGCCGTCAGCCAGCGATGGGAGCGGAGCCCAGTCGAACTCACTGTTTGCCTTCTTGAAGTAGTCCGGGAGGGTCACGAACTCCCAGGAGCCGGAGATGTACATTCCTGCCTGACCGCTGGCGAACTGCGTGTACTTCTGCGGGTCTGTGGTGGAGAAGTACTTCTTCACGCCTCCGCCGAACCACCCCTTGTCCCAGTAGTCCTTCATCAGGTTGATCGAGTCGGCGAACCGCTTGTCGGTGAAGTCGAGCTTCCCGGTGAGCGCGTCGTGCACCGCCGAGGCGCCCGCCACGTCGTTGAAGAAGGCACTGACGTACCACTCCGTTCCGGCCGGGTAGTCGGAATTGCCTGCCGCGAACGGAGTGATGCCCTTGGCCTCCATCTTGGCGGCGAGAGCTTCCACCTCCTGGCGGTTGGTCGGCGGCGTCCAGCCGTTCTTCGCGAACAGCGTCTTGTTGTAGAACAGGAGCAACGTCTCGTAGCCCTGCGGCAGCGTCACCGTCTTCCCGCCAACCTTGCTGACCTCGGAGGCCCACGGCAGAAGCGTGTCGCTCCATTTGTTCTGGTTTGCGAAGTCGGTGAGGTCCGTCAGGTAGCCCGCTTTGGAGTAGGTGATCTGGTTCGTGATACCGGACGCGGTCACGATGTCCGGGCCCTTGCTCGCCGACAGGGCCACCTGAATCTGCTGGTTGATCGTGTTGACGTTCTTCTGCACTGCCTGCAGATCCACGTTCGGATTCTGCTTCTGGAACGGCGTGATGTTGAACTTCATGAAGTCGGACACCCCCTTGGCATCCGGGGTGTTCGGGGCGAACCAGTATTGAATCTGGCCGTTAGGCTCGCCGCTCTTGTTCGCGGTGGAGGCGCCGGTCGTGCACGCAGCGAGGGTTGCGGCAACGGCGACGGCGATCGCGCTGGCTTTGAGAAGCCGGCGGCGGGATGCGCTGCGGCGCGCCGGGCGGATAATGCGAGGCATCTTCGTCTCTTTCTCTTTGGGTTCGGGTTTACTTCAGGCCGTTGAGTGCGAGCCGTGCGGTCCGATCGGCCAGGTCGGAGATCACGGAGTTGTCGAAACCGAACAGAGCGGAGCGAGTTCGGTTTTCGAGCGGTGCGATGAGGTGCTCAGGGAGTTTCTTGGTTCCTAGGAGCACTCCGAGGACGGAGCCGACTGTTGCCCCGTTGGAGTCGGTGTCCCAGCCGCTCATAACCACGCGGCCGACGCCTGTCACGAAGTCGTCGTCCGACCACAGCAACGCAGCAGCGACTGCGGCCGCGTTGTTGATGGTGTGAACCCACGAGTAGTGCCCGTACTCTGCCTGAATTTCGTCGAGCGCGGCTTCCCAGGTGATCCCGGCTGCTTTCAGCTCGAGCACGTGACGGAGAGCCTCCGCCAGTCGTGACTGTGGCGGGACCACTGCGAGCGACTGCTCGACAGCTTCCTGCGCCGACGAAGCGGTGAACGCGGCGGCCACGAGGGCGGCGGCCCACATTTCTCCGTACACGCCGTTGCGAACGTGGGACAGCGACGCGTCCTTGTAGGACAGCTTGGCAGCCTGCCACGGGTCACCGGCGTAGACATAGCCGAACATGTCGCCGCGGATCTGCGCGCCGATCCACTCCCGGTAAGGGTTTCGGCGCCGTGCAATGTCGGAGCCGGTGAACCCGTCGATCAGGTTGACGTAGGCGGCTCGTTCTGCGGTGAAGACCTGTTCGATCGGGAACAGCCGCGTCCAGGCTGCGCCGACGTGCTCCGGCGTCAGTGCCCGGCCGTGCTGCTCGAGCAGGTGCAGCGCAAGGATCGGGTAGTCGATGTCGTCGTCACGTGCGGAGCCCTTGACGTTGCCACGAGTAGTCTCCGGCCAGCATTCGGTCAGTTGGAAGCCGGCGGGCATGGGGTCGAGGACGGGCACGTAGTCGCGAAGCGGATACGCGTCGGCGAGGATCAGGTACTCACGAATGTGCTCGGCCGTCCAGTGGCTGCCCCATTCGACCGGCTTACCGACGTTGCAGCCGGCAATCCGACCGAGCCAGGCGGCGTGGATCTTGTCCCGGAGCGTGAGTTCAGGCAGGGATTTCGCTTTAGCCTGCGGGCCGAGGGTGGCTTCGATCTCTTCGAGGCCGTCCGGTTCGACGTAGTTCCATCCGGGAAGCCGCACGGCGGTGTCCATCCGGTCGACGATGTCAAGGACGGCGGCGCTGTCGTTCGGGTCCGTCTGGTTTGCTTCCGCAACGAACGCGTCGATGTCGTAGCCGGTCTCGCGACGCTGAACGACCTCATCATGGAGAAGGTCCGTCGGCGAGAGGGCATTGAAGAACTTCGACTGGTAGTCGGAGCTGAGTTCAACGGTCGCCGAAACGTCAGTGTTGGTCACTGTGGTTGCTTCTTTCTATGGATGGACGGTTATGCCGTGCCCCGTGCGACCAGATGGGTCGGGAGGGCAGTGTGCTCGTAGGGGGTGTCAGGCCGATCGATGCGCCGCATGAGCGCATCTGCGCACGCGTAGCCGACGAGGGTGGCCGGGTTGATGATCGTGGTCAGTCGGGGGCTCACGTGCTTCGCGGTCGGGATATCGTCGAAGCCGATCACGGCCAGATCATCCGGCACGGCCAACTGGTTGTCGCGCGCGGCCTCGAGAACGCCGATGGCGATGAGGTCGTTTGCGCACATGATCGCAGTGGGGCGGTCAATTCGTGAGAGCAGCTGGTCAGCTGCGTCATAGCCGGTTTCGAGCGTGTACCCGTCTGCGTGTTCGATCCAGGCATCGTTGACGGGCAGGCCGAGGTCTCTCATCGCGTCGCGAAAACGCTCGAGACGACCAGCGCCGGGCACCGAACCGCGGGGACCGCTGACGTAGCCGATGTCCGTGACGCCGTTACTGCGAAGATGTTCGACGGCCTCTCGGATACCCATTGCATCGTCGGTGCCGACCTCGTCCGCGCGGAGCTTTCGGATCTCGTGTTTCGGGGTTTCCACCCATTCGCCGGTGATGAGCACCAGCGGCGTCGTCGGTCCGACGACGTCGCGGATGCGTTCCGGCGACAACGCCATCGTGCTCATGATGACGCCGTCGACGCTACGGGAACGCATCTCCTCGAGTACGCGAACTTCCGCTTTCGGGTCGCCATCAGTGTTGCCGATGAATGAGACATAGCCGTGGGCACCGATCCTGTCGTGGATTGCGCGGGCGACTGCCGGGTAATAGGGGTTAGCGATGTCGGCGACCAGCAGCGCGATGGTGCGGGTCTCCTGCCTGCGCAAACCCCGGGCGACCAAGTTGGGGCGATAGTTGAGTTCTTCGGCAACAGCGAAGACGCGGCGCTTGGTTTCCTCGGCGACCGGGCGAGTGCCCGAGAGCGCGTTCGAGGCGGTCGCCGGGCTCACACCCGCACGAAGCGCGACGTCTTTTAGACCCACTTCCAGCGACATGACTCCGTCGTCTCCTAACTTCGAATCGTTTTATATAAAACGATTTTGCTCTCAAGCCGCATCATTATGAGCGGTCGAAACAGAGGTGTCAAGTGCGGATTGGGTCAGGCAACTAATGGCGAATGGGGCGACCGCTTCGTGAGCTGTCGCCGGCCCCATCTGCCGACGAGGAGGCTAGCCTGCGCCGCCGGCGTAATCCGTCCGAGCGAAGATACCGCCCTGCCACATCAACGAATCCGGGTCCACTGGCACCAAACCGTCGTAGTCGTCCGCGGAGTCTTCTGGCGAGTAGCCGATCCTGTCGGCGCCGTCGGTGGGCCACCAACTTCGGGAGTTCGCGGATACGCCATACACGGTGACCACCCCCGTTGTCTCAGCTCTAATGGCCCGGTTGAACAACTGGACCGCATCTCGGGGGCTGAGCCAGGTGCTCAGCTGGCGGGAGTTCTCAGGTCGCGGACGAAAACTCCCGATGCGCACGTTCACGACGGTGATGCTGTGCTTAGTGGCGTAAACAGACCCGACCGACTCGCCGAACAGTTTTGTGGCTGCATAAACCGAATCAGGGGCGGGCGGCGAGTTCGGATCGAGCTGCTTACCGGGCAAGTAAAGGCCGACCACATGCGCAGAGCTGGCGTAAATCACTCTCTTGACGCCTGCGACTCGTGCCGCTTCGAATACGTTGTACGTCGCTGTGACGTTCGAGTCCCGCAGGACATCAAATGTGGCTTCATCGGGGATGCCTGCGCAGTGAACCACGACATCAGCCCCGGTCAAGAGATCTGTTGTCCGGTTAAGATCCGTCAGGTCACAATCCAACACCTCTCCAAGCCCTTCGAGTGGAGCCTTCGCCAAGCGGTCCGTCCGCACCAACTGCCTATCGGCGGAAGGAAGCCCCGCGCTGAGAACAGTCCCCAGCCGTCCAGACGCACCCGTCAGTAGCACTCGTTTCACAAGGGCGTACCCATCGCGATCGCGGCAACGGTCAGTTCCTCAGCCATGACGTTGTGCCTCGTGCGCGCAACCGCCAGCAGTCGCTCGGCTACCGTGCGCGCGTCAGCTACCGCGGCTGGGCCAAGCATGTCGAACCACCGCACAGGCATCTCCGATGTCAACGCACCGCAGAGAGCACCGGCGATGCTAGCAATGGTGTCCGTGTCATGACCGAAGTTCGCCCCGTACTCGACAGCAATCCGAGCATCACCCCCAGAAAGGAGGGATAAGGCGAACGCGGCCGGCACCGTCTCAAGAGAGTCGCACATAATGCGCCGGGAGAACAGGTCCTGGTAACGGTCCCGGAATTCCGGGTAAGACTGGCTATCTTCGGCGAGCTGACAAGCTCGAGCCACGGTCTTGCGTAGAAGGTCACCGCTGATCGGCCGAAGCGTGCGGAGCGCTTCCTCGATGCTAGTCTCGATGGTTGCTCCAGGAAGAAACGTCGCGGCAACTGCCGCTGCGACCGCGGCTGCTGCATCGGTGCAATAGTCGACTTCGTTGGTATGGATGAGCTGCGCGAGCTCATAGGCTTGCCGAGCTGCGAGCGCCGGCTGTGCAGCGTTGACCAGTCCCACCGGCCAGATGCACATTGCGGAGCTGGAGGAAGCCATGTTTCCAACAGCGACCTCCGACGGACGGTATCCGACTTCCAGCTTCTCCAGGAGATGCATTATGGAGATGAAGAACTTGTCGCGCTTCTCGTAGATCAGGTTCTTACTGTGAACGATCCGCTCGGCCCACGCGTCAGATGTTCCGTACCCATCTCCGGCAACGAGAGTTTCGGACAGAATCGTTGCCATCAGACTGTCGTCGGTGCCGTCGCCTTCGAAAGTCTCCACCCATCCGAACCGAGCGTCGATCTCATCGACCGTGAGCCCTTCGGTCGGTGTTCCCATTGCATCACCCACCCGGGACGCGAGTACGACGTTCATGAATCGGTCGGATGGTGCGGTGGCAATCAAGGGCGCTCCTCGGACGTATTTTCGGCGACGTGGTCGGTTCACCCGGGTTCGGCACGTTTTATCTAAAGCGAGTCAGAGTGAAACCGCGGCAATCATGCAAGCAACTTGGCCCAAGTTCAAGAACCTTGCTCAACTTCAGTCCTGAGCCGTCAGCGCGCTGATCTAGCAAGAGACAATAGGGCGTCGAAGAGGGTCTCACGCCGTTTCGACAGCGCACCCGCCTTCCGCAGCCGTAACTGACGTCCCAGCCAGCGAGCTACGACGAACTCTGACCGGTCGTTCCCGTTGAGGTAGGGCAGGCGTTGCTCTCTCACAACGATCTGGATGGCCGCGTTCAAGGCTCGATCCCACGCTGCCTCATTCGGATCCCAGTCGAAAGCTGGAGAGCGATCGAGGCGCAACCGTTGAAACTTGCTCAGTTCCCGATCGAACCTCCTCTGGTAGCGCGCCCATTCGCCCAACCGACGCTCCCAGCCAGGCAGAGTGCTGAGGTCGCGCGTGTGTTCGCGAGGAGCACGGCCCTCAGCTACCCAGTGGAGTTCATACGAATACAGCCGTTCCACCCAGATCTCCGCGCGCGCTCCGGGTCGAGTGTTGTTCGCGGGAAGGCCGAGATCCTTGGCTTCCGCGGAAAGGTACCTGATTGACGCGTCATCAGCCTCGCCTTCCTCCGCCAAAGCCGTGGCCGCATCGAAATGGATCGCGCGACGGTCGTACGGATGCTGTACCACTTCTGCCTCTCTGATCTCGAGTCGATTGCGCGTTCAGGGGGTCTATGCGCGGCGTACGTCGACATTCCGATGGGGAGGCTCGTCATTGTCGATGAGTCGGTGGTTTGGCTTCGGCCGCCCGCCGTACCGTGTGGTCACCGATCGAGGAGGCGTGCATGAACGACCTCAAGGACGGTTACGTCTACCGCCCCATCAACGCCCTGCCCTACTGGGACTGCATCGGCCGCTTCATCGATGAGGCGGTGAACGACGCCGCTCAGGGCGACCGTTCGCGTCACGAGGTTTATCCAGCCGTGGTTCCGTTCGTGCTTTGGTGCTGGCGCACGCGAGGAATGCACCTTACCCGCGAGCGCGTGTTCCGCCGGGCCGTCGCCGACGACTTCGTTCAGCGGGGAATGCCCGGGTATCTAGCAGGAAGCCGCGCCACTCACCGGTCCTCGCTTTATCGCGTGATCGATGCTCTTGAAACGGACTCATCGGGGGTGCCTGGACGCCCCATCCCGCGAAGAGCGCCGACTGAGCCGTACACACGAGCTGAAGTAGCCCAGCTTCACTCATGGGCCATCAGCCAGGGGACGGAACGCAGGCGCATCGACGCGATGATGCTTCTCGTTCTGGGACTTGGTGCAGGGCTGACTTCAAGAGAACTCCAGTCGGTCCGGGTCGACGACCTCATTTTCGAGCGGGGCATCTCGCAAGTCACGGTCTGGGACCACAGGCCCCGGACCGTCCCGATCTCGCCTTTATGGAGCGAGCGCCTCAGCACGGTGCATCCGCAACTCGTTCGAGGCGCTTGGGCGTTTAGACCGGGCCGTACATCGTCACGTGATGGCCAGATAACCGACTTCCTCCTCAGGGCTCGCACGACACATGACATCCGACCTGTCCGGATGCGAACGACATGGCTCATCGAGCACCTTGCCGACGGCACGCCACCGACAGAGCTCCTGCGAATATCCGGCTTGCAGCAGCTCGCTGCACTGGATCGACTGATGAATTTTGTCCCCAAAACAGGTGTCACAAACCCATGAATCCGACATACGGTTCTTCCTTCTGATCAGCTTTTCATTTCCTGGGCCGACCCGTGTGCGCCGCACTCCGCCTTCATCGGGCGCGAAAAACTCGAAATCGCGCCGCACACACGCCCTGCATGACCGACAACCAAAATCGCCGACTCATCGACAACCTCGACACGTACGCGCTCGAGCACGCCGATCTCCGAGACGACTACCCCGACGTGCCCAAGTGGGCATGGCGGGTGATCTCGCGGTATCGACCCCAGAAGCCCACGGTCCAGTGGCAAGCAGTCCGACGCATGGTGATGACCGTCGCTCTCGAGACGAAGCCGACCACCTGGGAGCAGGCACGGAGGCTGATGTCGATGGCGGGCCGCTTCTCGGCCTGGATCTGGAGCGTCAAGGGTGTCGATCCTGACCAGCGCCGCTATTTTCGCGAGGCGAACATCTGGTACTACGTCGAGCGCACTCTCGGAGGGCACTCGGAGTCCTACCGCTGGGGCAACGTTCGGCAGCTCGGAGTGGTGGCCGAGCGCATCAACGGCAGCGCAGTGAAGCGCTATCCGGCGCCGAATCTGGCGGGCGCGACCCCACCGTTCAAGCAGGCTGAGCTGGCGGCAGTCCACAGCTGGGCGATCTCCCGCTCCACCGAGCTCAAGATCCGAAACGCCTGCACCATCGTCAGCCTCGGTGCAGGTGCTGGAATGAGCAGCGCTGAGATCGCCGCCGCCAGAGTGGGTGACGTCGAAACAGTCGGCGCGAGGACCTGGGTGCACGTCCACGGCGCCAACGCGCGAAGGATTCCTGTGCTGTCGCCGTGGGAAACGGTTCTGCAGCGAGCGGCCGCTGCGCGTGCGCCCGAAGATCTGCTCTTCCAGGGCTACCGCCTCGAGGAGTATCCCCCTCGTGCCATCCAGAACTTCCTCACCGAGCACCCCGGACGCGTTCGTCCGACCGTCAGCCGGCTCCGCACGTCATGGATCGTCCGCCACCTGAACGCCGGGGTTCCCGTCGCCGCGCTCGTGCAGGCTGCCGGCCTTGCACACGCAGGCGGACTCGAGAAGTACCTCGTGTTCGCGGATCAGCCCGACCTCGACGACTGCGCCGACCTCTTCTTCGGAGCCGACCTCTGATGGCCGCCCGCAACCTCGGAAGCACCATGCAGCCTCGGGAAGCACTCGGCCACGAGTTCTCGGAAATCGATGCCGACTTCGGCGACTTCACACTCGAACAGGTCGCGCGTCGAGGCGACGAGAGCCCGCCCATCCCGGACGCGACCGTTCAGAAACTGCTCGCGCGAGTCCACGACTCCGGGGTCACCGCATTGCTCTCCTCGTGGCGGGCTGAGGACCGCGATCCCTTCCTTCTCGGGGGCAGGCCGGCACTCATCAGGGACGAGGCAATCCTCACGGGACTCTTGATCCTCGCGACTGAGCGGAAGGCCATGCACCTCTCGGCGCTTGCAGACCTCTTCCAGTGGCAGCTTACGGCCGCGGCGCGTGAGCTTCTCGGGCTGGAACCTCCGCTAACTAAGATCCTTGCGCCGACTCACCAGCGAAAGCGCTGGTACGCCAATACGGCGCGCGCGTTCCACCGCATCGTGGATGTGATGGACCCGTTTCCCCAGCAGCGCTGGACGAGCAAGAGTCACGCGGAGATCGCGGAGATCCTCAATGGCCACGATCAAGAACTCGAACTCGTTCGCCGCCAGCGCCTCAACGACTTCACCAACGCGTTCGTCGCGATGACGTACCGAATGCAACCCCGATCGATCCGGCGAATCTCTTCATCGCTCGACATATCGTTCGACCAGACCTACATGTCGTCACCGAACCGCAAAGGCTATTCGCGCAGCAAACTCAAGATGAAGGTGGCCGCCGAGCGCAAGGCCGGCGACCCCCGACTCTTCGGCCCCGGCCCAGTCGATGCCTTCGTCGGCTGGCACGTAAAGTCCGGCGACCGGACCGACTACACCAAGAGGGAAACAGACGAGACGACGCCGAGCCGCCCGAACGACACCACCTACGCGTGGGGTTGGGAAGGAAACTTCGCGGTTCGAGTCGACTCCGAGAACCCGAAGCGTCGACGATTTCCTGGAATTATCGTCGCGGCAACTATGAGCCTCCCCAACAAGGAGGTCGCCGAAGAGGCAGTCGACCTCATGACGTACAGCCTTCGCCTCGGTCTGCTGCCCGGAGTGGCAGACGCCGACAAGCAGTACTGGGCGAACAGCCTGGTCTCGCGCTTGCACGAGCCTGCCTTCCTGCTTGGCTTCACACCCTCCACCGATTACCGCGTGGATCGACTCAAGCCCTCCGGCGGCGACCACGGAGCCCGATACCTGGAAGGCCGGGCCTACTGCCCAAGCACCCCCGAGCGCCTCCTGTATGCCACTCAGCAGTATCACGATGGCTCGATCGACAAGGTCACCTTCCGAGAGCGCAAGGAGGAGAGCCTCGCGTACGAACTCCACAAGAAGGAGACCAAAGCGAACGGCAAGCTCATTCTTGCCTGCCCCGCGTTGGGGAATGCGCCGACTGTCATCTGCCCGCTGAGGGAATTGGCGAAGAAGGCCGCCAACAAGTCGCGACCCACGATCGACGAAGAAGACATCACGCCCGAGCAGCTGCAGGACAAGATCTGTGCGCAACACAGTGCCTCGTTCGACCCGGCCGATCTGCGCCGTGAAGCTCAGGCGTTCCCGTACGGCACCGACGAGTGGGAGGACTTCCACACGCACGCCCGCAACTCAATCGAGTCGCTGAACTCGCAGATCAAGAGCGGCGGCGGTCACAATCTGCACGATTCCAGTCGACGACTCGTCCGAGGCTTCGCAGCGGCTCAAGTGATGATGGCGATGATCGTCACAGCCTTCAACATGCGCAAGATCGTGAGCTTCATCGCCGACACGATCCACGAAGCCACGACGGGCGGGGCCAAGGACCCCAAGCTCCGAAGGCGCGACCGCGAACACTACAACCCCTACACCGGATCGTATCCGCCGGGAGTCGAGCGCCCCTCCAGCAAGAGGAGCCGAACAGAAGCCGGTGACGGAACCGGCGGTCCGCCTCCACCCGAATAGCCAACACGGCCCCAAACACCGCTCGAGAGAGCAGCCCCCCGCGTAGAGACGGCGCCAGCCTGCCCGAAACCAGTATCGCAAGTACCGATTCGAGTCTTGATGCGGCTGAGCAGCTGATGCGGAGCGCGAATGTGCCGCAAACGACCATAAAACGACAATCGCCCCGGACAAGAGTCCGGGGCGATTCTGTTTTTGTCTGGTTCCGTAAACAGTTCTGTAAACGGCCCTGAACGTCGGGCTGACAGGATTTGAACCTGCGACCCCTTGACCCCCAGTCAAGTGCGCTACCAAGCTGCGCCACAGCCCGTTGCTGTCCCGCCCAGGCCGCAAGAGCGCCAAGCAGGACAACTCGTCTATCTTAGCGTGTCGGCGGGGCCGGTCGTGACCAACCCGAAAGCCACCTGGCCCCGCCGACACGGCGCCGCGCGGCCTTCCTCCCGACGAGGGAGGCGCGACGCAGCGCCCGGACCTCCCGCCCCGCAGCGGTGCGTCCAGGGGGGTTCGGCGGCGGGATGCGCGCAGCGGCAGCATCCCGCCGTCGAGTCACTTCTGGGTGTTACCACCGCCCAGGATCGTGTCGATCTCGTCCTGGGTGAGCGGGGCCCAGGGGGACGAGTCGGGATTCGCGCTGGCGGCCTCCGGGCTGTCGCCCTTCGTCCACCACTTCGCCTCGAACGGCACGCCGTCGAACAGGATGCGGGCGCCCTTGTCGTAGGCGGTCTCACCACTCCAAACCGGGTAGGTGCCGGGCGGGAGGGTCGGCTGCGGGATCGGGGTCTCGCCGGGCAGCACGGGTCCGACCAGATCCCACGGGGTCTCCCACTGGTTCAGCACGGGGTTGTCCGGGATGTCGCCCTTGGTCCACCACTTCGCCTGGTACACGTTGTGGTGCCAGGTGACCTTCGTGCCCTTCAGGTACGAGTTGCTCCCGGACCAGATCGGGTACGGCGAGTGGGCCGGGTCGTCGGTCGCGGCGACGGAGGTCGGCTCGGCCGTGGTGACCGCACCCTCCCCCAGCACGATTCGGCCGTCGAAGCCCTTCGAGAGGAGCCCGGCGAAGGTGTCCTTGCCCTGGTCCACCCCGCTGCACGCGTCCGACACCACACTCGTGTCGACGTAGTTGGAGCCGCAGGTCTTGTCGCGGTTCGCCGACCACATCGACATCCGGCCGATGCCCGTGGAGACCGCCCACGCGTTCAGCGTCCTGGCGTCGGCGAGGCCGAACACCTGGCCCTGGTCGTCGTTCTGGCCGATCATCGGTGTCGCGCCGATCTTCGCCCACAGACTCGGGTCGGACTGGTGCGTTCCCACCCGGTCGTAGAGCACGCCGAGCTGGCGCTGGGTGGCGGTGAGCGCGGCCTCGGAGGTCGCGGCCATCGACTTCCCTGCGTCCTTCGCGGAGCCGAAGTCCATCGTCATCAGGTTGACGCCGGACACGTCCACCTTCGCCTTCAGCATCGCGGACACCGCGTTGGTGCCGTCGACGGTCAGGCCGGTCGGCGACACCGGGAGGGTCAGCCAGACGGCGAGGCTCTTGCCGGCGGCGCGGCGCTCCTGCTGGAGGTCGTGGATGGCGGCGGCCCTGCGTGCGGCGGCGTCCGCGTTCACGAGGCCGTCGCCCTCCAGGTCGAGGTCGACGGTGCCGATCTTGTAGCGGTCGACGACCGAGGCGTACGCGTTCTTCAGGGCAGACGGGTCGGTGCAGCCGACCGCGAGCTCCTCGTTCCGCTGGCCGCCGAACGACACCGCGACGGTGCCGCCCTGCTGCTGCAGGCGGGCGATCCGGCGGTCCAGGTCGAGGGCGCCGTGCGCCTCGTCCATCGTGTACGCGCCGCCCCAGGAGGGCGTGCACGGGTGCGTCAGGTCGGACACGATGAACGACAGCACGGCGTCCTTGGTGGAGGTCGCGCCCAGGTTCTCGAACGCGTACTTCGGGGTAGCGGTCACGTCCACATAGGAGGCGAACCACGGCTTCGAGTCGACGGAAGCGCGGGCGCTCCACCATTGGAAGCCGACCACGCCCGCCGAGACCACGACCACCGCGACGAGGCCGGCGCCGATCACACGCAGCGGCGAGAGGCGGCGGCCGGAGTCGGACTCCGGAGCCTGGAGACGGTCGGTCTCCGAGCCCCCGACGGAGGCGGCGGCCTTCCTGTCTTTGCGCGACATCAGGCGGCCTGCCGCTCGCCGTCGACCGACGGGGCGTCGAGCGGCGCGCCATCCCGCACCGCCGTGCGCTCGATGTGCGGCACGTCCCCGCCGTCGTGGCCGTGGTAGAGCACCGAACGCCAGTCGATCGACGCGGTCGCGGGCGCGGAGGCCGGGGCGGAGCGCTTGCGCTTCTTCTCGACGTACAGCGGCTTCGTCACGCCGAGCCAGATGTCCACGATCGTGTTGCCGATGCCGACGTAGGCGACGAGCGCCCAGATCGCCAGCGAGGCGTTGAAGGCGGCGAACGCGGCGTTGCCCCAGTTGTGCGCGTTCCAGTCCCGCCACAGGGTGAACAGCGAGAAGCCGATGATCGCCAGCGGCGCGATGACGTACAGCAGCGGCGACGCGGTGCGGTTCTTCACCTTCGGGGTGCGGGCGAACGGGATCTTCTTGCCGGTCAGCGACTGCTGGATCGACTTGAGCACACCGGCAAGGTTCACCGGCAGCAGGATCAGGTTGAAGCCGTAGATCCGGAAGATGTCGGTGGCCTTGTAGCCCGCGTAGCGGAGGTCGCTCGCCTGGCTGATGAAGTACGGCAGCGCGGCCAGCAGCACCATCGGGCTGAGCAGCCGGCCGTCGTACGGGTACGCCAGCAGGAACACCAGGCCGAAACTCGCCCAGCAGATGGAGGCCATGTAGTTGACCCGCAGCAGCAGCTCGATGCGCGACACGCTCTCGCCGCGGCGCTTGCGCTCGCGGACCTGCTTCCACAGCTTCGGCAGGATGAGGAGGCCGCCGTTCGCCCACCGGCGGCGCTGAACGATCAGCGAGCCGAAGTCCGGCGGCGTGGCCGAGTAGCTGAGCCGCTCCGGGTAGTTGACGAGCGTCCAGCCGTGGGTGCCGAGGTCGATGCTCGACTCGGTGTCCTCGATGACGGTGCGGTCCTGGATGTACCGGCGCACCTCGAACCCGCCGACCCACTCGGTCTCGACGATGTCCTCCAGCGCGCGCTTGCGGATCACCGCGTTCGCGCCCACCCAGAACGTCGCTCCGTAGAAGCTCTTGCCCTGGTGCAGGATGTGCTGGATGTCGGTCGTCGCCCCGGCGAGGCGCTCGATGCGGGTGCCCGCGCCGCGGAACGACGAGTACGGGGTCTGCGTCACGGCGACGCGGGCGTTGTCCGGCTGCTGCAGGAAGTACGTCAGCCGCAGGCAGTACTCGCGCAGCAGGATGGAGTCGGCATCCAGGGTCAGCAGGAAGTCGCTGTCCGGGATCTCGATGTCGCCGGGCCGGCGGGAGCCCGCAGGGACGGCGTTCAGGATCGGCCCGTCCGGCGTCTCCTCGACGCGGTACGTGCCGCCCATCAGGCCGATGTAGGCGTTGAGGTTCATCGCCTTGTTGGCCTCGTGGGACAGGGACGCCCACTTCTTGCGCTCGAAGATCATCAGCTCGGCGTCGAAGGTCCACGCCAGGCGGCGGTAGAGCTGGGCCACGCGCTCGGTGGTGAGCGCGGCGCCCTCGCCGACGGCGGCCGTCACGGCCTCCGCGGTCAGTGCCAGCTCGTCGCCGAGGGCGCGGAGCACCTGGTCGGCGAAGAAGACGTCCACGTGGTCGTCGATCCCGTGCGCGTCGGCCTGGGCGTACAGCCACTCGGCGGCCCAGCGGTAGTGATCGGCCAGCTCGAGCGCGGCCTCGTCGTCGGCGAAGGCGCGCTCGTCGCCCAGCTCGAAGCGCATCAGCGCGTCCGAGAAGCGGAAGCGGGGCTCCGCGAGCTGGCCGGTGATGCTGTCGGCGAGGGCTCGGGTGGCGTTCAGCCGCTCGGTCACGGCCGGGTCGGTGGGGTTCGGGCTGTCGTCCACCAGCAGCACGACGCGCATGGAGGGGAACTCCTGCAACGCGGCCGAGAGCAGCGTCATCCGCACGACCTCCGGCTCCTCCGCATAGGAGGGCACGAGCACCGTGATGGACGGCTGGTGATCGGCGAAGTGCCGGTCGAGCTCGGCGCGCGGAACGCGCACGTGCTTCTGGAAGCGCTGCAACGCGCCCTGCCGGGCGACCAGGTACATCAGCGCGGAGAAGGTGAGGAAGGTGACGACGACCGTGTAGCCGATCGCCTCCATCGTGAAGCGGAAGTCCTGCGTGCCGAGCACGAGGAACTGGCGGATGATCGTGGTGACGACGTAGATCGCCCAGAAGACGATGGTCGCGACGATGGCGACGCGACTCCAGGTGACTTTCCGGTCCGAGGGCTTCGGGTGGACCGTGGGCAGTGGTTCGGTGCGGCGCTCGGCGCCCCATTGCCGTTTTCGGGCGTGCGTGTATGAACTTGTAGAACTCATTTTCGGGTATGCGTCCTCGATGACGAGAGCCTGCGCCTTCGGGTAGCGCAGTCGGGTAGCTCTCTCGTTAGTCCACACTACTGAGGACAAACCGGGGTACAAACCCCCCCAACCGGGTCACGCCCACGCCCCGCTGCAATCGCTTCCGGAGTTGTGCACGCGACACGCCGGTGACGGGCGTGCACAACTCCGGAAGAGATGGATCGGGGGTCAGCGCTTGCGCTTCTCGCGGACGCGCATGTTGAGGACGATCGGGCTGCCCTCGAAGCCGTACACCTCACGGAGTCGGCGGATGATGTAGCGGCGGTAGCCCGGGTCGAGGAACCCGGTGGTGAACGCCACGAATGTCGGCGGCCGGCTGGTCGCCTGGGTGCCGAACAGGATGCGCGGCTGCTTGCCGCCGCGGACCGGGTGCGGGTGCGCCGCGGTGAGCTCGGCGAGGAAGGCGTTGAACTTGCCGGTCGGGATGCGGGTGTCCCACGACTCGAGCGCCAGCTCCAGGGCCGGCACCAGCTTCTCCAGGTGGCGGCCGGTACGGGCGGAGATGTTCACGCGCGGCGCCCAGGAGACGTGCGCGAGGTCCTGCTCGATCTCCCGCTCCAGGTAGCGGCGGCGGTCGTCGTCCAGCAGGTCCCACTTGTTGAAGGCCAGCACGAGCGCGCGGCCGGACTCCAGCACGAGGTCGATGATGCGGACGTCCTGCTCGCTGATCGGCTGGGACACGTCGAGCACGACGATGGCGACCTCCGCCTTCTCCAGCGCGGTGGACGTGCGCAGCGACGCGTAGAAGTCGGCGCCCTGCTGCAGGTGCACACGGCGGCGGATGCCGGCGGTGTCCACGAAACGCCAGACCTTGCCGCCCAGCTCGACCTGCTCGTCCACGGGGTCGCGGGTGGTGCCGGCGAGCTCGTTGACGACCACGCGCTCCTCCCCCGCCGACTTGTTCAGCAGGGAGGACTTGCCGACGTTCGGGCGGCCGACGATCGCGACGCGGCGCGGTCCGCCGACCTCGCGCTTGGCGACCTTGGAGACCTCGGGCAGCGCCTTCAGGAGCTGGTCCAGCAGATCCGCGACGCCGCGGCCGTGCAGGGCCGAGACCGGCCACGGCTCGCCGAGCCCGAGCGACCACAGCTCGGTCGCGTACGGCTCCTGGCGGGCGTCGTCCACCTTGTTCGCGGCGAGGAACACCGGCTTGTCGGTCTTGCGGAGCAGCCGGACCACGTGCTCGTCCGTGGCGGTCGCGCCCACAGTCGCGTCCACGACGAAGAGCACGGCGTCGGCGAGGTCGATCGCGACTTCGGCCTGCGCGGCGACGGAGGCGTCGATGCCGCGGGCGTCGGGCTCCCAGCCGCCGGTGTCCACGAGCGTGAACCGCCGGCCGTTCCACTCCGCCTGGTACGAGACGCGGTCGCGCGTGACGCCGGGGGTGTCCTCCACGACGGCCTCGCGGCGGCCGAGGATGCGGTTGACGAGCGCCGACTTGCCCACGTTCGGGCGGCCGACGATGGCCAGCACCGGCAGCGCGGGCAGGTAGGTGATCGCGTCGGGGTCCTCGGTGACGGCGCCGAGGAGGTCGAGGTCGGTGTCGTCGAGCTCGTACTCCTCCAGTCCGGTGCGGAGGGCGGCGGCGCGCTGCACCGCGAGGTTCTCGTCGAGGTCCGCGAGGCGCTCGACCAGGTCGTCGGCGCCTGTCGGCTCGTTGTCGATGTCAGACATGGGTCTCTTTCTGTACGACCGCGATGACCGCGTCGACGGTCTGGTCGAAGTCGAGGTCGGTGGAGTCGACGGTGGTCACGCCGTCTGCGGCGTTCATGAAGTCCACAACTCGGGAATCGGCTGCGTCGCGCCTGCGGAGGGCCTCACCGACGTGAGAGGCGGAATGATCGGCCAGCTCAGCGGAACGCCTGGCAATTCTAACCTCTTCGTCGGCAGTGAGCAGGATCCGCACCTGGGCGTCCGGACAGACGATGGTGGTGATGTCGCGCCCCTCCACCACGATGCCGCGTTTCTCCGTGCGGGCGACGATGGAGCGGAACAGCCCGGTGAGGAAGTCCCGCACCTCCTGCACGCGCGCGATCGCGCTGACCGCGGCCGTGACCTCCGGCTCGCGGATGGCCCCGGTGACGTCGTGGTCGCCGACGAACACGTGGTACGTGTCGGGGTCCGTGCCGATGCGATAGTCGAAGTCCGGAAGGGCGTCGATCACCGCCGCGGAGTCGGTGAGGTCGAGCCGGCGCTGCACGACGAACCAGCTCAGCGCGCGGTACGCCGCTCCGGTGTCGAGGTACGACCAGCCGAGCTTGCGCGCTGTCGCCTTGGAGACGGACGACTTGCCGCTCCCGGCCGGTCCGTCGACGGCGACGACGATGGGGTTGGTGTCGGTCATCCGGCGATCCTCCAGCCGCGGTCGGTCAGGTCGGTGACGGTGCGCTGCCACACCTCGGGGAGCACGGCGATCTCCGCCAGGCCGAAGGCTGCACCCGGCGAGTGCTCCAGCCGCAGGTCCTCCAGGTTGACGTCGAGCTCACCGAGTTCGGCGAGGAGGCGCGCGAGCTCGCCCGGCCGGTCGTCCACCATGACGACGAGGCTGGAGAACCGCTTGTCCTGGCCGTGCTTGCCCGGCAGCCGGGAGACGCCGAGGTTGCCGCCCGCGATCTCCTCCGCGATGGTGCGGCGGGAGCCGGCGGCGTCCACGTCGTCCAGCGCAGCGAGCACCCGGTCGAGGTCGTCGCGGTAGGCGCGCAGGATCGCCACGATCGCGGGCGCGTTGGCGCCGAGGATCTGCACCCACAGCTCCGGCTCGCTGCCGGCGATGCGCGTCACGTCGCGCACGCCCTGGCCGGCGAGGCCGAGCGCGGCGGCGGTGGAGTCCGCGAGCCGCTTCGCCATCAGCGAGGAGACGATCTGGGGCGTGTGCGAGACGAGCGCGACGGCGGCGTCGTGGTCGGCCGCGGCCATCTCGACGGGCGTCGCGCCGAGGTCGAGGATCAGCGCCTCCACGAGGTTGACGGAGGCGCGCGCGTTCTCGGGCCGGGCGGCGACCACCCACGGGCGGCCGATGAAGAGGTCCGCGCGTGCGGCGCTGGGGCCGCCGCGCTCGCGCCCGGCGAGCGGATGCGATCCGACGTAGCGGGAGAGGTCGACGCCGGTCGCGACCAGCTCGGCGAGCGGCTGGCCCTTCACGCTCGCGACGTCGGTGACGACGGCGGCGGGATGCGCGGCGAGTTCTTCCGCGACGACGCGTGAGACGAGGTCAGGCGGCACGGCCACCACGATCAGTGCGGGCTCGGCTCCGCCGTCGTCCGGGCGGCCCGCGCCGTAGTCGGCGGCGAGGCGCAGGTGGGCGGGCGAGGCGTCGGCGAGCAGCACGTCCACGCCGCGGGCGCGCAGGCCGAGGCCGACGGATGCCCCGAGCAGTCCCGCGCCGACCACGCGGACGGGTCCGGCGAGGCGGGAGGCGGAATCAGTCACGGAACAACCTTAGCCGGGGCGGAAACCGGGCTACTGCCGCGAGATCGTCAGCAGCGCGCCCAGCTCCTCCTTGGTCAGGTCGCGCATCGCGCCGATCTTCAGCGTGCCGAGGTGCAGCGGCCCGAACTGGCGGCGCACCAGCTCGATCACGGGGTGGCCGACCTCCGCCATCATCCGGCGGACGATGCGGTTGCGGCCCGAGTGGAGGGTGATCTCCACGAGGCTGTCGCCGCCACCCGACCGCGACTGCAGCAGGCGCGCCTTGTCGGCGGCGATCGGGCCGTCCTCCAGCTCGACGCCCTTGGTCAGCCGTGCGATCGTCTGCGGCATGACCGTTCCGCGCACGCGGGCGATGTAGGTCTTGGTCACGCCGAAGCTGGGATGCGCGAGCACGTGCGCGAGCTCGCCGTCGTTGGTGAGGATGAGGAGGCCGGAGGTCTCCGCGTCCAGCCGGCCGACGTTGAACAGCCGCTCCGGGTAGTCCGCCGTGAACCGCGACAGGTCGGGGCGGCCCTGCTCGTCGCGCATCGAGCTCACCACGCCGACCGGCTTGTTGAGCATCACGTAGCGCCGCGACGTGTCGAGCTGGACGGCGGTGCCGTCGACGGCGACGCGGTCGGTCTCCGGGTCGACGCGGCGGCCGAGTTCGGTGACCACCTGGCCGTTCACGGTGACCCGGCCGGCGACGATCAGGTCCTCCGACACCCGGCGGGAGGCCACTCCTGCTGCGGCCATGACTTTCTGCAGGCGCTCACCCTGCGCAGCTTCAGCGGACATCGTCGAACCCTTCCGCGCCATCGGCCAGCAGCGGCGAGATCTTCGGCAGCTCCTCGATGGAGTTGATGCCGAGCTGGGTGAGCAGCAGGTCGGTGGTGCCGTAGTTGATCGCGCCGGTCTCGCTGTCCGTGAAGAGCTCGGTGATCAGGCCGCGACCCGCGAGCGTGCGCACGACCGAGTCCACGTTGACGGCTCGGATGGAGGCGATGGCGCCGCGGCTGATCGGCTGCTTGTAGGCGATCACTGCGAGCGTCTCCAGCGCCGCCTGCGACAGCCGGGTCGGGTTCTGCTGGAGGACGTAGCCGGACACGACGGCGTCGAAATCCGGCCGCACGTAGACGCGCCAGCCGCCGCCGACCTCCCGCAGCTCGAAGCCGCGGCGCACGCCAGGTGCGCCGTCGGGTCCGCTCTCGCCGTCGAAGTCGGCCACCAGTGCGTCGACCGCGGCACGGACGCGCTTGACCGGCGCTCCCACGGCGGTGGCCAGTGTCACCAGGCTCATCGGCTCGTCGGCGACCATGAGGATGGCCTCCAGCGCGCGCTCGATCTGCGCGTCCTCGACCGGGGCCAGCTCCGTCTCCAGCTCGGTTCCGTCAACCGTCATAGTCCGCTCCCAAGTTCGACAGGTTCTCCTCCGACCAGTGCTCCGCCGTCCAGCGGAGCGTCAGCTCGCCCAGCGGCTCGAGCTGCTCGAACGCGATGGCCGCGTGCCGGTACAGTTCGAGCACGGCCAGGAACCGCGCGATCACGACGCCCTTCTGCTCCGCGCCGGCCACGAGCTGCCGGAACGACAGCGGCTCCCCGGCCCGCAGCATCCCGACAACGACGGCGGCCTGCTCGCGGATGCTGACCAGCGGCGCGTGCAGGTGGTCGAGTCCGACGACCGGGATCTCGCGCGGCGTCATCGCCAGCGTGGCGAGCGCCGCGAAGTCCTCGGCGGTCAGCGTCCAGACCAGCTCGGGCGTGCGCTGGCGGTACTTATCCTCCAGCCGCACCGTGCGCGCGTGCCGGGAGCTCTCGGCGTCCAGGTGCGCGGCGAACCACGTCGACGCCTCCTTGAACGCGCGGTACTGCAGTAGGCGCGCGAACAGCAGGTCGCGCGCCTCCAGCAGCGCGACGTCCTCCGCGTCGACCAGCTCGCCTTGCGGCAGGAGGCCGGCGATCTTGAGGTCGAGCAGGGTCGCCGCGACGAGCAGGAACTCGCTCGCCTCGTCCAGGCTCTCGTCGGCGTCGAGGCGGCGCAGGTAGGCGATGAACTCGTCCGTGACCCGGCTCAGCGAGATCTCGGTGATGTCCAGCTCGTGCTTGGAGATGAGGGACAGCAGGAGGTCGAACGGCCCCTCGAACTGGCCGACCGCAACCCGAAACCCACCGTCCTGCCCGCCGAGGGGCACGTTGTTGTCACTTTCGGCGCCCGGAAGTGACAACGACGTGCCCTTCGGCGTCACTGCACTCGAGGCGTCCTCAGGCGACGGCGCCACGGAAGATCAGTTCCCTCGCGAGCTGGCGGTAGGCCTCCGCCGCCTGGTGCTCGGGCGCGAACTGCGTGATCGGCGTCGCCGCGACGGAGGCGTCCGGGAACTTCACCGTGCGCGAGATCACCGTCTCGAGCACCCGGTCGCCGAACGCGTCGACGACCCGCTCCAGCACCTCGCGCGAGTGCAGCGTGCGGGAGTCGTACATGGTCGCGAGGATGCCGTCGAGCTCGATCGCCGGGTTCAGCCGCTCGCGCACCTTGTCGATGGTCTCGATCAGCAGGGCGACGCCGCGCAGGGCGAAGTACTCGCACTCCAGCGGGATGAGCACGCCGTGGCTCGCGGTCAGCGCGTTGACGGTGAGGATGCCGAGCGACGGCTGGCAGTCGATGAGGATGACGTCGTAGTCCGCCGACACCTTGCGCAGCACGCCGGCGAGGATCTGCTCGCGCGCCACCTCGTTGACCAGGTGCACTTCGGCGGCCGAGAGGTCGATGTTCGCGGGGATGATGTCCAGCCCCGCGACGCCGGTGGACTGGATGGCCTCCCGCACGTCCGCGTTGCGGTTCAGCAGCAGGTCGTAGATCGTCGTCACGTCGTGGGTCTGCGCACCGAGCCCGGCCGAGAGCGCACCCTGCGGGTCGAAGTCGATCGCGAGCACCTTGCGGCCGTACTCGGCCAGCGTCGCGCCCAGGTTGATGGAGGTCGTGGTCTTGCCGACCCCGCCCTTCTGGTTGCACAGCGCCACGACCTTGGCGGGCCCGTGCTGGGCGAGCTCGGCGGGTACGGGGAATGTGCGCAGCGGGCGTCCGGTGGGTCCGAGCGGTGCGGCGATGGATGCGGTGTCCATGCCGGGAAGCTCCGTCCTGACCTCGTCGTTGCGCGTCACCTGGCTGATCCTCGTCCCTCTCGATCGTCGGCCGTTCACGGCCTGTTCACGGGCTCCATCCTATCCGCGCGCTCCCCGCTCCGCGGGCCGTGACGGCGGCGGGTCACGGCGCGGGTCCGGGGCGTACGCTGTGCGGATGCCGACGATGCCAGCCGAGCTCTCCACGGAGCGCCTGCGCCTCCGTCTCCGCGACGGGCGCGACGCGGAATGGAACCTCGCGCTGATCGCGGAGGACCCCTCCCAGGAGGCCCGCACCGTCGAGGAGGAGCGCGACCGGCTGGACGCGCAGCGCAGCGCCGCCGAGGACGCCGGCTTCGGGCTGTACGCGGTCGAACTCGCCGAATCCGGCGAGGCGATCGGCTACTGCGGTCTGGTCGCTAGACGGGCGAGCGCCGCGCAGCCCGAGCTCGCGTACGAGCTGCTCCGCCGCCACGTCGGCGGCGGCTACGCGACCGAGGCGGCTGCGGCGGTCGCCGACGCGGCCTTCGACGCGGGGTTCCCTGTGCTGTGGGCGGTGGTGGGGAGCTGGAACGCGCCGTCCTTCCGCATCCTCGACAAGCTCGGCTTCCGGCCGTCGCGCGTGACGGGCGAGGGCGGGAAGGTGCTGGTCTGGCTGTACCGGAAGGCGCCGCGGGGGCGTCACCGCGCCCGCGGGTGAGCCGTCACGTACACATCCCGCAGCGCGTCCGCCGTCACCAGCGTGTAGATCTGCGTCGTCGCCACCGACGAGTGGCCGAGCAGTTCCTGCACCACGCGCACGTCCGCGCCGCCCGCCAGCAGGTGGGTGGCAAATGAGTGCCGGAGGGTGTGCGGCGAGACCTCGACGCCGAGCTGGGCGCGCTCGGCGGCGGCCCGGATGATCAGCCAGACGTTCTGCCGCGACAGCCGCGCGCCGCGCATCCCGAGGAACAGCGCCGGCGTCGCCCTCCCCCGCGCGGACAGCACAGGGCGCGCCCGCACCAGGTAGGCGGCGACCGCGGTCTGCGCGAAGCTGCCGAGCGGCACGATCCGCTGCTTGGCGCCCTTGCCGGTGAGGCGCACCACGTCGGTGTCGATCACGTCGTCCACGTTGAGGCCGACCGCCTCGCTGACGCGCGCGCCGGTCGCGTACATCAGCTCCAGCAGCGCCTTGTCGCGGAGGTGGTCCAGCTCGTCGCCGTCGGTGGCCGCCAGCAGGGCGGCGACCTGGTCGACGGTGATCGCCTTCGGGAGGGTGCTCGGCAGCTTGGGCGGCCGGATGTCGCGGGCCGCGTCGACCTCCACGCGGCCCTCCTCCAGCAGGAACCGGTGGAAGCCGCGCACGGTCGACAGCATCCGGGCGAGGGAGGTCGCGGTCAGCGGCGACTCCTCCCGCGAGCCCAGGTGGGCGAGGTAGGTCGAGACGGTCACCGACTGGACCTCGCGGATGTCGCCGACGCCCTCGCCGTCCAGCCAGACCGTGTAGACCGTGAGGTCGCGCCGGTACGCGGCGACGGTGTTCGCCGAGAGGCCGCGCTCGATGGCGACGTGCCTCAGGAAGGCGTCCGCGTCCGCCGCGACGGTCATCCCGCGGCGCTCTGCTCGCTCAGCTCGGCCTCGCCGGACAGCTTCGGGTGGCTCGGCCACGGCGCGTCGGCGGCGCCGAGGCTCGCCCAGCCCTTCTCGCGGGCGACCCGCGCGGCGAGCACCGCGATGATCATGATCGAGTTGTGGACGCGCCGCTCGAGCACCGCATCCACCGCGTCCTCCAGCGGCACCCACGCCACCTCGATGTCGGCCTCCTCCGCCTCGCGCTCGAACGCCTCGGCGGTGGCCCGCACCCCGCGCGCCAGGTAGACGCGGATGGCCTCGTCGTTGCCGCCGGGACTCGTGAAGACGTCGGTCAGCACGTTCCAGCGATCGGCCTCGAGGTCGGCCTCCTCGGCCAGCTCGCGCTGCGCCGCGATCAGCGGGTCCTCACCGTGGATGTCGAGGAGCCCGGCCGGGACCTCCCAGTCGCGGTAGCGCACGGGATGCCGGTACTGCTTGATCAGCAGCACGCGGTCCTGGTCGTCCAGCGCGAGCACCGCGACGGCGCCCGTGTGGTCGACGTACTCGCGGGTGATCTCCTCGCCGTTGTAGCGGAAGGTGTCGCGCCGTACGTCCCAGATCTTGCCGTCGAAGGGGACCTCCGACGACACGATCTGCGGACGGAACGGCTCGTCGCGGAACGCGCCGCCGTCCGCCATCAGGCGTCCGCGCCGACTTCGACCGCGCCCTCGACCGCGGCGCCGACCTCGTCGCCGACCTCGTCGTCAGCGGCGACCTCGAACAGGAGGCTGGCCTTCTGCCGGTCGAGCGCGGCGCCGACGAGCCCGGCGAACAGCGGGTGCGCGTTGTTCGGGCGCGACCGCAGCTCCGGGTGGGCCTGGGTGCCGATGTAGAACGGGTGCACGTCGCGCGGCAGCTCCACGTACTCGACCAGGTGGCCGTCCGGCGACGTGCCGGAGAACCAGAGGCCGGCGTCGGCGATCTGCTCGCGGTAGTTGTTGTTGACCTCGTAGCGGTGGCGGTGACGCTCGCTGGCCTCCGGAGCGCCGTACAGGTCGGCCGCGAGCGAGCCCTCGGCGAGGACCGCGGGGTACAGGCCGAGGCGCATGGTGCCGCCCAGGTCGCCGCCCGCGATGATCTCGACCTGCTCGGCCATCGTGGCGATCACCGGGAACTCGGTCTCCGGGTCGAACTCCGACGACGACGCGCCGGCGAGGCCCGCCTCGTGGCGCGCGTACTCGATGACCATGCACTGAAGGCCCAGGCACAGGCCGAGCGCCGGGATGCCGTTCTCGCGGGCGAACTTCAGCGCGCCCACCTTGCCCTCGATGCCACGCACGCCGAACCCGCCGGGCACGCAGATCCCGTCGACGTCGCCGAGCTGCGCGGCGGCGCCCTCCGGCGTCTGGCACTCGTCGGACGGGATCCACTTCAGCTTCACCTTGGTGCGGTGGGCGAAGCCGCCCGCGCGCAGCGCCTCGGTGACCGACAGGTAGGCGTCGGGGAGGTCGATGTACTTGCCGACCAGGCCGATCGTGACCTCGTGCTTGGGGTCGTGCACGGCCTCCAGGAGGCGCGCCCAGCCGTGCCAGTCGACGTCGGCGGCCTTGTCCAGGCCGAGCTGGTCGATGATGTAGGCGTCCAGGCCCTGCTCGTGCAGCATGGTCGGGATGTCGTAGATGCTGGGCACGTCGACCGCATTGACCACGGCCTGCTCGTCCACGTCGCACATCAGCGCGATCTTGCGCTTGTTCGACTCGGACACCGGCCGGTCGCTGCGCAGCACGAGCGCGTCCGGCTGGATGCCGATGGAGCGCAGCGCCGCGACGGAGTGCTGGGTGGGCTTGGTCTTCTGCTCGCCGGAGGCGTTCATGAACGGCACGAGCGAGACGTGCACGAAGAAGCAGTTCTTGCGGCCGAGCTCGTGCCGCACCTGGCGGGCGGACTCGATGAACGGCTGCGACTCGATGTCGCCGACCGTGCCGCCGATCTCGGTGATGATGACGTCCGGCGCGGGCTCGCCGTCCGGTCCCGGCTGCGCCTGGAGGCGCATCCGGCGCTTGATCTCGTCGGTGATGTGCGGGATGACCTGGACGGTGTCGCCCAGGTACTCGCCGCGGCGCTCCTTGGCGATCACGTTGGAGTAGATCTGCCCGGTGGTGACGTTCGCCGACTGGGAGAGGTTGATGTCGAGGAAACGCTCGTAGTGACCGATGTCGAGGTCGGTCTCCGCGCCGTCGTCCGTCACGAAGACCTCGCCGTGCTGGAACGGGTTCATCGTCCCAGGGTCCACGTTGAGGTAGGGGTCTAGCTTCTGCATGACCACGCGGAGACCGCGGGCCGTCAGGAGGTTTCCGAGGGAGGCGGCCGTGAGGCCCTTCCCCAACGAAGAAACGACACCACCTGTCACGAAGATGTGCTTGGTAGTGCCGTTTTTGCTGTTGGTCTGAGCCGCGTCTGAATTATCCACCACGGGCTTGCAGCTTATCACCTGCTGCGGGGAGTCCCGCGCGTGTCGCGGGTCAGCGTGCGGACGCCGCCATGTCCACGAGCTCGCGCGCGTGCGTGAGCCCGCTCTCGGAGTCGGGCAGGCCGGACAGCAGCCGCGCCATCTCCGCGATCCGCTCCTCCCCGTCGAGCCGGCGGACGCTGGAGGCCGTGACCGCCCCGTCGTTGCCCTTGACGACCGTGAGGTGGTTGTTCGCGAACGCCGCCACCTGGGCGAGGTGGGTCACGACGATCACCTGCGCGCTCTCGGCGAGTCGCGCGAGCCTGCGGCCGATCTCGATGGCCGAGGCGCCGCCGACGCCGGCGTCCACCTCGTCGAAGATGAAGGTCGGCACCGGATCGGTCGCGGCGATCACGACCTCGATGGCGAGCATGACGCGCGAGAGCTCGCCGCCGGACGCGCCCTTGCCGAGCGGCCGCGGCTCGGCGCCCGGGTGCGGGCGCAGCAGGATCGCGACCTGGTCGCGGCCGCTGGCCGTGTAGCTCTGCGGGTCGGCCTCGTCGCGCTGGGTGACCTCCACGACCACACGGGCGTCCGGCATGGCGAGGGCGGACAGCTCGTCGGAGACCGCGGTGGCGAGCCGCTCGGCGGCGACCCTGCGACGTTCGCTCAGGCCGGCGGCGAGCTCCATCACGAGCGCCTTGTCGGCCGCCACCTCGTCCGAGAGCTCCTGGATGCGGTCAGCGTCGCCGTCGAGCTCCAGCAGCCGCAGGCTCCCGGTCTCCAGGGTGTTGATCACATCGTCCAAACTCGGCCCGTACTTGCGGACGAGCGTGGACAGCTCCGCCCGGCGCTCCTGGACGGCCTCCAGCTCGCGGGAGCCGTCGGTGTCGAGCGTGGCGAGGTAGGTGGAGAGCTGGGCGGCGATGTCGGAGGCCAGGTAGCTGAGGTTGGCGACGGCCTCCACGGTCGGGGCGAGCTCGGCGTCGTGCGGCGCGACGCGCTCGACCTGGCGGCGCGCGGCCTCCAGGAGGCCGACCACGTCGGGCTCGTCGGACTCCTCGGCCGAGAGCAGCTCGCGGGCGCCGGAGGCGGCGAGCCGCAGCTCCTCGAGGTTGGTCAGCCGTTCTGCGCGCTCGCCGAGCTCGGCGTCCTCGCCCGGCTGCGGCGCCACGGCCTCGATCTCGGCCATCGCGACCCGGAGGTCGTCGGCCTCCCGCGCGCGCCGGTCCCGGTCGGCGAGCAGCTCGTCCAGCTCGCTCGCGTTGTCGCGCCAGCGGTGGAACACCTGCACGTAGCCGTCGAGCGCGCTCGCGAGGTCGGACCCGGCGAAGCGGTCGAGCGCCTCGCGCTGGGCCACGGCCGACCGCAGCCGGAGCTGGTCGGACTGGCCGTGCACGACGACGAGCTGCTCCCCGAGCTCGGTCAGCACGCTCACCGGCGCGCTCCGTCCGCCGACCACGGCGCGCGACCGGCCCTCCGCCGACACCGAGCGGCTCAGCACGAGCTCCGCCGCGCCGTCGCCGAGCGGGTCGACGTCGCCGCCGGCGTCGCGGACGCGCTCCACGACCTCCCCCGGCTCCTCGACGCGCCAGCGGCCCTCGACCCAGGCCTGGGCGCTGCCGAGCCGGACGGCGCCGGTGTCGGCGCGCTCGCCCAGCAGGAGGCCGAGAGCCGAGACGACCATCGTCTTGCCCGCGCCGGTCTCGCCCGTGATCGCGGTGAATCCCGGCCCGAGCGGCAGCGCGGCCTCCGCGATGACGCCGAGGTCGCGGATGGAGATCTCGTCGATGCCGCCGCGTGGCGCCGGTGTCTTGGTACGTCCCGCAGCGGCGCGGGTGGTCGAGCGCTCAGTCACGTCCGGCCGGCCCCCGCCATCCCGTCACCGGGAGGTCGAACTTGTGCACGAGCCGGTCGGTGAACGGCCCGGGGTGCAGGCGCGCCAGCCGCACCGGGATGGGCGAGCGCCGCACGACGACGCGCGAGCCGCGCGGCAGGTCGAACTGACGGCGGCCGTCGCACCAGAGGATGCCCTCCCCGCCCGCGCGGTCGAGCAGCTCGATGGCGAGCGACGAGTCGGCGTCGACCACGAGGGGCCGCGAGAACAGGGCGTGCGCGCTGAGCGGCACGAGCAGCAGCGCGGCGACGCCGGGCCAGACCACCGGTCCGCCGGCCGAGAACGAGTAGGCGGTGGACCCGGTGGGCGTGGACATCACGACACCGTCGCAGCCGAAGCTCGACATCGGCCGCCCGTCGACCTCGATGACGACCTCGAGCATCCGCTCCCTGCTGGCCTTCTCGACGGTCGCCTCGTTGAGCGCCCAGCTCTCGTAGACGACCTCCTTGCCGACCTTGACGCGGGCGGAGAGCGTCATGCGCTCCTCCACCTCGTAGTCCTTCGCGAGCCCGCGCGCGACGGCGATCTCGAGGTCGTCGCGCTCGCTCTCGGCGAGGAAGCCCACGTGCCCGAGGTTGACGCCGAGCAGCGGAGCCGTGCAGCCGCGCACGAGCTCGGCCGCGCGCAGGATGGTGCCGTCGCCGCCGAGCACGATCACCAGCTCCAGGTCGCTCGCCTGCACCTCGTCGCCGAGCACGGCGACAGCGTCGAGGCCGGGCTCTGCCGCGAGCAGGTCGCGCCGCTCGTCCTCGCTGAGCACCGGCACCACGCCAGCGGTGATGAGCTGCCTGCACACCTGCACGCCGGCGTCGAGGGAGTCCTGACGGCCGGTGTGCGCGACGACCAGAATGTATCGCTGCGCGTCACCCGATGCCGCCACGTCGCCTCCCTCTGCGTCCGCCCGGTTCCGGGCCGTCCCACCATTCTGTCGGTTTTCGGCCGGGGATGTGCTGGAGACGGGGAGATTGTGGAGAACGTTCACTCACGGCGAGAGGTGGAGGAGAACTTCGCGCGACGCCGACGGATCCGGCGCGTCGGCGCGGAACCAGGCGAGGAACTCGTGGTTGCCGTGGGTGCCGGCGATCGGGGAGGCGATCAGGCCGGCCGTGCCGAGACCCGCATCGTGCGCGGCCCAGAGCACGCGCTCGACGGCATCCAGGCGCAGCCCGGGGTCGGTGACGATCCCCTCGCGCACGCCCTGCCTGCCCACCTCGAACTGCGGCTTGATCAGCAGAACGAAGTCGGCGTCGTCGGCCGCGACCGACCGCAGCGCCGGGAGGACGTGGGTAAGCGAGATGAACGACAGATCGGCGACGATGACCTGAGGCTCGACCTCGTCGCCCACGAGCGCGGCGAACGACGCCGCGTCGAGGGAGCGCACGTTCACGCCCTCGAACGACCGCAGCCGCTCCGCCCCGGCGAGGCGCGGATCGAGCTGCCCGTGGCCGACGTCCACCGCGACCACGAGCCGCGCTCCGCGCTCCAGCAGCACCTGGCTGAACCCGCCCGTGGAGGCGCCGGCGTCGAGGGCGACCCGCCCGGCGACGGGGACCCCGAAGGCGTCGAGCGCCGCGATCAGCTTGTGGGCGCCCCGGCTCACGTAGTGGTCGGCGCCGGCGACGACGAGCTCCTGCCCGTCGCCCACCTTGGCGGACGCACGCACCACCGGCCTGCCGTCGACGGTCACCAGGCCGTCGGCGATCAGCGACGCGGCGCGCGTGCGCGACGAGGCGAGACCACGGGTGACCAGGGCGACGTCGAGACGCTCAGTTCCCGCCACGCCGATCGCTGCCTTCCAGCCGGGCCTGCAGCGATTCGTGCAGGTGCGCGTACGCCTCCGCGCGCTCCGCGAGGGGCTGACCCTCGATCAGTTCGAGGCGTTCGACGAGGGCGTCGCCATCGTCCGACGCGACGCCGGCGGTGTTCTCCGGCATGCGATTACGCTACACCGGATCGGCTTCGCGGCCGGTGAGGAGGCCGGGAGTCGCAGGCCCCTCGTCCGTCGTCGCCGGGGCCGCCGCGAGCGGCCAGCGCCCCGACGCGCGCAGCTCGCGGAATCGTCGACGCACGGCGATGAGCTGGACGACGAGCACAGCTGTCTCGGCGACGAGCTGCCCGGCGAGAGCGCCTGTGCCCCCGAAGAACATCGCACCGAAGAAGATGCCAGGGAGTCCGAGGGCCGCACCGACCGCCGCCGACGTCGCCACCGCGGCGACGCGCCCGAGAGCGACGAGGAGGACGAAACCGGTGCACATCGTCGTGCAGATGAACGCGATGCTCGTTCCCGCGAGAACGGCGGCGAGGGGTGGCACGCGGACGGTTCCGGAGAAGACCGCCTCGGCGATCAACGGAGCGCCTGTCGCGAACAGGACGCCGGAGACCACTCCGACTGCGACGCCGATCCGGGTCGCGCGCAACGCCTGATGAATGCGTCTGCCCGGGTCGACCTCACGGCCGACCCATCCCTTGAACACGAAGTTCTGGGTGCGCAGCACTTGCTGGACCATCCGCTGAAGCCTGTCCACCGACGCGAACAGCAGCGTGGCGTTCGCCGAGCCCAACGTCGCAACGGTGGTGCCGAGGGAAATGTAGACGCTGGAGAACACGCTCGAGTTCAACGCAGCCCGCTGGTATCCGATGACCAGCAGGAGCCTGCGTGGGCCGAGCGACACGAGGTCGCGCCACCGCAGTCGAAGCACGAGAGCGCCGACAACGGGAGCCGTCACTGCGGCCGCGAGCAGAGCGACGGCGTACGTCCACAGTCCTGCACCCAGGTGGATGGCCATAGCCGAGCCGGCGATGAGGAACGCGCGCGGGAGGACTTCGGTGTAGAGGAAGAGCCTCGGCTTCAAGATGCCCACGAAGATCCAGCCTGCTGAAAGCATGGCGATCGCGGAGGCCGCGGCGACGGTCGCGGTCTCCGCTCGGAACCCCTCGGGGGCCAGCGTCCACGAGAGCGCAGCCGCCACCCCGACAACCGGCACTCCCACCGCCGACTTCGCGACGAGCGAGACGCCGTAGGCGTGAGCGCGATTGCGGGGCGACATCCGCGCGACCCGCTGACTTCCCGAGAGCCCCCAGCCGAGCTCGACGATGACGCCGGCCGTGCCGCCGAGCGACTGTCCGATGGCGATGGCCGCCCATGCCGTGCTTCCGAACGACGCCGTTATCGCCGGAAGGGCGAGCAGCGGCGACACCGCGTTGAGGATCGGCACCGCGAGGTAGCTGAGAATGACGCCCGCCAGGAACCGGATCCGGGCGGCTGCGGGCCGTCCGGAGCGTGCGGGAGGGGAATGCATGGGCAGTTTGACCAATCGAGATACGTGACCATCGAAACGTTTCCGTTCAGATTTGTCGTGTAGTATACCGTGCATCCTCGCGTCTCTGTGGCTATGCAAAGGACCCCCGCTGTGATCAACTCCGCTGAGAAGCCGACGCCGTCCGCCACCGCGACGATCATCATCGGCGTCAGGAACGCCGGATGCGGCGTCGACAGCATGGCCACCCGCCTGCTGGAGGCAGTCGGAGGCTCCGGCGTCGACGCCGTCGTCATCGACGACGGATCGACCGACGGAACCGGCGAGGCGCTCGCGGCCGCCTTCGACGGATCTCCGTCGATCACCCTGGTCCGTCATGCCGAGTCGGCAGGGATCGCCGCCCGACGGAACGAAGCGCTGCGTCTGGCGCGAGGCGAGCTGATCTGGTTCGTCGATCACGACGACGAGTGGTCCGGCGCAGGGCTGGCCACCCTGCTCGCCAACGCCGGTGGAGCGGATGTCGTCTTCGCCCGCGCCGACTTCGCGTGGGGGCCCGGAGCGGGCGACCGCCGCCTCGTGGACGGCGTCGCCGACGCGGAGCCCCGGACCATCCCGCGCGAGGCGGGCGCCCGGATGATCATCGACGGGACGATCCACGGCTTCCTGTGGTCCAAGCTGTTCCGCCGGGCCGTTCTCGGCGTCGATCCCTTCCCCCTCCAGGTCTCCCAGAGCGACATCGTGGGGGTGGCACGCGCTGTGGAGGCTGCGCGGGCGATCCGCGTCATTCCCGATGTCGTGTACGTCTATCGTCGCCAGCCGGGGTCGATCACCCGCTCCCGCACGCCCGACATCCGCGCGCTCGCGAGCGCACACGACTCCGTGCTCGGCCTGCTCGGATCCTTCGCGACGGCCGCGGGCCGCGACACGTTCACCGCACGATTCCTCTGCCTCGCGGCCGTCAACACCGCGGTCCGCTGGGGAGTGCCCCGCCCTGTCATGCGCGAGACCGTTCGCGCCGCTTCGGGCTGGGCGCGTCCCCTCGACCTCCGCGCGGTCGCCGGCAGGTCCCGGCCCCTGGCGGCGGCCATGAGCCTCCTGAAGGTCGCCCCTCCCCTGCTCCCCGTCGCCCTCCGCACCGCACTCGGCACTCTCGACGCGCTCCGCTCCCTGCGGTCACTCGTGGCCCGCACCTGAAGGAAGAATCACAGTGAAGATCACCTACGTGCGTGTCGAGGATCGCGCCTACCCGCGGAACGAGCGCGTTCGGGAGGCTCTGCTCGCCGCCGGTCACGAGGTCCGCGTCGTGGACCGCGTGACCGGCGGCCCGAAACCGGTGCGGCTGCTCCAGGACCTCTGGCGCAGCCTCACGGCCGGACGCGGAAGCGACGTGGTCATCGTCCCGGAGTTCTCCCTGCCGTTCGTCCCGGCGGCATGGGTGGTCGCACGTCTGAACCGAGCCGTGCTCGTGGTCGACGGGTTCGTGGGCAAATACGAGACGGTCATCGAGGACTGGGCGAAGGCCTCCCCGCGCTCGATCACCGCGCTCGGCTGCCGGGTCGTGGATCGGGTGGCCCGGACGCTCTCCGATGTGTTCCTCATCGACACGGACCAGCGCGCGCAGGCGATCAGGGACCGGGCGCCGGGCACGCGGGTGATGACACTTCCCGTCGGCTCGCCGCAGTGGGTCCTCCCCGAACCTCCGCCGCCCGCAGGCGACGGGCTTCGCGTGCTCTACTCGGGCGGAATGCTGCCGCTGCACGGCGTCCCGTTCGTGCTGAAGGCGCTCGCTCGCACCGATCCGTCGATCACGCTCACCCTCGTGATCGCGGCCGCTCCGGAGCGGATGGCGGAGCTCCATTCGTCCATCGGCGCCCTCGGGCTGACCGGGCGCTGCCACTTCGTCTCGTGGCTGACGCACGAGGAGCTGATCCGCACGGTCCACCGGCACGACGTGGTGCTCGGGGTGTTCGGGGACTCCCCGAAGGCCAGGAGCGTTCTCGCCAACAAGCTCTGGCAGGGTCTCGCCGCGGGCCGGACCGTCGTGACGCGGTCGAGTCCCGCGCTGGACGAGATCGTCGGCGTCGCGGGCGAACTCCTCATCGCGATCGATGACGAGGCCGCCCTCGCCCGGACGCTCGAGGATCTCCACGTGCGCCGGAATCGGCTGCCCTACAACCCGGAGATCGCTGACCGGCTGGAGGACTACGTGCGCACGCGGTTCGACGAGTTCCTCGGGGTGATCGCCGAACGCCGCTCCCGCGCTACTCCACGAACACGCCGCTGAGCGTCTTCTTCCCGCGTCGCAGCACGACCATCCCGCCTGGCAGCAGGTGGTCCCCGACCGCCGACTCCGCGTCCTCGACCTTCGCGTTGTTCACGTACACGCCGCCCTGGGCGACCGCGCGGCGGGCCTCGCCGAGGCTCTTGGTGAGCTCGGTGTCGACCAGGGCCTGGGCGATCGTGGTGGAGGCCGCGGTCGTCGTGTTGGGGAGCTCGCGGAGTGCCGACTCCAGCGTGCCGCGGTCCTGGCCGGTCAGGTCGCCCTGGCCGAAGAGGGCCTCGGACGCCGCGATGACGGCCTCGGTCGCCTCCACGCCGTGGATGAGCGCCGTCACCTCGTAGGCGAGGCGTCGCTGCGCCTCGCGGCGAAAGGGCTCCTCGGCGACCGCGCGCTCCAGGCGCTCGATCTCGGCGCGGTGGAGGAAGGTGAATACCTTCAGGCGGTCGATCACGTCGGCGTCGTCGGCGTTGAGCCAGAACTGGTAGATGCGGTACGGGCTGGTGAAGCTCGCGTCCAGCCAGATCGCGTTGCCCTCGCTCTTGCCGAACTTGGTGCCGTCGCTGTTCAGGATGAGCGGTGTGCCGATGGCATGACCGTGCGCGCCCTCCACCTTGCGGATCAGGTCGGTGCCGCTCGTCAGGTTGCCCCACTGGTCGCTGCCGCCGGTCTGCAGCACGCAGCCGTACTGCCGGTAGAGCTCCAGGAAGTCCATGCCCTGCAGGATCTGGTAGCTGAACTCCGTGTACGAGATGCCCTCGTCGGAGTTGAGGCGGGCGGCGACGGCGTCCTTCTTGAGCATCGTGCCGACGCGGAAGTGCTTGCCGATCTCGCGCAGGAAGTCGATGGCCGAGAGCGGCGCCGTCCAGTCCAGGTTGTTGACCAGGCGGACGGCGTTGTCGCCCTCCGACGACAGGAAGCGCGTGACCTGCTGCTGGAGGTAGCCGACCCACTCGGAGACGGTCTCCTTGGTGTTCAGCGTGCGCTCGGCGGTGGGCCGCGGGTCGCCGATGAGGCCGGTGGAGCCGCCGACGAGGCCGAGCGGCTTGTGGCCGGCGAGCTGGAGGCGGCGCATGGTCAGGAGCTGCACGAGATTGCCGAGGTGGAGGCTCGGCGCGGTCGGGTCGAAGCCGCAGTAGTACGTGATCGGGTCACCGGACAGGAGCTGCTTGAGCGCGGCCTCGTCGGTGGAGACGTGGACGAGTCCGCGCCACTTCAGTTCATCCCAGACGTCGTCGAACGACGGGTCGTTGGTCTGCGCTGCGAGCCTCTGCTCTGCGCTGCTCCGGTCTGCTGTTGCGGCGGTTTCTGGCACTCCCACAGAGTAGCAGCGGCGGTCCTTCCGCCCCGCCCGATGATCAGGTCCACACGCCTGATCGGGGTTGAATCAGGTCTCAGGACCTGATAGGATACGAATCAGGTTCACAGCCCTGATGTTCGCGCTCCGCCTCACCCGTTCCGGAGAGCAGCCCGAGGAGGTCCCCGTGTTCGTCGTCACCGCCGACCAGGTCGGCAGCCGCAGCAGGCCCGACATCGTCGCGCCCGCGCTCACCGCGCTGAACGAGCGCCACGGCGAGCGGCTCGCGCTCCCCGCCGACCGGAACGCCGGCGACGAGCTCCAGGCGCTCACCGCCGACGCCGCCACCGCCCTCGACATCGTCCTGACCCTCGCGCGCGGCGACCTCTGGAGCGTCGGCCTCGGCATCGGCGACGTGCGCTCTCCCCTCCCCGGCGCCACGCGCGAGGCCAGCGGCGACGCGTTCGTCGCCGCGCGGACCGCGGTCACCCGCGCCAAGCGCACGCCGCTGCGCTTCGCCGCGGAGGCGGTCGCCGTGCCGGAGGCCGCCGCCGACGTCGAGGCGCTCGTCGGCCTCCTCCTGACGCTGCGGGCGGCCCGCAGCGAGGCCGGCTGGGAGCTCTACGACCTCGTCGCCGCCGGGCTGACCCAGGCGGAGGCCGGCGCGCGGCTCGGCATCACCCCGCAGTCGGCGAACGACCGCGCCCGCGCGGCCGGCCTGCGCGCCGACCTCGCGGCCCAGCCGGCCCTGGTTAGGCTGTTGGGGACCGCCGACGCAGCCCAGCAGTCGGCCGACCGACCGGAGGATGGATGACGTCCCTGCCCGTGCCGCAGCTCCTCGCCGCCGTCCTGCCGATCATCCTGTGGGCGCTCGCGCTGATCAGCGCCATCGCCGCGGTGTGCTGCATGATCGCCACGCTCCGCACGCCGCGCCGGCCGCTGGTCTACACCGCTGTCGGCCTGCTCGGGCTCGCGTTCCTCCTGGTCGCGCTCCCGCAGCACGGCGCTCCGCTGATCTTCCGGGTGCTCATCGGCGTCGTCGCGCTCGCGCTCAGCGTCGTCGGCGGCGGGCCGGCGGCCCAGCTCGCCCTCGCGCTCGCGACGCGGAGCACGTCGGTGCCCGGCATCCACGGCGGCATCGTCGTGCACGACCGGGTCAGCGGGCTGGAGGAGACGCGCGAGGTGCTGCGCGGAGGGACGACGATCGGCTACCTGGAGCGCTTCGCGACCACCGGCTCGATCATGGCGGGCTTCCCCGAGGCGCTCGGCGTGATCATCGCGATCAAGGGCGTCGGCCGGTTCACCGAGCTGGAGGCCCCGGAGGCGCGCGAGCGGTTCATCATCGGCACCCTCGTCAGCCTGATCTGGGCCTGCGTCTGCGCCGGCCTCTTCCGCTTCGCCGTCGCCTGACCGCCTACATCCCTCTCCCACCCTCTCCCACCTCGCCGAGGGGCACGTAGATGTCACTTTCGAGCGCGAAAAGTGACAACGACGTGCCCCTCGGCGGCGTGGAGTGCGCTCAGGCGTGGGATTTGGGGTGGCGCTTGTACGGGGACACCGTGGGGTCGCCGGGCAGCCAGTAGCGCCACGGGAACGTGGCGCTGCCTCCGGCGCCGGAGACGCCCGTGCGCGGGCCGGTCTCGTAGGCCGGCTGCTCGCCGGGCAGCAGGAGGTCGAACGGCGGCGCGAACACGTCGGAGCCGTTCTCGGACAGCAGGATGCCCGCCGCGACGACGAAGCGGGCAGGTCCGCGCGCCAGGTCGCGCGCCGGGATGGTCCGGCCGGTCGGGCCGCCGCGCCGGTGAGCCGCGAGGTCGGCGCCCTCCACGACCTCCCCCGCCCGCAGCAGCACCGCCGACGACTCCCCCTCGGGCGAGCACACCACGTTCGCGCAGACATGCATCCCGTACGTGAAGTACGTGTACAGGTGGCCGGACGGGCCGTACATCACCGCGTTGCGCTTGGTGCGGCCGCGGAAGGAGTGCGAGCCGGGGTCGACGCCGTCTCCGACGTAGGCCTCCACCTCGCTGATGCGGATGGCGACGACGCCCTCCTCCGTCTCGTGGCGGAGCACCGCGCCGAGCAGCTTCGGGGCGACCTCCAGCGCCGACGCGGTGAACACGTCGCGCCCGGGCCGGTAGAGCGTCACGCCCGCTCGGCTCAGAAGACCCGGCCGCCGGCGGCGACGGTGACGATCAGCCCGACCACGATCACCGCGACCGCCACGACGACGATCAGCGGGATGAGCCAGCCCGGCCGCTTGCGCGCCATCAGCCGAGGTCCCGCCGCGTCGCGACGAGCGCGCGGGTCAGTGCGCGGACGCGCTCGGTCAGGGCCGCGAGCTGGTCGGCCACCCGGTCGGGAGCGGTCCCGCCGGCGCCGTCTCGGCTCGCGACCGAGCCGTCGACGGTCAGCACCGAGCGCACCTCCGGCGTGAGCAGCGGCGAGACGGCCGCGAGCTGCTCGTCGGTCAGGTCGCTCAGCTCCAGGCCGTCGTCCTCCGCGAACTTCACCAGGCTGCCGGTGATCTCGTGGGCGTTCCGGAACGGCACATGCTGCTTGACCAGCCACTCGGCCACATCCGTCGCGAGCGAGAAGCCCTGCGGCGCGAGCTCCGCCATCCGGTCGGTGTGGAAGCGGAGCGTGGCGACCATCCCCGCGAACGCGGGCAGGACGACCTCCAGCGTCTGCACCGAGTCGAAGACCGGTTCCTTGTCCTCCTGGAGGTCGCGGTTGTACGCCAGCGGGAGGCCTTTGAGAGTGGTCAGCAGGCCGGTCAGGTTGCCGATGAGGCGCCCTGCCTTACCCCGGGCGAGCTCGGCGATGTCCGGGTTCTTCTTCTGCGGCATGATCGACGAGCCCGTGGAGTAGGAGTCGTCGAGCGTCACGAAGCCGAACTCGCGCGTGTTCCAGAGGATGATCTCCTCGGCGAACCGCGACACGTCCACGCCGATCTGCGCCGCGACGAAGGCGAACTCGGCCACGACGTCGCGCGCGGCGGTGCCGTCGATCGAGTTCTCCGAGCTGGTGGCGAAGCCGAGCTCCCTGGCGACCAGCAGCGGGTCGAGCCCGAGGGTGGAGCCGGCGAGCGCGCCGGAGCCGTAGGGCGAGACGTTCGCGCGCCGGTCCCAGTCCGCCAGCCGCTCCAGGTCGCGCACCAGCGGCCAGCAGTGCGCGAGCAGGTGGTGAGCGAGCAGCACGGGCTGCGCGTGCTGGAGGTGGGTGCGGCCGGGCATGATCGCGGCGGGATGCGCGTCCGCCTGGGCCGCGATCGCGTCGATGAGTGCGATCAGGCGCTCGGCGATGATGCCGGCGTGGTCGCGCAGGTAGAGGCGGACGAGCGTCGCGATCTGGTCGTTGCGGCTCCGGCCGGCGCGCAGCTTGCCGCCGAGGTCGGCGCCTGCGCGCTCGATCAGGCCGCGCTCCAGTGCGCCGTGGACGTCCTCGTCGCTTTCAGCGGCGGCGAACGACCCGGAGACCACGTCGGCCTCCAGGACGTCGAGAGCGCCGAGCATCCCGGCGAGCTCGACGTCGTCGAGATAGCCCGCCGCCGCGAGCGCGCGGGCGTGGGCGCGGGAGCCCGCGATGTCGTAAGAGGCGAGCGCCCAGTCGAAGTGGGTCGACTTGCTCAGCGCGGCCAGCTCGGGCGAGGGTCCGCCCGCGAAGCGCGCGCCCCAGAGCTTGCCCTCGTCGGTCTTGCCGACGCCGTCTGCGGTGTCCGCGGTCATGCCGCACCCTCCTCGTTCTTCGTCGCGTCGTTCTTCGCAAGCAGCCAGGCCAGCAGCGCCTTCTGGGCGTGGAGGCGGTTCTCGGCTTCGTCCCAGACCACCGACTGCGGCCCGTCGATCACGTCGGCCGTCACCTCCAGGCCGCGGTAGGCGGGCAGGCAGTGCAGGAACACCGCGCCGTCGGCCGCGAGCCCCATCAGCTCGGCGTTCACCGTGTAGTCGCCGAAGACGGCGACGCGCTCGGCCTTCTCGTCCTCCTTGCCCATCGACACCCAGGTGTCGGTGATGACGACGTCGGCGCCGGCCGCGGCCTCCCTCGCGTCGGTGAAGACGGCGACGGAGCCGCCGGTGCGCTCGGCGATGGCGGCCGCGTCGGCCACCACGGCGGCGTCCGGCGCGTACGCCGCGGGAGCCGCGATGCGGACGTGCATGCCCGCCGTCGCGCCGCCGAGCAGATAGGAGTGCGACATGTTGCTGGCGCCGTCGCCGAAGAAGGCGAGCGTCAGCCCCTCGGTGCGGCCCTTGTGCTCGCGCACCGTCTGCAGGTCGGCGAGGATCTGGCAGGGGTGGAACTCGTCCGACAGCGCGTTGACGACCGGCACGGTCGTGCCCTCCGCCAGCTCCTCCAGCCCGGCCTGCGCGAACGTGCGCCAGACGATCGCGGCGACCATCCGCTCCAGCACGCGCGCGGTGTCGGCCAGCGACTCCTTGCCGCCGAGCTGGCTCTCGCCGCTCTGGATGATCAGCGGGCTGCCGCCGAGGTCCGCGATCCCGGCCGCGAACGAGACGCGCGTGCGGGTCGAGGTCTTGTCGAAGATGACGGCGACGGTCTGCGGGCCGGCGAGCGGCTTGGCGGAGAAGCGGTCGGCCTTCAGGCGCTCGGCCAGGTCGAGCACCTCGGCCTGCTCGGCCGGGCTCAGGTCGTCGTCGCGGAGGAAATGACGTGTCATCGGGAAGTCCTTTATCTGCGTCCGGGGGTCTGCGTCAGGAGGTCGGAAGGTCAGGAGGTCGGAAGGTCAGGAGGCGTGCACGTCGGCGAGTGCGCGGCCGAACCGCTCGCGGAACTCCGCGAGCTCGGCGTCGCCCACGATCAGCGGCGGAGCGAGGCGGATGCTCGACTCGTTCGGCGCGTTGATGATGAGGCCGTTGGCGAGCGCCGCGTCGGAGAGCCTGTGCCCCTCGCCGTCGGTGAGGCCGACGCCGATCAGGAGGCCGGCGCCGCGGATGTCGCCGATCAGCGGCGAGTCGTAGGAGCGCAGGATGGCGCGCAGCTCCTCCCCGCGCCGGGCGGCGTTACCGACCAGGTCGGCGCGCTCGATCTCGCCGATCACCGCGTTGCCGGCCGCAGTCGCGAGCGGGTTGCCGCCGAAGGTCGAGCCGTGCTGGCCCTGGCTGAACAGCTCGGACGCCCGGCCGAAGGTGATCAGGGCGCCGATCGGCACTCCCCCAGCGATGCCCTTCGCGACCGTGATCGCGTCCGGCAGGATGTCGGCGTGCTGGTACGCGAACCAGCGACCGGTCCGGCCGATCCCGGTCTGGATCTCGTCGATGATCAGCAGGGCGCCGTGCTGCTCGGTGAGCTCGCGGGCGCGCTGGAGGAAGCCCTCCGGGAGGTCGAGCACACCCGCCTCCCCCTTGATCGGCTCCACGAACAGCGCGGCGACGCGGTCGTCGATCGCGGCCTCCAGGGCCTGGACGGTGGAGTCGATGTGCTCGACCCCGCCGGGCAGCGGCTCGAACGCCTCGCGCATCGGCGGCTTGCCGGTGAGGGCGAGCGAACCCATCGTGCGGCCGTGGAAGGCGTTGTGGAGGGCGAGCACGCGCGTTCGTCTGCCGTGCGGGCCCCGGTTGAGCCGCGCCAGCTTGAACGCGGCCTCGTTGGCCTCCGCGCCCGAGTTGCCGAACAGGATGCGGCCTTGCTCGCCCGCGCCGGTGATCGCGCGCAGGCGCTCGGCGAGCTCCAGCTGCGGCGGCGTGGAGAAGTAGTTGGAGACGTGCGCGAGCGTCGCCACCTGGCTGCTCACGGCCTCCACCAGCGCCGGATGCGCGTGGCCCAGCGAGTTGACGGCGATGCCGGCGAGGAAGTCGAGGTACTCGTTGCCGTCGACGTCCCAGACCCGGCAGCCCTCGCCGCGGACGAGCATGAGCTTGGGCGTCGCCAGCGTGCGCATCATGGCGTCGCCGAAGCGGGGCTTCCAGCGCCCCCGGGTGTTCGCGTCCGTGCTGTGTGCGAGCTGCGCGGTCATGCCGGCACCACCTCCGTTCCGATTCCGGACTGCGTGAACACTTCGAGCAGGATCGAGTGCGCCACGCGTCCGTCGATGATCGCGGCCTTGGGGACGCCGCCGTCGACCGCGTCCAGGCAGGCCGACATCTTGGGGATCATGCCCGACTCCAGCGCCGGGAGCAGCTCGCGCAGCTCCGGGGCGGCGATCTTGGACAGCAGCGAGTCGCGGTTCGGCCAGTCGCTGTAGAGACCGGCGACGTCGGTCAGGATGACGAGCTTGGCCGCACCGAGGGCGACGGCGAGCGCGGCCGCCGCGGCGTCGGCGTTCACGTTCAGCGCCTGGCCCGGGTCGTCGATGTCCGGCGCGATCGAGGAGACCACCGGGATGCGGCCGGCGTCGAGCTGGGCGAGCACGCCCTCCGGGTTCACGCCGATGACGTCGCCGACCAGGCCGAGGTCGACCTCGTCGCCCTCGACCACGGCTCCGCGCTTGCGGCCCTGGAACAGCCCGGCGTCCTCCCCGGACAGCCCGGCCGCGAGCGGGCCGTGCTTGTTGATGTTGCTCACGATGTCGCGGTTGATCTGACCGGTCAGCACCATGCGCACGACGTCCATCGCCTCCGGCGTCGTCACGCGGTAGCCGCCGCGGAACTCGCTCTCGATGCCGAGCCGGTCGAGCATCGCCGAGATCTGCGGTCCGCCGCCGTGCACGACCACCGGGCGCAGGCCCGCGTAGCGCAGGTAGACGATGTCCTCGGCGAAGGTGCGCTGGAGGTCCTCGCTCACCATCGCGTTGCCGCCGAACTTGATCACGATGATGCGGTCGTGGAAGGTCTTCAGCCAGGGCAGCGACTCGATGAGGGTCGCGGCCTTGTCGGCGGCTGCCGCGCGCTCGGCGGCCTCCGTGGTGTCGTTGTCGTCGGTCTCTGTCGTCATCTCAGCTCGAGTAGGCACTGTTCTCGTGGACGTAGTCGTGGGTCAGGTCGTTGGTGAGGATGGCCGCCGTCTCGTCGCCCGCGTGCAGGTCGATGAGCACGTGCACGGCGCGCGGCGTCAGGTCGACGAGGTCGCGCGGCCGGTCCGGCTCCCCCGCCGTGCACACCTGCACGCCGTTGATCGCGACATCGATGCCGTACGGGTCGAACGCGGCGTCGGTGGTGCCGACCGCGGCGAGCACGCGACCCCAGTTGGGGTCGTTGCCGAAGATGGCCGCCTTGAACAGGTTGGACCGCGACACCGCACGGCCGACCGTAACGGCGTCGTCCTCGGTGCGGGCGTTGACGACCTCGATCGTCACATCGTGGGATGCCCCCTCGGCGTCCTCCTGGAGCTGCTTCGCCAGGCTGCGGCACACCTCGGTGAGCGCGAGCGTGAACTCCGCCGGGTCGGGCGCGACGCCGCTCGCGCCGGAACCCAGCAGCGCGACGGTGTCGTTGGTCGACATGCAGCCGTCCGAGTCGAGGCGGTCGAAGGTGACCCTGGTCGCGGCGCGGAGGGCGGCGCCGAGCTGCGTGGAGTCGAGCACGGCGTCGGTGGTGATGACGACGAGCATGGTCGCGAGACCCGGCGCGAGCATTCCCGCGCCCTTGGCCATCCCGCCGACCGCCCAGCCGGCCGGGGAGACCTGCTCGGCCTGCTTCGGCCGCGTGTCGGTGGTCATGATCGCCTCGGCGGCGCCCAGCCCGGAGTCGCCCGCGAGCGCGGCGGCCGCCTGGGCGACTCCCGCGGTCAGCTTGCCGAGGTCGAGCTGGTCGCCGATCAGGCCGGTGGAGCAGACCAGCACGTCGCCGGCGGAGACGCCGAGCGCCGAGCCGACGGCCTCCGCCGTCGCGTGCGTGGTCTGGAAGCCCTGCGCGCCGGTGTAGCAGTTGGCGCCGCCGGAGTTGAGGACGATGGCCGAGACCACGCCGTCGGCGACGACCTGCTCGCTCCAGAGGACGGGGTTCGCCTTGCAGCGGTTGGTGGTGAAGACCGCGGCGGCCGCGGTGAGCGGTCCACGGTTCTGGACGAGCGCGAGGTCGCGCTTGCCGCTCGACTTGAGGCCGGCGACGACGCCGGCGGCCGAGAATCCCTTGGCTGTGGTGACGCTCATGGCGCGACTCCGTTCACACTCAGGCCGGCGGTCTCGGGGAGCCCGAGAGCGATGTTGGCGGACTGGATCGCCGCGCCGGCCGTTCCCTTGTACAGATTGTCGATGGCGAGCACCGTGACGACCCGGCCCGCCGCCTGGTCGAGGGCGACCCCGATCAGCACGGTGTTCGAGCCCAGCACGTCCGCGGTGCGCGGCACGGTTCCGGCGGGGAGGACGTGCACGAACGGCTCGTCCGCGTAGGCGGCCTCCCAGACCTCCTGGACGTGGGCGGCGGTCACCCCAGGCTTCACCCGGGCGGTGGAGGTCGCCAGGATGCCCCGCGACATCGGCACGAGCACCGGGGTGAACGAGAGGGTCGGGTTGACGGCCCCGGCCTTGCGCAGGTTCTGTTGGATCTCCGGGATGTGCCGGTGGGTGCCGCCGACCGCGTACGGGTTGGCCGAGCCGAGGATCTCGCTGGCCAGGTACATCGTCTTGAGCGACTTCCCGGCGCCGGACGGCCCGACGGCGAGGACGCTGACGAGGTCCTCCTCCTCGATCACGCCGGCGTGGATGCCGGGCGCGAGGGCGAGCGAGACGGCACTCGCATTGCAGCCGGGGGCGGCGATGCGGTTCGCGCCGGCGAGGTTCGCGCGCTGCTTGGCGCCGTCCGCCCCGACGATGAGCTCGGGGATGCCGTACGCCCAGGAGCCGTAGTACTCGCCGCCGTAGAACGCCGCCCAGTCCGCCGGGTCGTCCAGCCGGTGGTCGGCGCCCGCGTCGACCACGAGGGTGTCCTCCGGGAGGTCGGCGGCCACCTCCCCCGAGCGGCCGTGCGGCAGCGCGAGGAACACGACGTCGTGACCGGCGAGGTTCTCCTTCGTGTTCTCCGTGAGGGTGAGGTGGGCGAGCGAGCGCAGGTGCGGCTGGTGCGCGGCGAGCGGGTGACCGGCGTTGTTGTGCGCGGTAACGGTGCGGATCTCGAAGTCGGGATGGTCGGCGAGGATGCGCAGCACCTCGCCACCCGCGTACCCGGAGGCACCGGCGACGGCAACCGAGAAAGTCATGCTTGTTCCTTGATGGGATGGACGACAGGGGGCCGAGGATCCGGCGACGCCCCGGTCCGACCGCGAAGGGTCGCCCGAGCGCCGCCTAGATTCGGCGGTCGCGCAGGCGTCGGCGCATCGAGGGGGCACCGACAGTAAGCATGCTGCAACCCTACCGCCCTGGCCGGGTCGGTCACCAAATCGCCCTCGTCACGCACCGCGACATTCGTCACGAATCGCGCTCCACCCGAGAAACGACATTCGTCACGAATGTCGACTCTCGCGGCGCGAAAGGCGACATTCGTGACGAATGTGCGGGCGGTTACTCGCGGATGTGGGCGCCGAAGAGCTCGTCGGCGCGGGCCGCGCCCGCGAGCTTGGCCTCGCTGGCCTCGGCCGCGGTGAGCGTGCGGTCGTCCGCGCGGAACCGCAGCGCGAAGGTGAGGCTCTTGTGCGCGGCCGGGAGACCGGCGCCGCGATAGTCGTCGACCAGGCGGATGTCCTCCAGGAGCGCGCCGGCGCCCTCCTGAACGGCGGCCAGCAGCTCGCCTGCCGAGACCTCGTCGCGGACGACGAGCGACAGGTCCTGTGTCGCAGCGGGGAACCCGGCGATCACTCCCGCGACGATGTCGGCCGGCGCCACGTCGATGAGGGCGTCCAGGTCGAGCTCGTAGACGGCGACCACCCGCGGGAGGTCGAGGTCCTCCGCGATCGCGGGCAGCAGCTCTCCGGCGTAGCCGACGACGACGCGCGCGCCGTCCGCGGCGTGCGCGACCAGCTGCGCCGTGCGCCCCGGGTGGAACGCCTGGTGGCGGCTCTGCACCGGCTCCACCCGCACGCCCACGGCGGTCGCGGTCTGCTGGACGGCCGTGAGCGCGTCGGCGAGACCGGCAGCGGCCGGCGTCTGTCCCGGCTGCTTCTCGACGGGGTTGCCGACGATCAGACCGGCCAGGTGGCGCGGCTGGGCGGGGATGCCCGCGTTCAGGCCGGCCAGCACGTCGTCGTCCGGGAGGGCCGCGCCGAGCGGCAGCTCCTCGCTGCCGAGCACGACTCCGCCGGGCAGGAACACCGTGCCGAGCTCGTAGACGCGCAGGTCGACCAGGCCGCGCGCGAGGTTGCGCTTGGCCACGTCGATCAGGCCGGGGAGCAGGGACGTGCGCAGGTACGGGGCGGTCGCGTCGAGCGCGTTCGCCAGGCGCACCGCGGGCACCGAACCGGCCTCGGGCGAGCCGAACAGGTCGTTCTGCGCCTCCGAGACGAACGGGAAGGCGAGCACCTCGGTCGCGCCGTTGTCGGCGAGCATCTGGGCGACGGCGCGGCGCAGCTTCTGGGCGCGCGACAGGCCGCGGCCGGGAGGCGCGACGGGCAGCACGGACGGGATGCGGTCGAACCCGACGATGCGGGCGACCTCCTCGGCCAGGTCCGACTTGTCGCGCAGGTCGGGACGCCAGCTCGGCGGCACGACCAGCAGGCCGGAGGCGTCGCCGGTGACGGTGCCGCCGATCTCCGCGAGCGCGCCGCGCACCTCATCGTCGGTGAACTCCACGCCGATGAGGTTCGGGATGTACTCGCTCGGCAGGCGGATCGCCTCGGCCTCCCCGGCCGTGTCGAGCAGCGAGCCGAGCTCGTCGGCGTGGCCGCCCGCGAGCTGCTCCAGGAGCTGCACGACGCGCGCCGCAGCCGCGACGGCGACCCGCGGGTCCACGCCGCGCTCGAAGCGCTTGGACGCCTCGCTCGGCAGCTTGTGCCGGCGGGCGGTGCGGGCGATCGACACCGGGTCGAAGTTGGCGGCCTCCACGAGCACGTTGCTGGTGCCCGCGCCGATCTCGGTGGACGCGCCGCCCATCACGCCGGCCAGGCCGATCGCGCCGGACTCGTCGGTGATCAGGAGGTCCTCCGCGTCGAGGGCGCGGGTCTGGTCGTCCAGCGTGACGAGCGTCTCGCCCGGGTGGGCGCGGCGCACCACGATGCCGCCGGACAGCTTGTCCAGGTCGTAACCGTGGATGGGCTGGCCGAGTTCGAGCATCACGTAGTTGGTGATGTCCACGATGAGCGAGATGGAGCGGATGCCGGCGAGCTTCAGGCGCGCCACCATCCACGGCGGGGTCGGCCGGGAGCCGTCGACGTCGCGGACGACGCGCGTCACGAACACCGTCGCGCCGACGCGCCCGCGGATGGGCGCGCGGTCGTCGATCGTCACGCTGAAACCGTGCGCGTGAGCGCCCGTCGAGTGCACGCGCACTGCGTCGGCCGGGTCGCGGAAGGCCGCGCCGGTCGCGTGCGAGTACTCGCGCGCGATGCCGCGGATCGAGAACGCGTAGCCGCGGTCGGGGGTGACGTTGACCTCCACCGCGGTGTCGTCCAGGCCGAGCAGCGAGATCGCGTCGGCGCCGACCTCCGGGTCGAGGCCCAGCGTCGAAAGGCGCAGGATGCCCTCGTGGTCGTCGCCGAGGCCGAGCTCGCGCGCGGAGGCGATCATGCCGTCCGAGACGTGACCGTAGGTCTTGCGCGCGGCGATGGGGAACGGCCCGGGCAGCACGGAGCCCGGCAGCGTCACAACGACCTTGTCGCCGACGAAGAAGTTGCGGGCGCCGCAGACGATGCCGTGCACGTCCTCGCCGCCGTCGGCCGCTTTCCGGCCTTCGGGCGCGACGCGCACCTGGCACCAGCGGATGGTCTTGCCGTTGCTCTGCGGCTCCTCCACGAAGTCCAGCACCTGGCCGACGACCACGGGACCGTTGATCTCGAAGGTGTGGATGTCCTCCTCCTCGAGCCCGACGGACACGAGGGCGGCGTGGACCTCCTCGGCCGTGGTGCCCGGCTCGAGGTCGACGTACTCGCCGAGCCAACTCAGGGGGACGCGCATCAGACCACCATTCCGAACTGCTGGGAGAACCGGACATCGCCTTCGGCCATGTCGCGCATGTCTTTGACGTCGTTGCGGAACATCAGCGCCCGCTCGACGCCCATCCCGAACGCGAACCCGGAGTAGACCTCCGGGTCGATGCCCGCCGAGCGCAGCACGTTCGGGTTCACCATGCCGCAGCCGCCCCACTCGATCCAGCGCGCGCCGCCCTTGAAGGTCGGGTGCCAGAGGTCGAGCTCGGCGCTCGGCTCGGTGAACGGGAAGTAGTTGGGACGCAGGCGCACGCGCGCGCCATCGCCGAACAGCGTCTTGGCGAAGTGGTCGAGCGTGCCGCGCAGGTGCGCCATCGTCAGGCCCTTGTCGACGGCGATGCCCTCGGTCTGGGTGAAGACCGGGAGATGCGTCGCGTCGAACTCGTCGGTGCGGAACACCCGGCCGGGCGCGATGCGGTAGACCGGCAGCTCGTTGCCGAGCAGGGCGCGCAGCTGCACCGGGGAGGTGTGCGTGCGCAGCACCAGGTGCGCGTTCGTGGGCTCGACGAAGAAGGTGTCCTGCATGGCGCGCGCCGGGTGGTCGGCGTCGAAGTTGAGGGCGTCGAAGTTGTACCACTCGCTCTCCAGCTCCGGGCCTTCCGCGACCTCCCAGCCCATGCCGACGAAGATGTCGGCGATGCGCTCCTGGAGGAGGCTCAGCGGGTGCCGGGCGCCGGGCGTCCAGCGGGTCGGGAGAGCGGTGACGTCCACGGCCTCGGCGGCGAGCCTGGCGGCGTCCTCCTCGGCCGCGATCACGGCCTCCTTCGCGGCGAACGCCTGGTTCACGCGGGCGCGCGCGCCGCCGACGAGCTTGCCGGCCGCGGCCTTCTGGTCGCCGGGGAGCGAGCGGATGGCGGCGTTCAGCCGCGCGAGCGGGGAGCCCTCCGCGGTGTGGTCGTGGCGGACGGCCTTCAGCGCGTCCGAGGTGCCGGCGGCGTCGATCGCGGCGAGCGCCGCGGAGACGGCCGTGTCGACGGTCTCCTCGGTGATTTCTGTGGTTTCAGACACGGTTCCCTATTCTAGTCGGCTGGGGACACTGGCTAGCCGTGCGAGTGGACCCGCTACTCCGCCGAGTACACCAGGTACGCGGCCTCCCACAGCCGGTCGGGAGCGGGCACGGTCAGCCCCGCTAGCAGAAGTGTCAGCTGGTCGACCAGCGTGTGCCAGCCCGCCGCGAAGTCGGGCGCCGAGCGCAGCCGCCCGGCGCCGACGATGTCCTTCACTCCGTCTTGCTCGAGCGACAGCAGCGTGCCGTCGCCGGTCTCCGTCAGGCGGATGCTCACCGCGGCGTCGCCCCAGGTGACGCGCAGGTGCGCGCGGTCCTGGAGGTCGAGCACCTCCAGCTCCTGGACGGCGCCCTCGACGTTCTCGTCACCGAGCCGGATCACGTCGCCGAGGCGCAGCCTGCGCTCGCGCACCGGGTCGTCCGGCCAGTCCAGAACCGGCCACAGCCAGCGGCCGACGCGGTCAGGCAGCGTGAGGGCGTCCCACACGTCGTCCACAGTCGCGTCGAGCAGCCGTCGAAGTGAGACCGCCGAACGGTCGCCCTCGCGCGTCATGGTGGCCGCCACGAGCGCCACCTCTTCGCGGCGGTACTCGTCCAGCGCGGCGTCGAACGCGGCAGGGTCGGCCGCCTCGCCGAGGTAGCCGTCGTGCTCCTGCGGCGACGCCTCCGCGCCGAGCTCGCGTGCCAGGTGAGTGAGGACATCCTGCCAGCCCGCTCCGTACACGGAGGCGGTGACCGCCTGCACGCGCCGGTGGGTGAGGGTGAGGAGGACGCGGCCCTCCCCCGCGGGCCGGATGACGGCCTCCAACTCGGTCGGCGCCTCAACCTGGCCGGCGTCGCTGAACCGCCAGGTCACCAGGAGGCGCTGCCCCGGATCGCAGGCCAGCACGCGGCCGTCCACCACGGCGTCCGGGGCGCCCATCGCGAGGCGGAAGCCGTCGGCGGTCTCCTCGTAGCGCCCGATCCAGCGGGCCAGCCGCTCCGGCTCGGTGAGCGCGGCCCACAGCTCGGCCGCAGTCGCCGGATACTCCCGTTCGACCGTCACCGAGCGGCGCGGGCCGTCGAGAGCGAGTTCTCCCCAGAGGGTCATGAGGCCGCCTTTCCGGTGTGGTGGTCGCTGCGTCTGATCACTCCGAGCGCTGGGCGAACGCCGACTCGTACAAGCAGACCGACGCCGCGGTCGCGAGGTTCATCGACTCGGCGCGGCCGTAGATCGGCACCGTCACCACCCGGTCCACCAGCCCCAGCAGGTCGTCGGCGAGCCCGTGGGCCTCGTTGCCGAACACCCACGCGGTCGGCCGGGCGAGCTGGCCCTCCTGGCGGGCGGCGAGGAGGTCCTCCCCCTTGATGTCCGCGGCGAGAACCCGCAGGCCGGCGCTGTGCGCGCGCCCGACGACGTCGGCGAGATCGGCGCCGACCGCGACAGGCACGTGGAACAGCGACCCCGTCGTGGAGCGGACGACCTTGGGGTTGTAGAGGTCGACGGTGCGGCCGGTCAGCACGACGGCGTCGGCGCCCGCGGAGTCGGCGGCGCGGATGATCGTGCCGGCGTTGCCGGGGTCGCGCACCTCCTCCAGGATCGCCACCAGCCGCGGCTCGTCGGCGAAGATGTCGCGGACGGAGGTCGGGAACTGCCGGCAGACGGCGACGAAGCCCTGCGGCGTAACGGTGTCGGCCATCGTGTCGAGCACGTGCTCGGTGACGAACTCGACGTCGACGCCCGCCTCCACCGCGGTCTGCGCGATGTCCTGGTAACGCTCCAGCGCGGTCGGCGTCGCGTACAGCTCGACGACCAGCTCGGGCCGGTACGTGAGCGCCTCGGACACCGCCTGCGGGCCTTCGAGGAGGAAGAGCCCGGTCTCGGCGCGGGCGGGACGCTTCGCCAGCTTCGCAACGGCGCGGACGCGCGGGGAGCGCGGGTTGTCAAGCATGCGCACAGCCTATCGGCGTGGAACGCCGAACGGCCCGGTCGACGCGAGGTCGGCCGGGCCGTTCGTGGTGCTCGGTGCGCTACTTAGGCGGCCTTCGGGGCCGACGTGTCGGCCGGGAGGGCCTTCTTCGCGGTCTCCACGAGAGCCGCGAAGGTCGCGGGCTCGTTCACGGCCAGCTCGGCGAGGATGCGACGGTCGACCTCGACGCCTGCCAGGCCCAGGCCCTGGATGAGGCGGTTGTAGGTGAGGCCGTTCGCGCGGCTCGCGGCGTTGATCCGCTGGATCCAGAGGCGGCGGAAGTCGCCCTTCTTCTGGCGGCGGTCACGGTACGCGTAGACGAGCGAGTGGGTGACCTGCTCCTTCGCCTTGCGGTAGAGGCGCGACCGCTGACCGCGGTAGCCCTCTGCGCGCTCGAGGATGACCCGACGCTTCTTGTGGGCGTTGACAGCCCTCTTCACTCTTGCCATTAGTCGATTTTCCTTACGTGCGTGTCGGGGAGGAGCTCTACTTGCCGATCATCCGGCGGATGACCTTGGCATCCACCTCGGGAACGACCTGGTCCTGGTTCAGCCGGCGGGTGCGGCGGCTGGACTTGAGCTCCAGGTTGTGGCGCATACCGGCCTGCTGCTTCATGACCTTGCCGCTGCCGGTGATCTTGAAGCGCTTCTTGGCGCCGGAGTGGGACTTCTGCTTGGGCATTACTTCTCCTCGTTCGTCGCCTGGGCGGGCGAACTCTCTTCGGACTGAGCAGCGTCGGCTGACTCAGCAACCGCATCCTGGTCGCGCCCCTGGGCGCGCGCCTTGGTAGCGGCACGTTGTGCGTTGGCCTCGGCCTTGGCCTCGGCCTTGTTCTTGAGCGGGCTGATGATCATCACCATGTTGCGGCCGTCGATGGTCGGGTTGGACTCGACCTGACCGAGCTCGGCGACGTCCTCCGCGAAGCGCTGCAGGAGGCGGACGCCCTGCTCCGGACGCGACTGCTCGCGACCGCGGAAGAGGATCATGGCCTTGACCTTGTCGCCGGCCTTCAGGAAACCCTCGGCGCGCTTGCGCTTGGTCTCGTAGTCGTGCTTGTCGATCTTGAGGCGGAACCGCACCTCTTTGAGGATGGTGTTCGCCTGGTTGCGCCGGGCCTCCTTGGCCTTCTGCGCAGCCTCGTACTTGAACTTGCCGTAGTCCATGATCTTCGCGACCGGCGGCTTGGAATTGGGCGCGACCTCGACCAGGTCGAGATCCGCCTCCTGCGCGAGTCGGATGGCGACCTCGATCTTGACGACGCCGACCTGCTCTCCGCTGGGGCCGACGAGTCGAACTTCGGGGACGCGGATACGGTCATTCGTACGGGGTTCGCTGATGTCAGTCTCCTCTGATGAGCGATGCTTCGAGTGCTCGGCCGTCGCGGGGACGGTTCGGAGAAAGTGAGGATTCCACGCACCAGCGCAGCCCCACGAGCCGATTTTCCCGAAGGATTCATTTCGCGGGGCTGGTGCAGCACCCTGGCTACCTCCGTGCTGACGCACGTCGGCGGAGTGCAACGACCCGGTAACCTGTAAAGCGGTCAAGCGCGGGTGGGAGGAATCTCCACTTTCGTCCCGAGGCAGATGCCCCGGAGCCCGAACGATTCTAACAGAGGAAAGCAGTGAGCGACACATCCCCGATCCATGACGGCCACACGCACGAGGAGGAGGCCGTCGCCGGCGCCACCCGCGACATCGCCGAGGTGCCAGCGGTGGAGGTCATCACGACCACCGCCGTGCACCTGATGAGCGCCGCCGCGGTGAAGGTCGGGCTGGCCGACGACCCGGAGCACCAGACCGACCTGGACGAGGCCCGCAAGCTGATCGACGCTCTCGCCGGACTGGTGACGGCGAGCGCCGCGCACCTCGGCGACCAGCACGCGCGCAGCCTGCGCGACGGCCTCCGCTCGCTGCAGCTCGCGTTCCGCGAGGCATCGCCGTTCCCGGACGAGATCGGCAAGGGCCCCGGCGAGAAGTACACCGGCCCGGTGAACTGATGGACGCCGCCGCCGTGCACGCGCTCGCCCTGGGGCTCCCGGAGGTCGAGGAGTACGAGCACGGCGGCCTCCCGGCGTTCCGCGTCCGCGGCCAGCGGTTCGCCACGATGCTGGACCCGGAGACCCTGACGGTCAACCTGATGCTCGGCGAGGCCGGCATCCGGGAGGCCGCGGCCGCCTGGCCCGAGCACTGCTCCGAGCAGTGGTACGCGGGCCGGCTGTCGTCGGCGCACGTCGACTTCTCGGACATCGAGCCGGGCCTGCTGCGCGAGCTGGTCACCGACGCGTGGCGCAACCGGGCGCCGGTGTCCCTCCGCCGCCTGCTGGACTGACGCGCACCGCGTCGCCATCGGAGGACATCCGGGCCTAACCCGGCCCGAAGTCCTCCGGTAGCCGACTTGGTGCGGCGTGGCGGGCCGGGAGTCCTCCGTTGGCGACGGCTCAGGCTTCGGCGACGGCAGCGCGGGCGCGGTGGCCGGTGTGGCCGAGCGATGCGACCGCGATCGTGATCGCGGCCGAGAGCAGCACCCCCAGCGACACGTGCACGAGCAGTGCGAGCGCGCCGGCCGCCGCCCCCGCCGTGATCAGCAGAACGGCGAGCGCGCGCCGCACCCAGAGCGAGCCGTTCCCGCCGGCGAGGCGGCTGTCGGCGGCCAGTCCGGTCAGCGTGGAGGTCACGACCACGGTGGTGACGTCGGCGACCTTGACGCGGCGGGCGAGCGCTGCCTGCATCCCCATCGCGAAGCCCAGCGCCGAGGTGGCGATGGTGCCCACCAGCTCCGGGTCGAGGTGCAGCGCGAACGCCAGCAGCACGGCGATCGCGGTCAGCAGACCGGCGATCACCCACAGCGTCGCCGTGACGCGCCCCGACCAGCCGTCGTCGCGGCGCACGAGCCTGCTGCCGACGACGGCGCCCGCGAGGAACGCGCCCAGCGCCAGCAGCGGCCGGAGGATCGGGAGGTTCGTGGTCCCGGTCAGCGCCATCCCGAGCAGCACGACGTTGCCGGTCATGTTGCCGGTGAAGACCCGGTCGAGGCCGAGGTAGCCGGTGGCGTCGACGACGCCGGTCGAGAACGTGAGGGCGAGCATGAGGGCCAGGTGCAGCCGATCGGCGTCGGCGCGGCCCAGGCGGTGAGTGACGGACACGGAGGTCCACCCTATGCGAGACGGGCCGGCGCCGGACGCGGTGCAGACTGGGACCATGACCTTCACCCCGCCGCCCGCCGTCACGTCCCGCCCGACCCTGACCGGCACGTTCGGCATGTCCGCCTCCACCCACTGGCTGGCGACGGCGAGCGCGCAGGCCGTCCTGGAGCGCGGCGGCAACGCGTTCGACGCCGCGGTCGCCGGCGCGTTCGTGCTGCACGTGGTGGAGCCGCACCTCAACGGGCCGGGCGGCGACCTGGTTGCACTGTTCGCAACGGCGGACGACCCGACCCCGGTCGTGCTCGCCGGGCAGGGTCCAGCGCCGGCCGGGGCGACGCGCGAGCACTACCTGGCCGAGGGGCTGGAGCTCGTCCCCGGCGCCGGCGCCCTCGCGGCGGCGGTGCCCGGCGCGGTCGACGCGTGGCTGCTGCTGCTGAAGGACCACGGCACCTGGGAGCTCGCCGACGTCCTCGCGTTCGCGATCGGCTACGCGGAGGACGGCCATCCCGTGCTGGAGCGGGTGTGCACCACGATCCGCACCGTGTCCGGGTTGTTCGCCGAGCACTGGCCCTCGTCGGCCGAGCACTGGATGCCCGGCGGCCGCGTCCCGGAGGCCGGCGAGCTGATCCGCAACGCTGCGTATGCGCGTGTCCTGCGCGGGCTGATCGCGGCCGGCGACGCAGCCTCCTCGCGCGAGGATCGCATCGAAACCGCCCGCACCGAGTGGGCGACCGGCCTGGTCGCGCGGGAGGCGTCCGCGTTCGCGCGCATCCCGCACCGGCACTCCCCCGGCACCGACCACGCGGGCGTGATCGCGGAGTCCGACTTCGCCGCGTTCCGCGCCACGTACGAGCCGGCGACGACGCTGGAGTTCCGCGGGAACACGATCGCGAAGACCGGAGCGTGGGGCCAGGGTCCCGCATTGCTGGAGACGCTGGCCATCCTCGACGGCTTCGGCGACGAGCGCCTCGACCCGTCCACGGAGCTGGGCGCGCACACGATCCTGGAGGCGCAGAAGCTCGCCTACGCCGATCGCGACGCCTACTTCGGTGACGCGCGCGTGCCCGTGGCGGAGTTGCTGGCGCCCGGCTACATCGCCGAGCGTCGCGCCCTGATCGGCGACCGGGCGTCCGCCGAGTTCCGGCCCGGCCGCGTGGCCGGGGCCGAGCCGTTCCTCCCGCCGCTGCGCACTGCGTACGAGCCGCCGCTGGCGGAGGCCATCGCCGGCGTCGGCGAGCCGACCGTCGCGCGCGACGGGACCACCCGTGGCGACACCTGCCACCTCGACGTCGTCGACCGCTGGGGCAACATCGTCTCGGCGACGCCGTCCGGCGGCTGGCTGCAGTCGTCGCCGACCATCCCGGCGCTCGGC
>NZ_JBHTXK010000014.1:0-102248 GCF_042791795.1 Leifsonia sp. NPDC056665
AAGGGCACGTAAACGCCCCTAAAACGCGGTTTTAGGGGCGTTTACGTGCCCTTCGAGGGCGCGGTGGAGGAGTGTGCCCGCGCCGACGGCGTCGCCTCCGTCGGCGCGGGCGGTGACGTCAGCGCGCGCTCTGAAGCACGCCGACGTCGGCCAGGCCGTCCCCCACGACCGTGGTCGGGACGTCGAACACCTGCACGTCGCGCTCCGGCAGCAGGTAGGCCGGCCATCCCGGGTCGCCCGCCGCGATGAACCGCACCGCCGCCCCGTGCACGTCGTCGGCGAGGGAGGCCGGCGGCTGCTCGCCCGCGATGTAGCCCACCCGCTCGCTGCCGAGGCAGTCGAAGAAGAACGGCACGTCGAGGCAGTGCACGGCCGCGCCGAAGGTCGGCGACGTCCACGCGAACCGGTAGACCCAGGCGGGGGCGCCGGCTGCTGCACGGGACTCCGCGATCTCGCGAGCCGGCGCCCGGAACATGGTGTCCGTGACGAACTGCCCGAGGGTTCCGGCGGCGTCCAGCCCCGGGTGGCCTGCGACGTAGGCTCCTGCCGCCACCTCCGGGACACCGATGGAGGCCAGCAGGCCGGCCGGGTCCGTCCTGGCCAGTGCTTCGCGCAGGTCGGCGACGGCCATGTTGAACTCGTTGTCGGTCGCGCCGAGCACCAGCGCCTTGTCCGCGCCGATCCCGTCCGCGATCGCTTCGGCGATGGGAGCGGGAACGAGGTCGCCGTCCACGACCGGAGCCCAGCGCAGCGCCGACCCGGAGGCCAGTGCCCGCAGTGGGGCCATCGGGTCCGCGGGCGCCTCCGGCGAGGTGACCGCGTCCTCCTCGCCCTGCAGCGCCAGGATGCGCTCCTCGGTGAGTGTGGACAGCCCGGCCCGGGTGGGCTCCACTCCCGCGGCGGCGGCGAGGGCGCGACCGTAGCGCTCGGCGTCCTCCAGCCTCACGCTCGCCGTGGTGCCGGAGATCGAGTAGACCCGCTGGAACAGACTCGCCGCGCGCGGCACCGTCAGGAGGGTGAGCACCGCCCCACCGCCGGCCGACTGGCCCGCGATCGTGACCGTCGCCGTGTCGCCGCCGAAGGCTGCGATGTTGTCGCGCACCCACTCCAGCGCCAGGATCCAGTCGAGCACGCCGCGGTTCGCCGGCGCGTCCTCGATCCAGCCGAAGCCGTCGAAGCCGAGTCGGTACGAGACGCTGACCGTGACGACCCCGTCGCGGTTGAAGGCGGCGCCGTCGTACCAGGGGCTGGCGGGCGACCCGGCGACGTAGCCGCCGCCGTGGATGTAGACCAGCACGGGCAGCTTGGCGTCGGCGTCACCGGGGCGCGGCGTGAAGACGTCCACGTTGAGCGTCGACCCTCCGGGGTAGGACGGCTCGGGGATGAGGGTGATCTCCGCGAGCGCCTTGCGCTGCGGGGTCGCGCCGTGCTCGCCGGCGTCGAGAACGCCGTCCCACGGGCGGTGCGGGGCCGGGGCGGCGAAGCGCAGGTCGCCGACCGGCGGCTCGGCGAACGGGATGCCGAGGAAGGCGGCCGAGCCGTCCCGCCAACGGCCGCGCACGCGGCCTCCCGTCGTGGTGACCTCTGGTCGGTCGAGGGTGCTGTCTGTCACGGGGTTCTCCTTCTCAGCGGACGGACTTGATGGGGATGAGGACGAGGGCGGCCAGCGCGACGCAGACCATCGCGAAGACGAACAGCGCGGGATAGCCGCCGACGGCGCCGATCAGCAGCGCAGCGATCGCGGGGCTCAGCGCCTGCGGGATGTTGGTCGCCACGTTGAGGATGCCGAGGTCCTTGGCGGCTGCGACGCCGCCGCCGGGCAGCACCTCGGTCATCAGGGCCGTGTCGCAGGCCATGTAGAGGCCGAAGCCGAAGCCGTTGATCGCGGACATGAGCAGCATCCCGGTGATCGTCGGCATGAGGAGCGGCATGGCGAGTCCGATGATCATCAGCACGGACGCGACGTAGATGAAGACCTTGCGGCGGCCGAGCTTGTCGCTCAGCCAGCCGGCGAGCGCCACCGAGACGACGGTGGTGACCAGCGATGCGATGCTGATCAGGCCGATCTGGGCGTTGGCCTGCTTCAGCGACATCCCGATGTAGTCGGTGAGGATGAAGAGCTGGTAGCTGAAGGCGACGAAGTAGCCGAGGATGAACAGGAACCGCGCCGCGAAGGCCCAGGCGAAGTCCGGGTGCTTGCGCGGGTCGATCCAGAACCCGGCGAAGAACGCCCTCCAGCGGAAGGGCGGCAGCTCGATGTTCTTGCTGGAGTAGTCGCGGTTGAACAGCACGAAGCCGAGCGTGACCAGGAGCACGACGATCCCGAAGGCCGAGTACGCGAGGCCCACGTTCGCGGCGAGGATGCCCGCCACGATGACGCCGATGGTGCTGCCGGCCATGGTGCCGACGCCGACCATGGCGGAGGCCACGCCGCGGCGGCTGCGCGGGAAGCGGTCGGGCGTGATGGCGCTGAGCGGTCCCTGCATCGCGTTGAGCGCCACCTGGATGACGACCCAGAAGACCGTGATCCAGAGGATGGACTGCAGCGAGCCGAGCCCGATCAGGAACGCGGCGGCGACGGCGGTGCCGATCACCATCCACGGCGCGCGGCGGCCCATCCTGGACCGCGTGCGGTCGCTGAACGCGCCCACGATCGGCTGCGCGAACAGCGTGAACACGAAGGAGGTCGTGGTCACGATCGCGAGGTTGGTCACCTTGTGCGCAGGGTCGATGTTCGTGACCTGGTTGGGCAGCAGCACGCTGATCAGGCCGGTGTAGGTCGCGAAGAGCACGAGGGAGGTGATCGCGAGCGAGGGGAGCAGGCCGCGGCGGGCGAGCGGGCTGACGGTGCCCGCGGTGTCCACCGCGTCGGGAGAGGTGTCTGCGCCGACGGCTGCGGAGAGGGGCGCGGGGTCTGGTGAGCTCGATGACATCGTCGTCACGGTCGGTCCTTTCGGGAGGTGATTACCCGCGTAAGCATGACGCATCGCCGCGATTAATTCAAGCGTCGAATCAAATCGTGACGGAAGTCGGACCGGTGGCCGCCAGAGCCAGGGGGTCATCGAGGAGCACGCCCCGGGCGACGCGCGCGGCGCCGATCAGGGCGGCGTCCTCGCCCAGGAGGCCGGGGACCACCGCGATCGGCGTGGCCGTCGAGGCGATCGCCGGGCCGTTCTGCGCGAAGGCCTCCGCAATGGACCCGGCCAACTGCGCCCAATAGCCGCCGAGGACGACGACCTCCGGGTCGACGGTCATCGAGACGATGCGCAGGGCGTGCGCGATCCACGGAAGAGCGGCCTCCCAGGCTGCGCTCGCCGCGGGCTCGCCGGCGTGGATGCGGTCGACCAGCTCGCGCAGCGCCTCCGTCAGCCCGCGCTCGGCGACCTCCGTCGTCAGCCCGGCCGCGGCCAGTACGACGTCGGGGCCGGCGACGGTGACCAGGCAGCCCCGCTGGCCGCACAGGCAGCGGGAACCATGCGGGTCGACCGCGATGTGGCCGAACGCCCCCGCGAACTCGTGGGCGCCCGCGACGAGCGCGCCCTCCGCGACGACCGCGCCGCCGATGCCCGAGTTGCTCTTGGCGTAGACCAGGTCGCGGACTCCCGTGCCCGCGGCCTCCAGCTCCGCGAGCTCGGCCAGCGCGGCGACCGTGCCGTCGCTCGCCAGCGTGGCGGGCGGCAGCTCGGGGACCCGCTGCCGGAGCCCGCCGAGCACGTCGACCTCGCCCCACTCGAAGTCGGTGTCGGCCACCACCACGGGAGGCGTGCCGCCGATCGGGGCGAACACCACCACGGTCAGGTCCACCACGCGCCGGCCGAGTCCGGCGGCGGCGTCGAGGGTGCGGGCCAGCACGCGGGCGAGCACGTCGAGCACCCGCCCGGGGTCGCCCATCGGCCTGCCGTGGTGCTCGGAGGCCCGGAACAGCGCGCGTCCGTCCACCGCCGTGAGCACGGCGGTCGCCTGGTCGGCGTCGAGCTGGAGGACGAGGAGGGCGACGTCGTCGGCCGCCAGGCGCAGCAGCGTGAGCGGGCGGCCACGGGAGGCGGACCCGCGCGGCGCGGCCTCCAGCTCCTCCGACTCGCGCACGACCCCCGCCTCCACCAGCGCGGCGACGAGCGCGGTCACCGAGCCGCGGGCGAGCCCGGTGGTGTCCGCGAGCTGGCTGCGCGACAGCGGGCCCTGCTGCGCGAGCCGGTGCGCCACGAGCGCCAGGTTGTGGCGGCGCACGTCGGCCGAGACGAGGGAGCCGGACGGGGAGGACGCCATGCCGACAGCTTCGCACACGGGGGAGCCGCCGAGTCCGCAGGGGCGCGCATCCCGCCTAGGCTGGAGGCATGCTCCTCGCCATCGACACCTCCGCGGGCACGAGCGTCGCCGTGGTCGACCGTGACGGCGGCATCCTCGCCGAAGTGACGGAGCCGGACACGATGCGGCACGCCGAGGTGATCGGCGACCTGATCGCCGCGGCGCTCGACGCCTCCGGCACGCGACCGGACGCGCTGTCCGGCGTCGTGGCGGGGATGGGGCCCGGTCCGTTCACCGGCCTCCGGGTCGGCATCGCGGCCGCGACCGCCTTCGCGTTCGGCGCCGGCCGCCCGCTCGTCCCCGTCGTCAGCCACGACGCGGTGGCGTTCGAGCGCTACCTGGCCGGTCACGCGGGTCCGCTCCTTGTCGTGACCGACGCGCGCCGCCGCGAGCGCTACTGGACGGCGTATTCGGGCGTGGACGAGCACGGCCTCCCGGTCCGCCTCGACGGCCCCGGCCTGGACAAGCCGGACGCGCTGCCGCATCCCGGCCTGCCGCGCGAGGAGGCCGCTACCGTCTCTGCGGGCCTGCTCGGGATGATCGCCGAACTGCGGTTCGCCGCCGGCCTCCCGTTCGACCGCGACGAGCCGCTGTACCTGCGCTCGCCGGATGTCACGCTCTCGGCGGGCCCGAAGCGGGTGAGCGCGTGAGCGAGCCGAGGCCGAGCGCGCCGTCGTGGCAGCTCCGCCGCGCCACCGAGGCGGACGTCGACGCGATCATGCTGCTGGAGCGCGCAACCTTCGTCACCGACGCCTGGTCGGAGCACTCGATGCGCTCCGAGGTGACCGGAGCGCATGGCTACTACCTGGTGGCCGTCGGGCTCGACGACCCGGATCGCATCGACGGCTACGCCGGCTTGCTCGCCCCGCGCGGCGCGGGCGAGGGCGACATCCAGACCATCGCGGTCGCCCCGCACGCCCGGCGGCACGGCCTCGGGCGCGCCCTCATGCACGCGCTCATCGGGGAGGCGCGCAACCGCGGCGCCCGCGAGGTGTTCCTGGAGGTGCGCGCCGACAACCCCGGCGCCCAGACCCTCTACCGCACGCTCGGCTTCGAGGAGATCGGCGTGCGCCCGCGCTACTACCAGCCGGACGGGGTGGACGCGATCGTCATGCGCCTGACCGTCCCGACCCCGGAGACCACGATCGCATGACCGACGCTCAGGACGCATCGCACGGCGAGGGGCCGCTCGTGCTCGGCATCGAGACCTCCTGCGACGAGACCGGCGTCGGCATCGTGCGCGGCACGACGCTGCTCTCCAACACGATCGCCTCCTCGATGGAGGAGCACGCCAGGTACGGCGGCGTCGTCCCGGAGGTCGCGGCCCGCGCCCACCTGGAGGCGCTCACCCCGACGCTGCGCACCGCGGTCGCGGACGCCGGGATCGAGCTCGCCGACGTCGACGCCATCGCCGTGACGAGCGGCCCGGGGCTGTCCGGCGCGCTCATGGTCGGCGTCGGCGCGGCGAAGGCGCTCGCGCTGTCGCTCGGCAAGCCGCTGTACGCCGTCAACCACCTGGTCGGGCACGTCGGGGCGGACGTCCTCGACGCGGCGGGCGGCCCGGGCCACCCGGTCGAGGTGCCGACCGTCGCGCTGCTGGTCTCCGGCGGCCACACCTCGCTGCTGCTCGTGCGCGACCTGGTCTCCGACGTGGAGCTGCTGGGCGAGACGATCGACGACGCTGCGGGCGAGGCGTTCGACAAGGTGGCCCGCGTGCTCGGCCTCCCGTACCCCGGCGGCCCGCAGATCGACCGCGTCGCCGTGGACGGGGACCCGCGAGCCATCCGGTTCCCGCGCGGCCTGACCAAGCCGAAGGACCTGGAGCGGCACCGCTACGACTTCTCTTTCTCGGGCCTGAAGACCGCGGTCGCGCGCTGGGTCGAGCAGCGCCAGGACGCCGGCGATGAGGTGCCCGTCGCCGATGTCGCCGCATCGTTCCGGGAGGCCGTGGCCGACGTGCTGATCACGAAGGCGATCGCCGCGTGCCTCGACCACGACGTGCCGCGCCTGCTGCTCGGCGGCGGCGTCGTCGCGAACGCGCGCGTACGCCAGCTCGCAGTGCAGCGGGCGGCGGAGGCGGGCGTGGCCCTGCGGATCCCGGCCCTCTCGCTGTGCACCGACAACGGTGCGATGATCGCGGCGCTCGGCGCGCAGCTCATCATGGCCGGCCGTGCGCCGAGCCGGCTGGATTTCGGCGCTGACTCCACGCTGCCGGTCACGGACATCCAGGTCGCGGAGGTCTGAGCCGGCCGGAGATGTGCATGCGTTGACACGCTGTCCCCCCACTGAGACGATGGATTCAGTACAGACATTTCTCAGGAACTCACCAGAGAGGGAGATGGGCAGCATGTCCGATCCGAACACCCCGTCCGGCGCCCCGGAGCCCGAAGGGACGGACGGCAGCACGCCGGCCCAGCCGGTTCCGCCGTCCTCCGACATCCCGCCCGCGGCGGCGCCCGACGGCGTCCCGCCGACGCCCCCGGTGGCGCCTCCCGCGCCGCCCGCGCCGCCGGTCGCGCCGGGGTACGGCGCGCCGCAGCAGCCGTACGGTCAGCAGCCTTATGGACAGCAGCCGCAGCAGCCTTATGGCCAGCAGCCGTACGGACAGCAGCCGCAGCAGCCCTACGGGCAGCAGCCGTACGGCCAGCAGCAGCCCTACGGTCAGCAGCCCGGCCAGCCCGGCTACGGTCAGCCGGCCTACGGCCAGCCCGCGCCCGGCTATGCGCAGCCCTACGCGACGGCGCCCGCGACCAAGTCGCCGATCCTCAGCATCCTGTCGCTCGTCGGCGGCATCCTGGGCATCGTCCTGAACCTCGCGTTCGGGATCGGCGCCCTGTTCGGCGTCGCCGCCATCGTCCTCGGCTTCATCGGCCGCACCAAGGAGCCGCGGGCCAAGGGGTTCTGGCTCACCGGGATCATCCTCGGGTTCGTGTCGGTCGCCATCGCGATCATCTTCTGGATCTTCTGGGGGATCTTCCTGGCCAGCTTCTCGAACACGTACCGGTACTGACCGGTCGGGCTCAGAGGCGCTCGGCGAGCAATGCCGTGTGACGTCCTGCGACCCTGGTCAGGATCAGGGTCGCGGGACGGTCGCCCGACAGCTTGAGGCGCGTCCGGAGCGCGGCAGGGTCGACGTCCACGCCGCGCTTCTTGATCTCCAGCGTGCCGATCCCGCGCGCCCGCAGCGCCTTCTTGAGGTCCTTCTCGGCGAACGGCAGGGTCTCCAGGATGCGGAAGCCCGCCGCGAACGGCGTCGGCGTGGGCTCGTCGGCGGTGATGTAGGCGATGCCGTCGCCGAGCATCCGTCCGTCGAGCCGCCGGGCGAGGTCCCCGATGAGGCGCGCGCGGATGACCGCGCCGTCCGGCTCGTAGAGGTACTCGCCGAGCTCGCCGGTCTCGGCGTCCTCGCTGTCGGCCTCCGCCGTGAGCTCGTTCGCCTCGTCGCCGCGCAGCACCAGGGCGGCACGCCGGATGCCCGTGCGGGCGAGCGCGCCGAACCAGAGCCCGAGCTCCACGACCTGCCCGTCGGCGGACACCCACTGGGCCTCCGCGGTCGACGGGATGAGGTCGCGGTCGAAGCCGGGGCCGAGCTTCAGCCCGACCGAACGGCCGGTCGCGAGTTCGTACGCGAAGCCGAGCGACGGTGTGTAGTCGTCGGGATCGGTCAGCCGGTCGGTGTCGGTGTGGCCGGGCGTCCGCCGCGCGGGATCGAGGAAGACGCCGTCGATCGCGCGCAGGCTCACGTCCTCCGCCCGGCGGTGCTCGACCGTCGCCGAGGGGAAGGGGGCGAGGTTGAAGGCGGCGATCGCGGCGGTCACCTCGTCGGCCTCCACGGCCGTGACCTCCAGCTCCAGCGCCGCGAGGGCGAGCGCGTCGCCGCCGATACCGCAGCCGAGGTCGGCGACGCGGGTCAGCCCAGCCGCCCGGAACCGGCCGGCGTGGCGCGCCGCGACCGACAGGCGCGTCGCCTGCTCCAGCCCCGCCTCGGTGAACAGCATCCGGGAGGCGAACTCGCCGAACTTGCCGACCGCCTTCTTGCGCAGCTTCGCCTGCGTCAGCACCGCCGCGACCAGCCCGGGGGAGTGGCCCTGCTTGCGGAGGTCGGTGACCATCGCCAGCACGTCCTTCTCGGACCGGTACGGGGGAAGGGAGTCGAGCAGCCGAAGGCCTTCGGCGCTCAGCAGCTCGACGAGTTCGGACCGGTCCATGTGGACCACGGTACCTTCTGGCACTCACGTTGCGGGACTGCTAACGCACCCCCTAGACTCGTGTTAGCACTCTCCGTGCGAGTTTGCTAACGCAAGCCGCGCAACGTATTGAGTTCGCAAAGACTGAGTTCACCAAAGAAAGAGGTCAACCGTGTCGGTCTCCATCAAGCCGCTCGAAGATCGCATCGTCATCAAGCAGGTCGAGGCTGAGCAGACCACTGCCTCCGGTCTGGTCATCCCCGACACCGCCAAGGAGAAGCCCCAGGAGGGCGAGGTCGTGGCCGTCGGACCGGGCCGCATCGACGACAACGGCAACCGGGTCCCGCTCGACGTCGCCGTCGGCGACAAGGTGATCTACTCCAAGTACGGGGGCACCGAGGTCAAGTTCGGCGGCGAGGACTACCTGGTCCTCTCGGCTCGCGACGTCCTCGCGGTCGTCGTCCGCTGACGCACCTCCTTTCGGCCGAGGCCCGGGCGCTGTTGCACCTGGGCCTTCGTCGTCCCTGCGGGCCGGCTCGCGCGGCCTCCACCGGATCCGTCCGTGTCCCCGGTTCGGAGTAGTGTCGTGGGAGTGCCGAAGCCCCTCTCCGAACACCGCAGGTCCGGCCTGACCTATGCGATCTCCGCCTACGTCCTCTGGGGCATCCTCCCCATCTACTTCCTGGCGCTCGCGCCGGCCAGTGCCTGGGAGATCGTCGCCTGGCGGGTGCTCTTCTCGCTGGTGTTCTGCGCGATCGCGCTCACCGTCACGCGGACGTGGCGCACGTTCGGCGCCCTCCTGAAGGACCGCAGGGTCCTGTTCACGATGGGCCTCGCCGGAGCGCTCATCTACGTCAACTGGCAGACCTACGTGCTGGCAACGGTCAGCGGTCACGTCGTGGAGGCCGCGCTCGGCTACTTCATCAACCCGATCGTGACCGTGTTCCTCGGCGTGATCGTCCAGCGCGAGCGGCTCCGCGTCGCGCAGTGGGTCGCGGTAGGCGTCAGCGTGATCGCCGTCGTCGTGCTCGCGATCGGCTACGGGCAGGTCCCGTGGATCGCGCTCATCCTCGCGTTCTCGTTCGGCTTCTACGGCCTCATCAAGAAGCGCGTCGGCGGCCGGGTCGACGCCGTCTCCGGGCTGACGCTGGAGACGATGTGGCTGACACCCGTCGCGATCGTGCAGCTCGTGGTCGTCAGCCTCACGGTGGGCCTGACGATCGGGAGCGACGGTCCGTGGCACACGGTGCTGCTCGTCGGCGCCGGCGTGATCACGGCCGTGCCGCTGCTGTTCTTCGCCGCGGCCTCCCGGCGCCTGCCGCTGGTGTACATGGGCTTCATCCAGTACTTCGCGCCGTTCATCCAGTTCATCGTCGGCGTCGCGGTACTGAACGAGGCGATGCCGCCCGAGCGCTGGATCGGCTTCGCGATCGTCTGGCTGGCCCTCGCGATCCTCAGCGTGGACATGATCGTGGCGGCCCGCCAGGGGAAGAAGCAGGCGGAGCTGGATCTCGCGACGGTGGAGTGAAGGGGGCTGCTAGCTCATAATGATCGGCGCGATTTTTATGAGCTAAGGCTTTAGCTCATAAAAGAGGCGCCATGACGTTCCACGCCCGGAATAACCGCCCAGCTTGTGCCGTTACGATGAATCATCCACAACTCGCGCGACCTTGATAGGGGTGAAATGGACCAGGCGGATCCGTTCGGATTCATCGGTTTGACCTACGACGACGTCATGCTCCTTCCCGGGCACACCGACGTCATCCCGAGCGAGGCGGACACCTCGACTCGCCTGACCAAGCGGATCAGCATGGCGACCCCGCTCCTCTCCAGCGCCATGGACACCGTGACCGAGTCGCGCATGGCCGTCGCCATGGCCCGACACGGCGGCATCGGCATCATCCACCGCAACCTCTCCATCGAGGATCAGGCCACCAACGTCGACAAGGTGAAGCGTTCCGAGTCGGGCATGATCACCAACCCGGTGACCACCACCGCGGACGCCACCGTCGAGGAGGTCGACCTGCTGTGCGGGCAGTTCCGCGTCTCCGGCCTCCCGGTCGTGGAGGGCGACGGCAAGCTGGTCGGTATCATCACCAACCGCGACATGCGCTTCGTCTCCCCGTTCGAGCGCTCCACCACGCTGGTGCGCGATGTGATGACCCGGATGCCGCTCATCACCGCGCCGGTCGGCATCGACCCGGACTCCGCGGTCGCCATCTTCGCTGAGCACAAGATCGAGAAGCTCCCGCTCGTGGACGCCGACGGCCGGCTGCGCGGGCTCATCACCGTCAAGGACTTCGACAAGAGCGAGAAGTACCCGAACGCCACCAAGGACGACGAGGGCCGCCTCCGCGTCGGCGCCGCGATCGGCTTCTTCGGCGATGCCTGGGACCGCGCGATGACCCTGGTCGACGCGGGTGTGGACGTCATCGTCGTGGACACCGCCAACGGCGACTCCGCCGGCGTGCTCGACATCATCCACCGTCTCAAGCACGAGCCGCGCGCCTCGCACGTGGACATCATCGGCGGCAACGTCGCCACCCGCTCCGGCGCGCAGGCGCTCATCGACGCGGGTGCGGACGCCATCAAGGTCGGCGTCGGACCGGGCTCCATCTGCACCACCCGCGTCGTCGCCGGCGTCGGCGTGCCGCAGGTGACCGCGGTCTACGAGGCATCGCTGGCCGCGCGCGCGGCGGACGTCCCGCTCATCGCCGACGGCGGCCTCCAGTACTCGGGCGACATTGCCAAGGCGCTGGTCGCGGGCGCGGAGAGCGTCATGCTCGGCTCGCTGCTGGCGGGCACGGCCGAGTCGCCCGGCGACCTCGTGTTCGTCAACGGCAAGCAGTTCAAGAACTACCGCGGCATGGGGTCGCTCGGCGCCCTCCAGACCCGCGGCAAGAAGACCTCGTACTCGCGCGACCGCTACTTCCAGGCGGACGTCCCGAGCGACGAGCAGCTCATCGCTGAGGGCATCGAAGGCCAGGTCCCGTACCGCGGACCGCTGTCGGCCGTGGCGTACCAGCTCGTCGGCGGCCTCCGCCAGTCGATGTTCTACGTCGGCGCCCGCACCATACCCGAGCTCAAGGAGCGCGGCCGGTTCGTCCGGATCACCGCCGCCGGCCTGAAGGAGTCGCACCCGCACGACATCCAGATGGTCGTGGAGGCCCCGAACTACCGCCGCTGATCCACTCCGCCGCCAACGGAGGAGATCCGGCCCACCCGGGCCCGGATCTCCTCCGTTGTCTGCTTTCCGGGGGTGCCCGGACGGTGATCTCCTCCGTTACCGACGCCGGTCGCCAACGGAGGACATCCGGTCGCTGGAGGCCGTGAGCGTCGGGTAACGGAGGAGATCCGGCCGTGGTGGGGTCGGTTGTCCTCCGTTGTCTGCGTTTCGGGGGTCGTGGACGGGGATGTCCTGCTTTGGTGACGGGGTTGGGCCTGGGCGGCGGTTTCGTCTAGGCTGGAAGGCTTTGGTCACGGGGAAGACAGGATTCCGGTCATGGGTCACATCGACGTCTCAGGCGTCTCGTACGCGCTCGCCGACGGGAGGCCGCTCCTGGACGACGTGTCGTTTCGGGTCGGGGACGGCAGCGTCTCCGCGCTGATCGGCGCGAACGGCGCGGGCAAGTCGACGCTGCTGCGCATCATCCGCGGCGAACTGCGGCCGGACGGCGGCGGCGTCGTGATCGACGGCGGTCTCGGCGTGATGGACCAGTTCGTGGGGCACGTCCGCGACGACCGGACGGTGCGCGACCTCCTCGTCCTCGTCGCGCCCCGGGCCGTCCGCAAGGCGTCGGAGGCGCTCGCCGCCGCCGAGGAGGCGATCATCGAGCGCGACGAGACGGACACCCAGCTCCGCTACGCGACGGCGTTGACCGACTACGCGGACGCGGGCGGCTACGACCAGGAGGTGGTCTGGGATCACTGCACGGTCGCCGCCCTCAGCGTCCCCTTCGAGCGCGCCCAGCATCGCGGCGTGCGGAGCCTGTCCGGCGGCGAGCAGAAGCGGCTCGTCCTGGAGGCGCTGCTGCGCGGTCCGGAGCAGGTGCTGCTGCTGGACGAACCGGACAACTATCTCGACGTCCCCGCCAAGCGCTGGCTGGAGGAGCAGCTCCGCTCGACGCCGAAGACCGTGCTCCTGGTCTCCCACGACCGGGAGCTGCTGGCCCGTGCCGCCGACCGCATCGTCACCCTCGAGCTCGGCGGCGCCGGCAACACCACCTGGACGCACGGCGGCGGCTTCGGCGGCTACCACGCCGCCCGCGAGGAGCGGATGGCGCGGCTGGAGGAGCTCCGGCGGCGCTGGGACGAGGAGCACGCCAAGCTGAAGGCCCTCGTGCTGCGGTTCAAGGAGAAGGCGAAGTACAACAGCGACCTCGCCTCCGCGTACCAGGCCGCGCAGACCCGGCTGGCCAAGTTCGAGCAGGCCGGGCCCCCGCAGGAGCGCCCGCGCGAGCAGAACGTGCGGATGCGCCTCACCGGAGCCCGCACCGGCCGCCGGGTGATCGAGTGCCACGGGCTGGAGCTGACCGGCCTGATGCGCCCGTTCGACCTGGAGGTGTGGTTCGGCGAGCGCATCGCGGTCCTCGGCTCGAACGGGTCGGGCAAGTCGCACTTCCTGCGCCTCCTCGCCGCCGGAGGCACCGACCCCGACCCCTCAGCTGGCCACCTCGCCTCTGCGGAGGTCGCGGGCGCGCCGGTGCCGCACTCCGGCGTCGCGAAGCTCGGCGCGCGGGTGGCTCCGGGACTGTTCGCGCAGGCGCACGAGCATCCCGAACTGGCCGGGAGGACGCTCCTCGACATCCTGCACCGCGGCGACGACCGCCGCGCGGGCATGCCCCGGGAAGCCGCCTCGCGCGTCCTCGACCGCTACGGCCTGGCGGCGTCGGCCGAGCAGACGTTCGAGTCGCTGTCCGGCGGCCAGCAGGCGCGCCTCCAGATCCTGCTGCTGGAGCTGTCCGGCGACACCCTCCTGCTGCTCGACGAGCCCACCGACAACCTCGACCTGGTCTCGGCCGAGGCCCTGGAGGACGGCCTCGCCGACTACGAGGGAACGGTCGTCGCGGTCACGCACGACCGCTGGTTCGCGCGCGGCTTCGACCGGTACCTCGTCTTCGGGGCGGACGGGAACGTGTACGAGGCGGACGAGCCCATGTGGGACGAGAAGCGGGTCGAGCGGGTGCGGTGAGCGTGCGCGCCTCCGCCGAGGGGCACGTAGTTGTCACTTTGCACGTCCCTAAGTGACAACAACGTGCCCTTCGGCGGAAGTGGACGGAGCCTCAGCGGAGGCGCGCGATCCGCTCCACCGCCTCCGTCAGCACCTCCGGCGAGCACGCGATGTTCACCCGCGCGAACCCGGCCCCCTCGCGCCCGAAGTCCAGCCCGCGCACCAGCGCCACCCGCGCCTCCTCCAGGATGCGCGCGGCGGGCTCGTCGCCCCAGCCGAGCCCCCGGAAGTCGACCCACGCGAGGTAGCTGGCGTGCGGTTCGCGGTACACGGCCTTCGGGAGGTGCGTAGCCAGCAACCGCCCCAGAAGCGCCCGGTTCGCCTCGATCGACTCCAGCGTGCCCGCCAGCCACTCCCGGCTGTCGTCGAACGCCGCCTCCGTCGCGATCCGGCCGAGCAGGCTCGTTCGCACCTCCACCTCCATCGGGAGGGCGTGGAGCTGCGACGCCCGGGCCGGCGACGCCGCGACCATCAGCGCGCACTTCACCCCGGCGAGGTTCCACGCCTTGCTCGCCGAGTGCGCCGCGACACCGACACGGCGGGCGTCGTCCGACAGCGACAGGAACGGCGTGAAGGTCTCGTCCGAGTGGGTCAGCGGCGCGTGGATCTCGTCGCTCACCACGGCCACGTCGTACCGGGCGGCCAGCGCGGCCACGGCCTCCAGGACCGGCCGCGGGTGGACGAGGCCGAGCGGGTTGTGCGGGTGACACAGCAAAAACGCGCGAGCGCCGCCGGCGAAGGCGCGCTCCAGGCCGTCGAGGTCGAGGGACCAGGCCGTGCCGTCGTCCAGGAGCGGTACCTCCTCGACCACGCCGCCCGCCTCGGGGATGAACTCGTAGAACGGCGGGTAGACCGGCGGCGTGACGACCACCCGGTCGCCCGGCGCGATCAGCATGCGCAGCGCCTCCACGATGACAACGCTCACGTCCGTCGTCGTCAGGGCGGAGCCCGGGTCGACCTCCCAGCCCCAGGTGTCCCGCGCGTACCGGGCGAAGGCGCTCTTGGCGTGGTCGTCCTCGCCGATGTAGCCGGTGTCGCCGCGGTCGATCGCGGCGTGCAGGGCGGCGGCGATCGGCGGGGCCAGCGGGTAGTCCGTCTCGGCCACGAACAGCGGGAGCACGTCGTCCGGATACAGACTCCACTTCTCGCTCGTGCGCTGGCGGAGGCGGGCGAGGGGCTCGGCGTCGACGGTCACCCTGCCTACTCTGCCAGTGCCGCGCCATAGACTGAACCCGTGAGTATGGAGATTGAGATCGGGCGGGCCAAGCGTGCCCGCCGCGTGTACGCCTTCGACGACGTCGCGGTGGTGCCCAGCCGGCGCACGCGCGACCCGGAGGACGTCTCGGTCGCCTGGACCATCGACGCGTACCAGTTCAACATCCCGTTCCTGGCCGCCCCGATGGACTCCGTGGTCTCGCCGACCACCGCGATCATGATGGGCCAGCTCGGCGGCCTCGGCGTCCTCGACCTGGAGGGCGTCTGGACCCGCTACGAGGACCCGGAGCCGCTGCTCGCCGAGATCCGCGAGCTGCCCGCCGACAAGGCGACCCGCCGGATGCAGGAGATCTACTCGGAGCCGATCAAGCCCGAGCTGGTCACCCGCCGGCTCGCCGAGATCCGGGAGGGCGGCGTCACCGTCGCCGGCGCGCTCTCGCCGCAGCGCACGCAGGAGCTCTACCAGACCGTCGTGGAGGCTGGGGTCGACCTGTTCGTCATCCGCGGCACCACGGTCTCGGCCGAGCACGTCTCGAAGAACGTCGAGCCCCTCAACCTGAAGAAGTTCATCTACGAGCTGGACGTCCCCGTCATCGTCGGCGGCGCCGCGACCTACACGGCGGCGCTGCACCTCATGCGCACGGGCGCGGCCGGCGTGCTCGTCGGCTTCGGCGGGGGCGCGGCCTCCACCACCCGCTCCACCCTCGGTATCCACGCCCCGATGGCCACGGCCGTCGCGGACGTCGCCGGCGCGCGCCGCGACTACATGGACGAGTCGGGCGGCCGGTACGTGCACGTCATCGCCGACGGCGGCCTCGGCAGCTCGGGCGACATCGTGAAGGCCATCGCGTGCGGCGCCGACGCCGTGATGCTCGGCACCACGCTCGCCCGCGCCACCGACGCGCCCGGCGGCGGCTGGCACTGGGGTGCGGAGGCGCACCACCCGCAGCTTCCCCGCGGCAACCGGGTCGCCGTGGGCCAGGTCGCCCCGCTCGAGGAGATCCTGTACGGCCCGGCGCCGGTCGCCGAGGGAACTGCGAATCTCGTGGGGGCCTTGCGCAGGAGCATGGCAACGACGGGATACTCGGACTTGAAGGAGTTCCAGCGCGTCGAGGTGGTCGTCGCGCCCTACTTGACTCAATAAACAGAGTCAGACGCACTAGGTCCTGGCCGAAGGCGGCCGGGGAGGAGGAAACGATGGCGACGTCATCCCCGTCCGGCACTACCGCGCAGTCGACAGCGGTGGGCTACCCCTCACGCCTCGGCCCCGCCGAGCGCGCCGCCGCGATCGAGGCGCTCAAGAACACCGAGCTCGACATCCTCGTGGTCGGCGGCGGCATCGTCGGCGTGGGCAGCGCGGTCGACGCGGTCACCCGCGGGCTGAGCGTCGGCCTGGTGGAGGCCCGCGACTTCGCGTCGGGCACCTCCAGCAGGTCGTCCAAGCTGGTCCACGGCGGCATCCGCTACCTGGAGCAGCTCGACTTCGGGCTCGTGCGGGAGGCGCTGATCGAGCGCGGCCTCCTGCTGCAGCGCATCGCCCCGCACCTGGTCAAGCCCGTCCGGTTCCTCTACCCGCTGCACAAGCGCGTGTACGAGCGGTTCTACATCGGCGCCGGCATGATGCTGTACGACATCTTCTCCTACAGCGGCCTGCGCCCGCCGGGGGTGCCGCACCACCGCCACCTCAGCAAGCGGCAGGTGCTCAAGGCCATCCCGAGCATGGCGCCGAGCGCGCTGGTCGGCGGCATCACCTACTACGACGCGCAGGTCGACGACGCCCGGTACACGGCGACACTGGCGCGCACTGCGGCCCACTACGGCGCGCACGTCGCCCCGCGCGTGCGGGTGGAGGGCTTCCTCAAGGTCGGCGAGCGGGTCGTCGGCGTGCAGGCGGTCGACCAGGAGACCGGTGAGCGGTTCGAGATCCGCGCCAAGCAGGTCGTCAACGCGACCGGCGTGTGGACGGACGACACCCAGTCGATGGTGGGGGAGCGCGGCCAGTTCAAGGTGCGCGCGTCGAAGGGCATCCACCTGGTCGTCCCGCGCGACCGCTTCCAGTCGAAGATGGGCCTCATCCTGCGCACCGAGAAGAGCGTGCTCTTCGTCATCCCGTGGGGCCGGCACTGGCTGATCGGCACGACCGACACCGACTGGCACCTCGACAAGGCGCACCCGGCGGCGACGGCGGCCGACATCGACTACCTGCTCGCGCACGTCAACCAGGTGCTCAACGTCCCGCTGACCCGGGAGGACGTGGAGGGCGTCTACGCCGGCCTGCGCCCGCTGCTGGCGGGCGAGTCGGAGGAGACCTCCAAGCTGTCCCGCGAGCACTTGGTGGCCCACTCGGTGCCCGGCCTGGTCGTGATCGCCGGCGGCAAGTGGACGACCTACCGGGTGATGGCGAAGGACGCGATCGACGCCGCGGCGTCCGCGCTCGACGGCAAGATCCCGGCCAGCACGACGATGGAGATCCCGCTCGTCGGAGCGGAGGGCTACCAGGCGGCGTGGAACCGGCGCGGCCGCATCGCGAGCGAGTCCGGCCTCCACCCGGCGCGCGTCGAGCACCTGCTCAACCGCTACGGGACGATGACGGAGGACATCCTGGCCCTCGTCCGCGAGGACCCGTCGCTGGCCCAGCCGCTGCCCGGCGCCGACGACTACATCGGCGCGGAGGTCGTCTACGCGGCCAGCCACGAGGGCGCCCTCCACCTGGAGGACGTGCTCGCGCGCCGCACCCGCATCTCGATCGAGGCCTGGGACCGCGGCGTCTCCGCGGCGCCCGTCGCCGCGTCCCTGATGGCCGGGGTGCTCGGCTGGGACTCCGGCCGCGAGGAGCGCGAGGTGCAGACCTACCTGAAGCGGGTCGCGGCCGAGCGCGCCAGCCAGCAGCAGCCGGACGACGAGTCGGCCGACCGGGTGCGCCTGGAGGCGCCGGACATCGTGGACGTGGACGCCGCGGCGGCGAAGGCGGGCGCTGTCACGCGCACGGCGAGGGCGGCGTCGGGGAAGACGCCGGCCGCGAAGGCGGCGGCGAAAGCCCCGGCAGAGGAGGCCGCCGACGCGCCTCCGAAGGAGGAGTAGCCACCCCGCTCAGCGGTAGATCTCGCGCCGGTGACCGGCATCCACCACGACGACGGTGAGGATGCCGTCCTCGATGCGGTAGAGCACGCGATAATCGCCCGAACGCACGCGCCATTCGACGCGACCGACGAGCTTCTTCGATGCGGGTGGTCGGGGATCGTCGCCGAGAAGCTCGATGACTGCCTGAACCCGGCGCTTGCCCTCGGGCGGGAGCTTCTTGATGGATCGGATCGCGGCGGGGAGGAGCTGTACTGCGTAGGTCACGCGAGTCCGAGCTCGCGCTTGACGTCCTCCCAGGGGACAGGCGTCTCACGAAGCCGTTCCGTCTCCTCCCAGGCTGCGTCGACGGCCCGGATGTCGGCGAGCTCCTCGGCGTCCTCCAGGAGGTGCTTGAGCTGGTCCGCGTCCACGATCGCGGCCACCGCGCGCTCGCGGCGTGTCAGATAGACCGGTTCGGCGTGCGACTCATCGATGAGCGACGACAGCCGGGCGCGGGCCTCGGAGATGGCGATCTGGTTCATGAGGCTGACGATATCACCTGTTTTGTACAGTCTGGTGCAATATGAGCATTTTGTACGACCGGCCACCTCCCTCCGGTAGGCTGTAAGCCAGTGCCCGCGACGGATGGAGACGCAAAATGGTTGACGTTCGACGGGTCAAACTGCCCGGGGTCGGGGTGTTGCACACCTTCGTCACGGACGACGGGGGGAAGGTCGGCGTTATCGCCCACCGCTCCGGGCACAGCGACCTGATCACGTTCTCCGATCACGAGGACGGCGCCGACGTGACCAAGGTCTCGCTGCGCCTCAACGAGGACGAGGCGCACACGCTCGCCGAGCTCCTCGGCGGCACGCAGATCACCGAGTCGCTCACCGCGCTCGACCAGATCCCCGGGCTCAGCATCGACTGGTTCTCCGTCGACTACGAGGACTACATCGCCGGGCAGCAGCTCGGCGCGCCCGGCGACCGCGGCTTCGTCGGCCTCACGGTCGTCGCCGTCGTGCGCGGGGACTCCGCGAATCCCGCGCCAGCACCCGACTTCAAGGTCTTCCCCGGTGACACGCTCGTCGTCGCGGGCACCCCCGAGAAGGTCGCGAAAGCCTTCGCGTTCTTCCGCACCGGTCAGACCGCACGGGCCACGTCCGACGCTCCGCCGGGAGGCTGATCCATGCATCTCGGAGAAGACCTCATCATCCTCGGCATCCTGCTGCTCGTCGCGTACGTGCTCGGACGGCTCGGCAAGTTGGTGGGGCTCCCCGCGATCCCCATCTACATGCTCGTCGGGCTGCTGGCGAGCCCGCACACCGGCTGGTTCCCGCTCGACTTCGAGAGCAACTACATCGAGCTCATCGCGGTCTTCGGGCTGATCCTGCTGCTGTTCAACCTGGGCCTGGAGTTCGACCAGGACGAGTTCTTCGGCAACTTCGGCAAGCTCGTGGTCTCCGGCGGCTCCTACATCCTGATCAACATGGGCGTCGGCCTCGCGTTCGGCTTCTGGGTCGGCTGGGGGACCAGGGAGGCCCTCATCATCGCCGGGATGACGGCCACGTCGTCGTCGGCGATCGTGACCAAGCTGCTCATCGAGCTGCGCCGCCTCCCCAACACCGAGACGCCGATGATCCTCGGCGTGACGGTGGTGGAGGACATCTTCATCGCGATCTACCTCGCGATCGTGTCCGTGGTGCTCAGCGGCGAGACCCAGCTCTGGCCGGTGGTCGGCAAGCTGACGGTCGCGTTCCTGTTCCTGGTCGTGATGTTCACGCTGGCCAGATTCGGCGGGAGGTACGTCTCGCGACTGTTCCGCACGAAGGACGACGAGCTCTTCACGATCCTGTTCTTCGGGCTCGCCGTGCTGTTCGCCGGGATCGGCGAGATCCTCGGCGTCACCGACGCGATCGGGGCGTTCCTGATCGGGCTCGTGCTGGGCGCGACGAAGTACCGCAACAAGATAGAGCACATCGCGATACCGCTGCGCGACGTGTTCGCGGCGTTCTTCTTCCTCAACTTCGGGCTCGAGCTCGACCCGGCGAAGTTCCCCGCTGTGCTCGGCCCGGTGCTCATCGCGGTGGCCATGACGCTCGTGCTCAACATCCTTGCGGGGCAGTTCGTCGCGTGGCTGAACGGCTTCGGTCCGCAGGCGGGCATCAACACCGCGGTCATCCTGCAGAACCGCGGGGAGTTCGCGCTCATCCTCGCGACGCTCTCGCTCAGCGCGGGGCTGGATGCGCGCATCGTCCCGTTCGCGGGGCTCTACGTGCTGATCATGGCCGTCCTGGGGCCGATCCTCGCAGCGAACTCCGAGAAGATCGGTGGGATGATTCTCCGGTCCGGATCGTCCAAGCGGCGCGACCGGCGGAAGCAGCGCGATCCCATGCTCGACGAGGAGATCGCACTCGTCGAGGCGGCCACCGCCGACCTCGACTCCGACACGCGCCGCGACGACAGGCGCGGCGACACGCGCCAGGCTGTGGACCGGATCGTCGAGCAGGCCATGCAGCAGCAGGACACGACCGTCGAACGAAAGCGGGACTGACCCATCGACACCACCCCCGGCAGCCCCGCCGGCGCTCAGGCGCCGCAGGGCGGCACCACCATGCTGCAGATGATGCTGCGTCCCCGCTGGATCGGCGCCCTGCTGTTCGCGCTCGCGCTCGCCGCGGGGTTCGCCGCACTCGGCCAATGGCAGCTCGAACGCGCCATCGAGTCCGGCAAGGCGGTGGTCGCGCCGACCGAGACCGTGCTCCCGCTCGCGCAGGTCGCGAAGCCGAACGGGCCGATGACGGACAAGTCGGTCGGGCAGCTCGTGGAGTTCACCGGCACCTTCGTGGCCGGCGACGACCAGCTCCTGTACGACCGGATCAACTTCGGCAGGTCCGGCTGGTGGGTCGTCTCCCATGTGGACGTGGACGCCGGCGGCGGTCAGCGGATCGCGCTCGCCGTCGCCCGCGGCTGGGCGCCGGACGAGGCGACCGCGAAGTCCGTCATGTCGCAGCTCGCCGAGCAGCCGGAGGCGCCGCAGAAGATCGTCGGCCGCATCCTCCCCGACGAGCAGCCGCAGGTGCCGGGCGACAAGAAGAACCCGACCGCGATGACGACCCTCGGCGTCGGCCAGCTCTACAACCTGTGGACCGGCGTGGACGGCATGGACGTCTACAACGCGTACGTGGTCGACCGGACGCCGCCCGCCGGGCTGGACAAGATCGACTCGCCGCCGCCCATCCAGCAGACCGAGCTCAACTGGTTGAACATCTTCTACGCGGCCGAGTGGATCATCTTCGCCGGGTTCGCGATCTTCCTCTGGTACCGGCTCGTCCGGGACGCCAAGGAGCGGGAGGACGAGGAGCGCGAGCTGGCGGCAGAGGCGGCCGCCGGCGACGGCGCGAGGGCGCACGCCGGGAACGTAGAATAAATCCATGCCCCTCGCTCCCAAACTCGAAGACTTCCCGAAGATCCGCGGGGCGCTGAAGTTCTACCAGGTGTTCGCCTACGTCACCGGCATCATGCTCCTGCTGCTCTGCGTGGAGATGCTCGTGAAGTACGGCCTCGGCTTCCAGCTCTTCGCGTTCAGCAACTACGGCACGCTCACGTTCGTCCCCGTCAAGACCGCGGTCGCCCCGACCGGCGTCGATCTCAGCACCGGCATCCTGATCGCCCACGGCTGGCTGTACGTCGTGTACCTGTTCTCCGACTTCCGGCTGTGGAGCTTCATGCGCTGGCCGTTCTCGAAGTTCATCACCATCGCCCTCGGCGGCGTCATCCCCTTCCTGTCCTTCTTCGTGGAGGCCAGGATCACCAAGCAGGTCAAGAGCTATCTGGCCGGCCGTGAGGCCGAGGCAGCGACGTACGTGGAGGCCGCAAATTAGCACCGACGCAGTGTTCTCGGACATCCTCGGCGGGGCCGACTCGGCCGCGCCGGCCGGCCCGGTCCTGGTGGTCGACTTCGGCGCGCAGTACGCGCAGCTGATCGCCCGCCGGGTGCGCGAGGCGAACGTGTACTCCGAGATCGTGCCGCACACCGTGACGGCGGCGGAGGTCGCCGCCAAGCGGCCCGCGGGCATCGTCCTCTCCGGCGGACCCTCCAGCGTGTACGAGGAGGGCGCGCCCCGTCTCGACGAGGCGATTTTCGAGCTCGGCGTGCCCGTGCTCGGCATCTGCTACGGCTTCCAGGTGATGGCCACGGCGCTCGGCGGCGAGGTCGCCAAGACCGGCCGCCGCGAGTACGGCTCGACCGCCGTGCGCGTCTCGGGCGCCGCGACGGACGGCGCGGGCAGCCTCCTCGACGGCCAGCCCGCCGAGCAGACCGCGTGGATGAGCCACGGCGACTCGGTCTCCCGGGCGCCGGAGGGCTTCGAGGTGCTCGCCTCCACCGACGACACCCCCGTCGCCGCGTTCGCGAACGAGGAGCGCAGGCTGTACGGCGTGCAGTGGCACCCGGAGGTCAAGCACTCCCAGTACGGCCAGGCCGTGCTGGAGAACTTCCTGCACCGCGCCGCCGGCATCCCCGCCGACTGGAACAGCGGCAACGTCATCGCCGACCAGGTCGCGGCGATCCGCGCCCAGGTCGGCGCCGGCCGCGTGCTGTGCGCGCTGTCCGGTGGCGTCGACTCGGCCGTCGCGGCCGCCCTCGTCCACAAGGCCGTCGGTGACCAGCTCGTCTGCGTGTTCGTGGACCACGGCCTGCTCCGCAAGGACGAGGCGCGCCAGGTCGAGGAGGACTACGTCGCCGCCACCGGCGTGCGGCTCGTCACCGTGAACGCGCAGGAGCAGTTCCTGTCCGCGCTCGCCGGCGTCTCCGACCCCGAGACCAAGCGCAAGATCATCGGCCGCGAGTTCATCCGCGTGTTCGAGAAGGCCCAGGCCGACCTGATCGCGGAGGCCGCGAACGACGGCGACCCGATCCGCTTCCTGGTGCAGGGCACGCTCTACCCGGACGTGGTGGAGTCGGGCGGCGGCACCGGCACGGCCAACATCAAGAGCCACCACAACGTCGGCGGCCTCCCGGAGGACCTCCAGTTCGAGCTCGTCGAGCCGCTGCGCACCCTGTTCAAGGACGAGGTGCGCGCGATCGGCCGCGAGCTGGGGCTGCCGGAGGTCATCGTCGGCCGCCAGCCGTTCCCCGGCCCGGGACTCGGCATCCGCATCGTCGGCGAGGTGACGCAGGAGCGGCTCGACCTGCTCCGCGACGCCGACGCGATCGTGCGCGCTGAGCTGACCGCCGCCGGCCTGGACGCCGAGATCTGGCAGTGCCCGGTGGTGCTGCTGGCGGACGTCCGCTCGGTCGGCGTGATGGGCGACGGCCGCACCTACGGTCACCCGATCGTGCTGCGCCCGGTCTCCAGCGAGGACGCGATGACGGCCGACTGGACGCGCCTGCCGTACGACCTGCTGGCCACCATCTCCAACCGCATCACCAACGAGGTGGACGGCGTCAACCGCGTGGTGCTCGACGTCACGTCGAAGCCGCCGGGGACCATTGAGTGGGAGTGACGCTCCCGTAGACGTGAGAAGGGCCGGGATGCTGATGCATCCCGGCCCTTCTGCGCGCGCGACGACTAGTTGCGTGCGATCGCGAGGAAGCGCAGGATCTCGAGGTACAGCCAGATGACCGTGACCATGATGCCGAAGGCTCCTGACCAGCCGTAGACCCGCGGAGCGCGGTTCTTCACGCCGCGCTGGATGAAGTCGAAGTCCAGCACGAGCGAGTACGCGCCCATGATGACGACGAGGACGCCGATGATCAGGCCGAGCTTGATGCCTGTGTTCCCGAGCTCAACGCTGTTGAGGCCGAACATGCCGTTGGTGGCGCCGGTCCACATCAGGACGACGTTGACGAGCGAGTAGGCCAGGTAGCCGAACAGCGCGATGAGGAAGATCTTGGTGGCCTTGGCCGACGCGCGGATCTTGCCCGAGGCGAAGAGCGCGAGGGTCACGCCGACGACCGCGAGCGTGCCGATGACCGCCTGGATCACGATGCCCGGGTAGATCGACTCGAACACCGCGGAGATGCCCCCGACGAAGAGGCCCTGCACGCCGGCGTAGCTCAGGATGAGCGCGGGCGACGGCTTCTTCTTGAAGATGTTGACCAGCGCGAGCACGAAGCCGACGATCGCCGCGGGGAGGGCGAGCCCGGGGACCATCCAGCCGACCACCGCGCCAGCAACGAGGAGGGCGAAGGAGATCGCGCTCTTGTTGATGGTGTCCTCGACGGTCATGCGATCGGTGTCCGCGGAGGTCGCGGACGGCGCCTGATAGATCTGCTCGAGGTTCTCGGCGCTGACCGTGGTGGCCGTCGCCGCCTGCCCGTTGTTCTGGAAGGCCGGATTCGTGGAGAATGCCGGGTTGGTGAGTGCCATGGGTTCCTCGCTATTGTCGGGGACCGCTTACGGTCTCGGTGCGTCCAACCTACCTGGTTGGTTTCTGAGAGTTCTGACAGCTTGCCATGAATCGAGTGCGACCGCTCCGGCGCGGGCCAGCCACGCCGAGCCCACGACGATGACGCTCATGACCAGGATGGTGATCCAGCCCTGGCCATACGTGGTCACGAACAGCGGGAGCACCAGGCTGGCGGCGATCGGCAGCAGCAGCACGGCGAACGTCGGGAGCGGCCGGAGCCGCACGAGCAGCCACGCCGCCAGCACGATGGCGTAGCACCAGGCGAAGCCGGAGCCGCCGAGCATGAGCCAGCTGAAGCCGAGCACCGGGACGACCACGGCCACCCTCCGGCCGATCGTGGACGGCATCACGGCCCACCCCGCCGGCTGCAGGATCGAACCGGCCAGCAGGAACGGCAGGCTGTAGGCGGTCGTCACCAGGACGCAGGCCGTGCCGACGACGATCATCGCGAGCCCGGCGATCCACCGGCCGCGGTAGCTTCCCCAGTGCAGGCCGAGCGAGCGCGTCGGCTCGCGCCAGGCGCCGGGCGCTCCCGAGGTCTCGGGGAGGGGCGCCGGCGCGGTCGGGGTCGGGAGGCCGTCGGGGTCGGGCACACTCCGATTGTGTCACCCGCACGTGCGCATCGGAACGGATTCGACGCCCGGCTAGTATCGCCACATGCGTGCCCGCTCCAGACCGTCCGTCATCGGTCACCGAGGCGCGCCCGGATACCGGCCGGAGCACACGAGGGCGTCGTACGAGCTGGCGTTCGCGCTCGGGGCGGACTCGGTCGAGCCCGACCTGGTCGCCACCAAGGACGGCGTGCTGGTCGTGCGGCACGAGAACGAGATCTCCGGCACGACGAACGTGGCCGAGCATCCCGAGTTCGCCTCCCGCCGCACGACCAAGGAGGTCGACGGGATGCCGTTGACCGGGTGGTTCACCGAGGACTTCACCTGGGCCGAGCTCGCCACCCTACGCGCGCGGGAGCGCGTCCCGCAGCTTCGCCAGGCGAGCTCGACCTTCGACGACCGCTACCCGATCCTGCGTCTCGCGGACGTCCTGGAGGTCGTGGACGCGGCCTCCGACGCGGCGGGCAGGGCGCTCGGGCTGGTGGCCGAGCTGAAGCACGCCACCTTCTTCGAGGCGGCCGGCTTGCCGCTGCACGAGCTGTTCCTGGCCGAGCTCGCCGCGGCGGGCTGGTCCGACCATCCCGGGCTCGTCGCCGAGAGCTTCGAGAAGACGGTGCTCGGGCGGCTTCACGACGGCGGCTTCCGCGGGAAGCGCGTCTACCTGCTCGAGGCGGAGGGCGCACCCGCCGACCGCGTCGCGTCGCTCGGGGCTGCGGCACCCGGCTACGCCTCCGACCTCACCCTGCGCGGGCTCTACGCCCTCGGCTCGGCGGCGTCCCCGGCGGAGCGGGTGGACGGGATCAGCGTGGACGTCTCGCAGATCCTGCACTCGGGCTCGGTGGCGGTGGGCCTGTTCGGCGAGGACGAGGGCGGCGTCGACATCGGTGCGGTCACGTCCGACCTGGTCGACCTCGCGCACTCGGCCGGGCTGTTCGTCTACTGCTGGACCCTCCGGCCGGAGAACGGGATGCTGCCCGCGGAGTTCCGCAGATCCGGCCGCGACGACGAGTGGGGGGACTGGCGGCGGCTGTTCGCGATCCTGCTGCACTCCGGCGTCGACGGGGTGTTCGCCGACCATCCCGATCTGGCGGTGGCGGTGCGCGACGGGCGGTGAGCGCGTCCTGTCGCCCGACTGCGCTGCCGGGCCGCGATGACGGTGGCGGCGGCTAAAATGTCTGGAGACATGACGAGCCTTCCCGACGCCCCCTCCTCCACTTCCGCGGTGCCCTCCTCCGTGCCGATCATCCTCGACGGCTGGGAGGGCGACGTGCGCCCCGGCGACGGCGCGGCCCAAGGTCGTGACGGCGCAAGCGGAGGTCGCGACGGGGCAGGCGGCGGTCGCCGCGGGCCGAACGAGCGCCTGTTCGCGGGGCTCAACCCGCAGCAGCGCGAGGCGGCCGAGTACCGCGGGCCCGCGCTGCTCATCGTCGCGGGCGCCGGCTCGGGCAAGACGAGCGTCCTGACCCGCCGGATCGCCGGGCTCATCGAGAGCCGCGAGGCCTGGCCGAGCGAGATCCTCGCCATCACGTTCACGAACAAGGCGGCGAACGAGATGCGCGAGCGCGTCGAGCAGCTGCTCGGCGGCCGGGCGCAGGGCATGTGGATCTCGACCTTCCACTCGGCGTGCGTCCGCATCCTGCGCCGGGAGGCCGAGACGATCGGCAAGACGCAGAGCTTCACGATCTACGACTCGGGGGACACCCGCGCGCTGCTCAAGCGGATCATCAAGGAGCTGGACGCCGACACGCTCGGCTTCACGGTCGCGGGCACCTCCGGGCGTATCTCCAAGCTCAAGAACGAGCTGACCGACATCGAGACCTACGCGCGCTCGGCCAACCTGAGCGACCCGCAGGAGGTGATGTTCCTCGAGATCTTCCGGCAGTACACCCGGGCGCTCCGCCGGGCCAACGCCTTCGACTTCGACGACCTCATCGCCGAGACGGTGTTCCTCTTCCGGGCCTTCCCGAAGGTCGCGGCGCTGTACCAGACCCGGTTCCGGCACATCCTGGTGGACGAGTACCAGGACACCAACCACGCGCAGTACTCGCTCATCCGCGAGCTGACCATGCCGGTCTCTCCCGACGTCGCGGAGGAGATGGAGCAGCACGGCCGCAACGTGAGCAAGCTGCGCGACGTGGTCGGCGCCATCCCGGGGGCCTCGCTGACCGTGGTCGGCGACTCGGACCAGTCGATCTACGCATTCCGCGGCGCGGACATCCGCAACATCGTGGAGTTCGAGCGCGACTTCAGCGGCGCCAAGGTAGTGCTGCTGGAGCAGAACTACCGGTCGACGCAGAACATCCTGAGCGCGGCCAACGCCGTGATCGCCAACAACTTCGACCGCAAGGACAAGAAGCTGTGGACGGCGGTCGGCGACGGCGACAAGATCGTCGGCTACACCGGCTACTCGGGTCACGACGAGGCGCAGTTCGTCGCGGATGAGATCGAGAAGCTGCACGCCGCGGGCATGGACTACAAGGACATGGCGGTCTTCTACCGCACGAACGCCCAGACGCGTGCGCTGGAGGAGATCTTCATCCGCTCGGCGCTGCCCTACAAGGTGATGGGCGGCACCAAGTTCTACGAGCGCGCCGAGATCAAGGACTCGATGGCGTACCTGATCACGGTCGCCAACCCGGACGACACCCTGGCCCTCCGCCGCATCCTGAACACGCCCAAGCGCGGCATCGGTCCGGCGACCGAGACGCAGCTCGCGAGCTACGCGGAGGACAACGGCTTCACGTTCCGCGATGCGATGCGCGACGCCGGGTCGCTCGGCCTCGGGCCGAAGGTGACCGGCGCCATCCTGCAGCTCTCCGGGCTGCTGGACGAGGCTGCGGCGAAGATCGACCCGGCCAACCCGGCAGGCGCCGCGTCGGTCGCGGACGTGCTCACCTTCCTGCTCGACGGCAGCGGCTACCTCGAGGTGCTCCGCAAGAGCCGCGACCCGCAGGACGAGGCGCGAGCCGAGAACGTGGACGAGCTCGTCGCGGTGACCCGCGAGTTCGCGCGCAACAACCCGGACGGCACGCTGGTCGACTTCCTCACCGAGGTGTCGCTGGTCGCGGCGGCGGACGAGATCGACGACTCCAGCGGCTCGGTTTCGCTGATGACGCTGCACACGGCCAAGGGGCTGGAGTACGACGCGGTGTTCCTGACGGGCATCGAGGAGGACCTCCTCCCGCACCGGATGTCGGCCAACGAGCCGGGCGGACCGGCCGAGGAGCGGCGGCTGTTCTATGTGGGGATCACGCGCGCCAAGAAGCGGCTGTTCCTGTCGCTCGCCATGACGCGGGCGCAGTTCGGCGAGACGGCGGTCGCGATGCCGAGCCGTTACCTGCAGGAGATCCCGGCGGACCTCATCGACTGGCGGCAGTCGCCTGGTGCGGCGAACGGGCGCGGCGGATCGCAGTCGCGCGCGCTGAACGCCCGACGGCCCGGGATCGGCGGCACGGCGGGACGCTGGAACGAGAGCTATCCGGTGGGCGGCAGCGCGCCGGCGGAGCGCCCGAAGGCGGAGTGGCCGAACCGGGTGACCGGCAAGGTCCGAGACAACGGCGACCTGGAGCTCGCGCCGGGCGACCGCATCCGGCACGCGGACTTCGGCGACGGCCGGGTGACCAACGTCACCGGCGAGGGCGCCAAGCGTGTCGCGCACGTCCAGTTCGAGAAGGTGGGCGCGAAGAAGCTCCTCATCAAGATCGCACCGATCGACAAGCTGTGAGGCTGCGGCCGAGGCAGCAGCTGGCCTCCCTGAGCGTCGAGGTCGGCCTCCGGGCCGCCGCCGCAGTGGCGGTGCCGCTGCTGGTCCTGCTCGCTGTCGGACGCCTCGACCTCGCCGCGTACGCCACGTTCGGCGCGTTCACCGCGCTGTACGGACGCAACGAGCCCTATCGGCTCCGCCTCCGCAGCGTCTCGGTGGCGGCGGTCGCGCTTTTGGCGAGCATCGCGCTCGGCGTCCTGGTCGCGGTGCTGGGCGAGCCGCTGTGGCTCGCGGCGGCCCTGCTGGTGGCCGTGGTGGTGATCGGGACCTTCTTCGCGACCGCCTTCCAGCTCCTGCCGGCCCAGCCGCTGTTCTTCGTGTTCGCGCTGCTGGTGTGCGCGGCGATCCCGACGCCGGCAGCAGAGGCCTGGGGCCGGATCGGCCTCGCAGCCGCCGTCGCGGCGTTCTCGTGGCTGCTGACGATGTCGGGCTGGCTGCTGCGCCGCGCGGCCGGCGACCGGGCCGCGCGGACGGGCGCCGTGCTCCTGAAGAAGCTGCACCGCCGCCCCGGCGTCGACACGAGCGTTCTGCGCGACCGCCGGGTCTGGCTGACCGCGGCGCAGAACGGCTTCGGCGTCCTCATCGCGGGAGGCCTCGCCCTCGCGTTCGGGCTGGGCCACGCCTACTGGGCGGTGGTGAGCCTGGTCGCCGTCATCCCTCCCGCGCGCGCCGCGCACTCGATCTCCCGTTCGCTCCACAGGATCCTCGGCACCATCGGAGGCGTCGTCGTGGCGGCGCTGGTCCTGGTGTGGTCGCCGCCTGCCCTCGTGGTGATCGCGGTGATCGTGGTCTGCCAGTTCTTCGCGGAGATGCTGGTCGGCCGCCACTACGGCTACGCCCTGCTCTTCATCACCCCGATGGCGCTCGCGGTGTCGCACCTCGCCTCTCCGGCGCCGCTCGGCACGCTGGTCCTCGACCGCGTGCTCGAGACCGTGCTGGGCGCCTCGATCGGGATCGGCCTGGTGCTGCTGGCCCGCTGGATCGAGCGATCGCGGGGGCTCGCCGGCTAGCCGCGCTCCTCCGTCAGCGACCGCCGCAGCCGGGCCAGGTACAGGTCGCGCGGCCGCTGTCTGAGTCGCAGCGGGAGCCGCGGGTAGACCGCCTCCGCCACCCGCATCCGGCGTTCGAAGCCGCGCTCGATCGAGGGCGTCCACGGCAGCCCGAACTGGTCCCGCACGCTCGGCGGCAGCAGCCCGGCGGTGACGACCCGGGCGTCCGGAAGGGTCGCGCGGAGCCAGAGCGGCACACGTCGCGGATGGAGGATCTGCCCGGCGACCGCGCGGGTGGCGTTCGTCACGCGGAGCCGGCCGACCATGTCGTGCCAGTAGTCCTGGAAGTCGCCCTCGGTGGCGGGCCACTCCTCGGGGCGGAGTTGGAGACCGCCCCCGGAGATGGTCGCCTCGCGGTACAGCTCCTGGCGTGCGGCGGGGCTCAGCGGGCCGAAGACGCGCTCGCCGAGGTCGACCATCGTGGCGTAGAGGGTCGCCGCCACCCAGAGCTGCAGCTCTGTGTCGAAGGCGTTGTACGCCGGCTCCGAGCCGGTGGCCGCGCCGCGCACGGGCGCGTGCGCCCGGTTGACGCGCCGGCGGACCACGGCGAACTCGGCGGGCGTCGCGAAGGTCGCGGCGTAGACGAAGGTCATCGTTGCGTGGAACCGATCCAGCATCCGGTTGGCGAAGTCGCTGTGCTCCACCACACCGCGCCCCACCGCAGGGTGCGCGATCTGCAGCAGGAGGGCCCTGCCGCCACCGGCGAGGCAGAGCGCCTCGCCGGTGAGCTGCAGGTACGTGAGCTGCCCGGTCACCCCGGATCGCGACGAGCCACGGACGGCGCGGGTGGTGGTCATGCGTCCATCCTGCAATGGGAATCTGAGTTCCCGCGACGCAGCCGCCGGCCGAGTGCGGCGGTCAGCACCGCGCCGCCGGCCACCGCGAGGCCGACCGCCGCCGGCCATCCCTCCGCCGCCCAGGAGCCGCCGGTGTCCGCCAGCGCGGCCGGCGCCATCGGCGCCGGCGCGGGCTCCTCGGGCGCCGGGACCACGGGAGCCGACGCCACCGTGATCTCCGTGGCGACGCCGAACGCCGACCGCCAGGGACGGATCCGCTCCCCGCCGTCTCCCGCGGACAGTCGCGCCGGATCGATCTGCTCGACCCAGACGTAGTGCCCTGCGGCGGGAATCGCGCACTCGGACGTGTCGTACTCGCCCGTGCCGTCCACCGTCGTCTCCACCGTGCACACCACCGGCGCGCCGTCTGGGACGTCGGGCGACTCCGACAACGGAGCGGGGAACGGGCCGTACAGCGTGCTCTCGACGACCGCCTCCACCGGCTCGAACCCGTCGCCCACCGCGCGCACGCCCCAGGACGGCAGGAGCCCGTCTCCGGAGTCGACCGCCACGGTGAGCCGGTCGTGGATGAGCGCGCCGGGCAGGGCCTCCGGGTCGCTCGTCACTGTCGAGACGATCGGCTGGAACGGCAGCGGGGACGGACCCGTCGTGGACGCCGCAGCGCGCGCCTCCGCCGTCGCGGGCACAGCGACGAGGACGGCCTGCGCGTCCCCGTGCGGGGCGGCGACCAGCAGCCGGTCGCCGTACGGCAGCCCGTCGAGGGAGGCCGCAGCGCTCACGGTCACGCTCGCCCCGTCGCCGGACGGCATGATCGCCAGGTCCGTCCCGGTCGGGACGTCGGCGTCGGCGGCGCCGTCCGCGAAGGCCGCGCCGTCGAGCGACACCCGTGCCCGGTGTGCACCAGGAGCCAGGAGTTCCGCCCCGGAGGGCCGCACGACGGAGAGCTCGACGCGGACCCGGCCCGGGCCGGTCTCCGCCAGCTCGAGCACGGTGTCCGCCCGCACCGAGGACGAGCCGAGGCGCGCGGCCTCGTCCACCATCTCGTGCGCCCGGGCGAGGACCCGGCCGGCGTCCGACCCGGCGCGGGCGGCGAGTTCCTCCGGTGTGTGACCGCCGAGGCCCGCGACCAGCCAGGTCGCGATCTGCCCCGCGGCGGCGGTCAGCCGGTCGTCGGTGCCCGCCCAGGTGCGGGAGATGTACGCGAGGGAGGCCGACTGCTCCGGCGTGTACCAGCCGAGCGCCGCCGCGTCCGCGTAGTCGTAGCCGTTGCCGGTGGGGCTCGGCTTGCCGGCGTTCAGGCAGAAGCCCTGGGCGCCGTCGTCGAGGCGGTAGGTCCCGAGCCACCAGCCGTCCTGGGAGAGGTAGCCGGGGCCGTGGCCGGCTCCGGTCAGCGCACGGGCGTCGGGGGACGCGGCGAGCGCGTGCAGCATGCCGAGGAAGACGGCGAGGCCGGCGAGGACGAAGACGGTCACGAGGTTCGATATGCGATGTGTCATGCCCTCAACGGTCGCGGCGACGGACCGCCAGCGGACGTCTCGGAGCGAATCCGTGGAGAGATCGTCCTGCGCGTCGCCCTGTGGAGGAGAAACCGATTCGGGCTGTTCAGTCGGACACGCTAAAGTTCTCACTGGCGAATTTATCTCGGCGTCGAGCTATTCTCCCGCCGGACCGCCCAGGAGACAATCGCCGGAGCGCCACGAGCGCGCCGGACATCAGCGGATTGGATAACCGTGGATCTATTCGAATACCAGGCCAGAGACCTGTTTGAGAAGTACGGCGTCCCGGTGCTTCCGGGCATCGTCGCCGACACTCCGGAGGAGGTCCGTGCGGCCGCGGAGAAGCTGGGCGGCGTCACCGTCGTCAAGGCGCAGGTCAAGGTCGGAGGCCGTGGCAAGGCGGGCGGCGTGAAGGTCGCCAAGACGCCGGACGAGGCCGAAGAGGCCGCCAAGGCCATCCTGGGCCTGGACATCAAGGGCCACGTGGTCCGCCGGGTGATGGTCGCCGGCGGCGCCCGCATCGCCCGCGAGTTCTACTTCTCGGTGCTCCTCGACCGGGCCAACCGCTCCTACCTGTCTCTGACCAGCGTCGAGGGCGGCATGGAGATCGAGCAGCTCGCGGTCGAGAAGCCCGAGGCGCTCGCCCGCATCGAGGTCGACCCGCGCGGCGGCCTCGACTCCGCGAAGGCCGTCGAGATCTCGAAGGCCGCGGGCTTCCCCGACGAGCTGGTCGCGAAGGTCGCCGATGTCTTCGTCAAGCTCTACGACGTCTACACGGGTGAGGACGCGACGCTGGTCGAGGTCAACCCGCTCGTCCTCACCGAGGAGGGTGACATCATCGCCCTCGACGGCAAGGTCACCCTCGACGAGAACGCCGGGTTCCGTCACCTCTACCACGAGGCACTCGAGGACGCGGACGCCGCGGACCCGCTCGAGGCCAAGGCGAAGAAGGCCGACCTCAACTACGTCAAGCTCGACGGTCAGGTCGGCATCATCGGCAACGGCGCCGGACTGGTCATGTCCACGCTCGACGTCGTCTCCTACGCGGGCGAGAAGCACAAGGGCGTCAAGCCGGCCAACTTCCTCGACATCGGCGGCGGCGCGTCCGCCGAGGTCATGGCCGCCGGCCTGGACGTCATCCTCAACGACCCGCAGGTCGCGAGCGTCTTCGTCAACGTCTTCGGCGGCATCACCGCGTGCGACGCGGTCGCGAACGGCATCGTCAAGGCGCTGGAGATCCTCGGCGACGAGGCGAACAAGCCGCTCGTCGTCCGTCTCGACGGCAACAAGGTCGAGGAGGGCCGCCGCATCCTCACCGAGGCGAACCACCCGCTGGTCACCCTCGCACTCACCATGGACGAAGGCGCCGACAAGGCCGCCGAGCTGGCCGCGAAGTAAGCAAGGACGAATCAGAGAATGTCTATCTTCCTCAACAAGGACTCCAAGGTCATCGTCCAGGGCATCACCGGCGGCGAGGGCACCAAGCACACGGCGCTCATGCTGAAGGCCGGCACCCAGGTCGTCGGCGGCGTCAACGCCCGCAAGGCCGGCACCACGGTGACGCATGGCGACGTCGAGCTCCCCGTCTTCGGCACCGTCGTGGAGGCGATCGAGAAGACCGGCGCGGACGTGTCGATCATCTTCGTGCCGCCGGCGTTCGCGAAGGACGCGATGGTGGAGGCCATCGACGCCGAGATCCCGCTGCTCGTCGTCATCACCGAGGGCATCCCGGTGCAGGACTCCGCCGAGGCCTGGGCCTACGCCAAGGAGAAGGGCAACAAGACCCGGATCATCGGCCCGAACTGCCCCGGCATCATCACCCCGGGTGAGTCGCTCGTCGGCATCACCCCCGCCACCATCACCGGCAAGGGCCCGATCGGCCTGGTCTCCAAGTCCGGCACGCTGACGTACCAGATGATGTACGAGCTGCGCGACCTGGGCTTCTCGACCGCCATCGGCATCGGCGGCGACCCGATCATCGGCACCACGCACATCGACGCGCTCGCCGCGTTCGAGGCCGACCCGGAGACCAAGGCGATCGTCATGATCGGCGAGATCGGCGGCGACGCCGAGGAGCGCGCTGCCGACTTCATCAAGGCCAACGTGACCAAGCCGGTCGTCGGCTACGTGGCCGGCTTCACCGCGCCCGAGGGCAAGACGATGGGCCACGCCGGCGCGATCGTCTCCGGCTCGGCCGGCACGGCGCAGGCGAAAAAGGAGGCGTTGGAGGCCGCGGGCGTGAAGGTCGGCAAGACCCCGTCCGAGACCGCCGCGCTGCTCCGCGAGGTCTACGCGGCGCTCTAACGGCACCGCTCGAACCGCCGATCGGGGCCGGACTCCTCCACGGAGTCCGGCCCCGATCCGTCTCTCCACAGCCTGGTTTCGAGGCTGCCCGCACCCGCGGCGACGGCGCTACAGTGAGCGCACCACCGTCCGGGAGGGGGAGGCGATGCCACGTCTGACGAACGCCGATCTGGCGCGCAGGGTCGCAGCACTGGAGTCCGAGAACGCCGCGCTCCGGAGCCGGCTCGACGAGAACGCGACCGAGCCGCTGCCGGACTTCGCGACCGCGCCGGAGCCGAAGCACAAGCGCGGCTGGGGCTGGACCCTGCTCGCCGTCGTGCTCATCGTGATCGGCGCGATCCTGGCGCCCGTCGCGGTGGTGGCCTCCTGGGCGAAGGTGCAGCTCACCGACACGGACGCGTTCGTCGCCACCTACGCGCCGCTCGCGAACGACCCGGGTGTCCAGGCGTACGTCACGGATGAGACGGTCAAGGTCATCCAGCAGCACGTCGACATCCCGCAGCTCACCTCGCAGGTCATCGACGGCATCACCGGCCTCGGCACCGGGCCCGTGGCGACGAAGGCGCTCGACGCTCTCAAGGCGCCGCTCTCGCAGGGCATCGTGTCGCTGATCCAGACCGCCGTCGGCCGGTTCGTGGCCTCCGACGCGTTCGCCCAGGTGTGGCAGGACGCCCTCCGGGTCAGTCACACCCAACTCGTCGCGACGATGCAGGGCAATCCGCAGGCAGCGGTCGCGATCGGCAAGGACGGATCGGTCGGCGTCCAGCTCGGGCCGATCATCGACAAGGTGAAGCAGGTCCTCGTGGACCAGGGGATCACCTTCGCGTCGCGCATCCCGACGATCGACAAGACGATCACCGTCGCGCAGAACTCGTCGATACCGACCCTCCAGGTCTTCTACAACCTCGCCGTCGTCGCGGGCGCCTGGCTCCCCTGGGTCTCGATCGGCCTGCTCGCGCTCGGGGTGATCGTCGCGCGCCGCCGCGCCCTCGTCCTGATCGGGGCGGCGTCGGCGCTGGCCATCGCGATGATCGTCGTCGTGTCCGGCATCGCGATCGGCCAGATCGTGTTCATCGCCTCTGCCTCCCCCGGACTGGTGCCGGCCGGTGTCGCGACGACGCTCTACACGACGGTCTCGACGGCGATGAAGGACACCGGTGTCGCCGTGCTGGTGCTGGCGATCGTCGTCGCGCTGGTCGGCTGGTACTCGGGGCCGTTCGCGGCGCCGCGCAAGCTGCGCGGGTTCTTCGGCTCCGGGGTGACCTGGGTGCGGGAGTCCGCCGAGCGGCACGGGATCACCACCGGCCGGGTGGGGGAGTGGCTCTACGCCCAGCGGGTGCTGCTCCGGGCCGCGGTCGCGGTCATCGCGGCAGCGGTGGTCCTGTTCGTGCGACCGCTCACCCCGTCGCTCATCATCTGGACGCTGGTGATCGCGGCCGTCGTCATCGCCATCCTGGAGCTCGTCCAGCGACCGGTCATCACGGTGCCGGAGGACGCCGACGACGACACCCCGGTGATGACCGTCTCCTGAGGCCCGAAGTGTCTGCGGTGCGGGCGACCCTGCGCCCGGTAGGCTCCATCCGGTCATGAATCGCACAACCGTCGCCCTGCTCGCCGCACTCGAGGCGGTCATCGTCGCGGCGATCGGGCTCGCGATCTGCCTCGTCCCGCTCACCATTCTCTGGGCGGCCCAGTACCATCTCGCCGGGGACTTCGCGATCGTCTGGCGCGCGACGGCGGACATCTGGCTGCTCGGGCACGGCGTGAACCTCACGGTGACGCTGGACCCGCAGCTCGTCGGATCCCTCGGCCTCCCGGCCGCCGCCGCGCCGTTCCAGGTGACGATCGCGCTCCTGGGTTTCGCCGCGCTCACCGCCGGGCTCGGCGTGCGCACCGGGCTGCGCGCGGCCGAGACGCCGTACCGCACGACCGGGGCCGTCTCCGCGCTCGCGGTGTTCTTCCTGATCTCAGTCGTGGTCACGGTGACCGCGGGCAACGAGCTCGTGCAGCCGTCGCTCTGGCGGGGGTTCGTGCTCCCGACCTTCGTGTACGCGCTCGGCATCGGGATCGGCTTCGTGTTCGCGGCGCTCCGTGGGGTGCGTGAGCCGGCCACCGATCACACTGGCGACCGGACGGGCGACGAGCGTGCGACCTCGGCGCCCGGCCGCGGCGCCGCAGCGCCGGTCGGCGTCGCGGTCCGCTCGCGGGTCGCGGCCGTCCCCGCCCCCGTCCGCACCGCGGTCCTCGGCGCCCTGCGCGCCGGCAGCGCAGCGACCGCCATCGTCATCGGCCTGTCCGCGCTGCTCCTCACGCTGCTCATCTTCGGCAACTACGGCATGATCATCGGCCTCTACGAGCAGCTCCAGACCGGTGTCGCCGGCGGCATCGCGCTGACCGTCGCCCAGCTCGCCTTCCTGCCGAACCTCGTGATCTGGCTGATGTCCTGGCTGGTCGGGCCGGGGTTCGCCATCGGCACGGGGTCCACGGTCAGCCCGATCGGGACCGCGCTGGGGCCGCTCCCCGGCGTCCCGCTCTTCGGCGTCATCCCGGCCCACGGCTACACCTTCGGGCTGGCGGGTGTGATCGTGCCCCTGCTCGCGGGCTTCCTCGCCGCCGCCCTGCTGCGCGCCACGAGGAAGGCCCAGCCCGACGGAGCGCTGGCCCTCATCCTCACCGCGCTCGGCATCGGCGTCGTCGCGGGCATCGAGCTCGGCCTCCTCGCCTGGTGGTCCTCCGGCGCGCTCGGCCCCGGCCGGCTGCACGACGTGGGTCCGAATCCGTTGCTCGTCGGCGCGCTCGCGGCGGGCGAGGTGGCGGTGGCCGCCGTCATCGGGCTGCTGGCCGGAGGCCGCGCCCGGCGCTGAGCCGGAGAGCGCTCCCTCACCGGTCGGGGCCCGCCCCGGCGGTGGGTAGGCTTGTCGCGTGCTCTCGATCGTCGTGCTGATCTCCGGTGGTGGCTCCAACCTGCGTGCGCTGCTGGAGGCCGCCTCCGACGCCGAGTTCCCTGCCCGCGTCGTGGCGGTGGGGGCCGACCGCGACGCCGACGGCCTGGACCACGCCGAGGAGTTCGGCATCCCGTCGTTCACGGTGCCATTCACCTCCTACGACGGCCGGGAGGAGTGGGGCGACGCCGTGCTGGAGCAGATCCGGCTCTGGGAGCCCGACCTCGTCATCCTGTCCGGCTTCATGCGCCTGCTGCCGCCGCGCGTGGTCGACGCGCTCTCGCCGCACCTCATCAACACGCACCCGGCGTACCTGCCCGAGTTCCCCGGCGCGCACGGCGTGCGCGACGCGCTCGCCGCCGGAGCCACCCAGACCGGCGCCAGCCTGATCGTGGTCGACAACGGCGTCGACGCCGGACCCGTGATCAGCCAGGAGCGCGTCCCGATCGTGCCGGGCGACACCGAGGCCAGCCTGCACGAACGCATCAAACCCGTGGAGCGACGGCTGCTGATCGACGCCGTCCTCGACATCGCCAACGGACACATCGACCTCAAGGAGCTCTCCCGAGTATGAGCGGACCCCGCCACGACGCCAGCCTCTACCGCGAACGGGACGTCGTCCCGATCCGCCGCGCACTGATCTCGGTCAGCGACAAGACCGGCTTGCTCGACCTCGCCGCGACTCTGGCGGAGGCCGGGGTCGAGATCGTGTCGACCGGCTCCACCGCGCAGACCATCCGCGACGCGGGCCACGCCGTGACCGACGTCGCGAGCGTCACCGGCTTCCCGGAGTCGCTGGACGGCCGGGTCAAGACGCTGCACCCTGCCATCCACTCCGGTCTGCTCGCCGATCTGCGGCTCGCCTCGCACGAGGAGCAGCTCAAGGACCTCGGCATCGAGCCGTTCGAGCTCGTCGTCGTCAACCTCTACCCGTTCGTCGAGACCGTCGCCTCCGGCGCGGTCGGCAACGACGTGGTCGAGCAGATCGACATCGGCGGCCCGGCGATGGTGCGCGCGTCGGCCAAGAACCACGCGAACGTCGCGATCGTCGTCTCGCCGGACGACTACGCGGAGGTCACCGCGGCAGTCGTGGCAGGCGGCACGAGCTTCGACCAGCGCCGGGCGCTCGCCGCGAAGGCGTTCGCCCACACCGCCTCGTACGACGGCGCCGTCGCGGCGTGGTTCGCGGGGGAGGCTCCCTCCACCGCCGACTTCGCGGAGCGCTTCGAGGTGCGCGCCGAGCTGAAGCAGACCCTCCGCTACGGCGAGAACTCGCACCAGGCCGCGGCGCTCTACGCCGACCCGGCCGGCCGCGGGATCGCCCAGGCGACGCAGCTCGGCGGCAAGGAGATGTCGTACAACAACTACGTGGACGCCGACGCCGCGCTGCGCAGCGCGTACGACTTCGCCGAGCCGGCTGTCGCGATCATCAAGCACGCCAACCCGTGCGGCATCGCGGTCTCCGACGACATCGCCGACGCCCACCGCAAGGCGCACGAGTGCGACCCGGTCTCCGCCTACGGCGGCGTCATCGCCGCGAACCGCACGGTGACGCTCGCGATGGCCGAGACCGTGAAGGGCATCTTCACCGAGGTGCTCATCGCCCCGGACTTCGAGCCCGAGGCGCTGGAGCTGCTGCAGACCAAGAAGAACCTCCGCATCCTGCGGCTGCCCGAGGGCTACGGCCGGTCGGTGACCGAGTTCCGGCAGCTCTCCGGCGGCGTGCTGGTGCAGGACGCCGACCGCTTCGATCAGTTCGACTCCAGCGGCTGGACGCTCGTCTCCGGCGCGGAGGCCGACGACGCCACGCGCGCCGACCTCGAGTTCGCCTGGAAGGCCTGCCGCGCGGTCAAGTCGAACGCCATCCTGCTCGCCACGGGCGGCGCCTCCGTCGGCGTCGGCATGGGCCAGGTCAACCGGGTGGACTCCTGCAACCTCGCCGTCAGCCGCGCGGGCGACCGCGCAGCGGGCTCGGTGGCGGCCTCCGACGCGTTCTTCCCGTTCGCGGACGGCCCGGAGATCCTGATCGCCGCGGGCGTCTCCGCGATCGTGCAGCCGGGCGGGTCGATCCGCGACGAGGACGTCATCGCCGCGGCGAAGGCGGCCGGGGTGACGATGTACTTCACCGGAGAGCGCCACTTCTTCCACTGAGAAGAATGAGCCACCGACCCGGCACTGACCGGCTCGCCGGATTGCATCCCCTCGCGGGGTCGCGGAGAATAGACGACGGTCCACAAGACCCTCAGCATTCACCGCGATCCCACGAGGAGACACCGATGTCCGTCCTGCCCACCGAGCTTCCGCACGAAACACTGCATGTGGTGAAGGGGAGGCGGAGCGGCCTCACCATCAGCATCGCGGTGCACTCCACCGTCCTCGGCCCCGCCCTCGGCGGCTGCCGCGTGTGGAACTACGACTCCTGGCAGGAGGCCGTCGCCGACTCCCTGCGCCTGGCCGAGGGGATGACGTTCAAGAACGCCGCCGCCGGCCTCAACCGCGGCGGCGGCAAGGCTGTCGTCTACCTGCCGCGCGGCAAGCAGCTCAGCCCGACCGAGCGCTACGAGGTCATGCTCGACCTCGGTGACGCCGTCGAGAGCCTGGGCGGCAGCTACATGACCGCGGAGGATGTCGGCACGAGCGCCGAGGACATGTCCGTCGTCGCGACCCGCACAGCCCACGTGTGCGGCCTCCCGCCCGCGGAGGGCGGTGTGGGCGAGCCGAGCGACGCGACTGCCGCCGGTGTGTACGCCGGTCTGCTCGCGACCCTGGAGCGCGCCACCGGCAGCCGCGACGTCGCCGGCCGCCGCGCCACCGTGCTCGGGCTCGGTCACGTCGGCTCGATCATCGCCATGCGCCTCGCGAGCGAGGGCGCGGTGCTCACGGTCACCGACGTCAACCCGGCCAAGCGCGCCCTCGCCGAGGCCCTCGGCGCGGCCTGGGTGGAGCCGGGCGAAGCGCACCGCGTGGAGGGCGACCTCTTCGTCCCCGCCGGTGTCGGCGGCGTCCTGACGGACGCCGTGATCGACGAGCTGCGCGTCAAGGCGGTCGTCGGACCGGCGAACAACCAGCTCGCCGAGCGTGCAGGCGCCGAGCGCCTCGCCGCCCGCGGCATCCTGTGGGCGCCCGACTTCGTCGTCAACGCCGGCGGCGTCATCTTCCTCGCGATGATGAACGAGGAGCAGCCGTCGGCCGAGGCAACGCGCGAGCGCGTCGAGGCCATCGGCGACATCGTTGCGCGCGTCTTCGACGTGGCCGCCGAGCGCGGCATCACCACGCTGGCGGCCGCCGACGAGATCGCCCTGGCGCGCCTGCGCGAGCCCGCGCACGCCTGAGTCGTTCCCGCGTCCCGCTATCGGCCGCTGCGGCCGATAGCGGGACGCTCTGCGTCGACGTATGCCAGCATTCCCATAGGGAGCGGTCGGATAGGCTTTTGTCCCATGACTTCCTCCTGGGCCCGCCGGCTCGTCGCCTCCCTCGTGTCCGCTGTCGCCGTGGCCGCCATCGGCCTCGTCGCGAGCACCGTCGTGCTGCTCGTCGCGAACCAGCTCAACACGCAGGTGCTGGGGAGCATCACGACATACGTGGTCTGGCCGACGCTCACCGCGTTCGTCCTCTCGGCAGTGGCGGCGCTCCTCGGAAGCATGGACCGCCGCTGGATCGCCGTCGTCGCGGGCATCCTGGTCGCGGTCGTGAGCACGGTGATCGGGATGCTCATCCTGTTCTCGACGCTCAACGCCCCGATCAACGGGACGGCGTGGGGCCAGATCGCTCAGTCCTTCATCTCGATCAACCTCCCGTTCTGGCTCGCGGTCTCCATCGCGTTCCCGACCGCCGGCTACGCCGTGTTCGGCGCCATCGAGTCGCAGGCCGGCCCGGTCTCCCGCAAGATCGCGCTCGTGCGCATCCCCGCAGGCGACCTCAGCGAGGGCCTCGTCACCCACATCGACCGCGAGGCCGTCGACAGCGAGGTCGCCGACTCCCAGTGGGACGCCTACGTCGCCGCGCTCTCCGCCGCCGGCTGGCAGACCGTGGAGGTCGCCAGCGCCGACCAGCTCGCCGACTCCGTGTTCGTGGAGGACACGGCCGTGGTCTTCGGCGACACCGCCGTCATCACGCGCCCCGGCGCGGACTCGCGCAAGCCCGAGATCGCCGGCACCGAGGCCGCGCTGCGCGCGCAGGGCCTCCGCCTGCTGCGTATTGAGGAGCCGGGCACCCTCGACGGCGGCGACGTCCTCAAGGTCGGCGACACCGTCTACGTCGGCCGCGGCGGCCGTACCAACGCGGAGGGCATCCGCCAGCTCCGCGCGCTCGTCGCCCCGCTCGGCTACACCGTCGTGGCGGTGCCGGTCACCAAGGCGCTGCACCTGAAGACCGCCGTCACCGCCCTCCCTGACGGCACCGTGATCGGCTTCGAGCCGCTCGTGGACGACGCGCGGATCTTCGAGCGGTTCCTGCCGGTCCCGGAGGCGCACGGCACCGCCGTCGTCGTCCTGGACGACGAGACCGTGCTGATGTCCTCGTCGGCGCCCGGCTCGGTCGCGCTGGTGGAGGACCTCGGCTACACGGTGATCCAGGTCGACATCTCGGAGTTCGAGAAGCTCGAGGGCTGCGTCACCTGCCTCTCGATCCGCATCCGCTAAGGCCCGACATTCGTCACGAATCGCGGCAATAGCGCCGCGATTCGCGACATTCGTCACGAATCCTCGTGTGTCGAATGAAAAAACTTCTTGCGCTCTGAGGGATCCTGGGAATATTCTGTAGGGCTGCCTTGTCGCAGCATTCGGAAGACGCATCGGGCTACTGGGAGGACGCCATGACAACGACTGAGAACACACGAACCGTGACCGTGTTCGGGCTCGTCGCCGCCGCGTACGCGTCCCCGGAGCCGGCCCCCGCCTGGTAGGTCCCAGGCAGGTACGCGCTTCCGGCTGACTGTCGCCGGCACCCGCACAGGGCATCCGTAGCCCTGGCACGTCACGCTCTCGTCGACGCATCCTTTGGCGACCTCTCAGCACGCCGCATCGGGTCGGACCGACCCCGCACCCAACCACGAAGACAAGAAACGCACGAAGAGAAAACGGAACTCATGTCTATCGCTGAAACCCATCAGCACCCTCCGCAAACAGAAGAGAAGAAGCGCTCGGGGACCGTCCGCACGCTGCTCCGCATCCTGCCGTTCGCCACGTCCGCGGCGCCCCGCATCCTGCTCGGCATGGTCGCCGCGCTCCTGGCGAGCCTGGTCGCGCTGAGCATCCCGCAGGTGCTCCGCTGGCTGGTCGACGGTCCGCTCTCCACGGGCGACCCGTCGGCCGTGTGGCCTGCGGCGCTGCTCGTCGTCGGGCTGGGCGCGGCAGAGGCCGTGTTCATCTCGCTGCGACGCTGGTTCGTGCTCACCCCGGGCACCCACGTCGAGGCGCGGATGCGCAACGCCCTCTACGAGAAGCTGGAGGACCTGCCCGTCTCGTTCCACGACAAGTGGCCGAGCGGTCAGCTGCTCTCGCGTGCCGTCAGCGACCTCAGCCTCATCCGGCGCTGGCTGTCGTTCGGCATCGTGCTGCTCGTCGTCAACATCGTCACGATCATCGTCGGCTTCGCCATCCTGATCGGCTGGAACTGGATCCTCGGCCTGATCTTCCTGGTGCTGTCCGTGCCGCTGTGGATCTACGGCTTCGTCTTCGAGAAGAAGTACTCGGTCGTCGCGCGCCGCAGCCAGGACCAGGCCGGCGACCTGGCGACCGCCGTCGAGGAGTCGGTGCACGGCATCCGCGTCCTCAAGGCGTTCGGCCGCGGCAAGCACGCGCTGAAGAAGTTCGAGTCGCAGGCCGAGGCGCTGCGCGGCACGGAGATCGAGAAGGCGAAGGCCATCGCGGGCATCTGGCTGTGGCTACTGCTCATCCCGGACGTCGCGTTCGGCATCTGCCTGGTGGTCGGCGTGTGGCTGGCCGCGCAGGGCGAGCTGACCGTGGGCGAGCTGGTCGCGTTCTTCGCGACGGCGACCGTGCTGCGGTTCCCGATCGAGTCGATCGGCTTCCTGCTCTCGATGACGTTCGACACGCGCACCGCGGCCGACCGCTTCTTCGAGGTCATGGACGAGGTCAACACGATCACCGACCCGGCCGAGCCGAAGCGCATCGCCGAGCCCCGGGGAGAGCTCGTCTTCGACGACGTGCACTTCCGCTACCAGGACTCGCCGGAGCGCTACCCCGACCTCCTGAACGGCATCGAGCTCACGGTGCGTCCGGGGGAGACGATGGCCCTGGTCGGCCTGACCGGCAGCGGCAAGTCGACGCTGACCGCGCTCACCACCCGCCTGTACGACGTGACAGGCGGAGCGGTGAAGGTGGACGGCGTGGACGTGCGCGACCTCACCCGCTACGACCTGCGCAAGGCGATCGCGATGGCGTTCGAGGACGCGACCCTGTTCTCGGCCTCCGTGCGCGACAACGTGCTGCTCGGCCGCGACGGGCTCGACCCGGCCTCGGCCGAGGCGGAGCGCATCCTGACCGAGGCGCTGGAGATCGCGCAGGCCGGCTTCGTCTACGAGCTCCCGGAGGGCGTGGAGACGAAGGTCGGCGAGGAGGGCCTCAGCCTCTCCGGCGGCCAGCGTCAGCGTCTGGCGCTCGCGCGGGCCGTGGCCGCGGCGCCCAGCATCCTGGTGCTGGACGACCCGCTGTCCGCGCTCGACGTCGACACCGAGGCTCTGGTGGAGGCCGCCCTCCGCCGGGTGCTCGCCGCCACGACAGCGCTGGTCGTCGCGCACCGTCCGTCGACGGTCATGCTCGCCGACCGGGTGGCGCTGCTGGAAGACGGCCGGATCACGGCCGTCGGCACCCACCACGACCTGCTCGTGAGCAACGAGCACTACCGTTTCGTCCTCTCCTCCCTCGAAGAGGACCGCGACGAGGAGATCCTTCAGGAGGTGAACCTGTGAGCACCGCGACTGTACTGGGCGTCGAAGGCGAAGAGCGCAACGACCTCAACAAGGAGGAGAGCCGGCAGATCCGCCGGCGCTCGCTCCGCCTGCTCGGCTCGCTGCTGCACCCGATGCGCACGCGGCTGGTGCTGACCGCGATCGTCGTCGTGATCAGCACGGCCGGCCAGGTCGCCGGACCGGCGATCATCGCGTTCGGCATCGACAACGGCCTCAAGGCGCTGCAGAACCAGAACTGGCTCCCGGTCGCCGCAGCCGGCCTCGCGTACCTGGTCACGGGCGTCATCGGCGCCGTGCTGATCGCCTGGTACACGGTGCTGAGCGCGCGGATCAGCCAGGCGATCCTGATCGACCTGCGCAAGCGGGTGTTCCTGCACACCCAGAGGCTCTCGCTGGAGTTCCACGAGTCGTACACGTCCGGCCGCATCATCTCGCGGCAGACGAGCGACCTGGACTCGATCCGGGAGCTGCTGGACTCGGGCATCAACCAGCTCGTGCAGGGCTTCCTGTACATGCTGTTCATCGCGATCGCGCTGTTCTGGCTCGACTGGGTGAGCGGCGTCGTGCTGCTGTGCTCCCTGGTGCCGCTGTACTTCCTGACCCGCTGGTTCCAGAAGCGTTCGCAGGTGCTGTTCCGCATCTCGCGGGTGGCGTCGGCGAAGCTGATCGTGCACTTCGTGGAGACCATGACCGGCATCCGCGCCGTCAAGGCGTTCCGCAAGGAGAAGCGCAACGAGAAGGAGTTCGGCGGCCTGGTCGAGGACTACCGCGACGTCAACGCGCGCGTCATCCAGCTGTTCGGGATCTTCGATCCGGGGCTCGTGATGATCGGCAACGTCACGGTCGGCGCCGTGCTGCTCGTCGGCGGCTTCCGGGTCGCGGACGGTCAGCTCGCGATCGGCGTCCTGCTGGCGACGCTGCTCTACACCCGCCGGTTCTTCGACCCGATGGAGGAGATGGCGATGTTCTACAACTCCTACCAGTCGGCCGCTGCGGCGCTCGAGAAGATCTCGGGAGTCCTGGAGGAGGCGCCGAGCGTTCCCGACCCGGTGCGCCCGACCGACCTGTGGACGGCGGAGGGCCACGTGCGCTTCGACGACGTGACCTTCGCGTACAAGCGGGACCGGGTCATCCTGCCGGAGTTCAGCCTGGACATCCCGGCCGGGCAGACCGTCGCGCTCGTCGGCTCCACCGGGGCGGGCAAGTCGACGCTGGCCAAGCTGATCTCGCGGTTCTACGACCCGAGCGAGGGCGAGGTCACGCTCGACGGCGTGGATCTGCGGGACATGCACCCGAAGGACCTGCGCCGGGCGATCGTCATGGTCACCCAGGAGGCGTACCTGTTCAGCGGCTCGGTCGCCGAGAACATCGCGCTCGGCAAGCCGGACGCGACGCGCGATGAGATCGAGGAGGCCGCTATCGCGGTCGGCGCCCACGAGTTCATCGCGGGCCTGCCGAACGGCTACGACACCGACGTGAACAAGCGCGGCGGGCGGGTGTCCGCGGGTCAGCGGCAGCTGATCTCGTTCGCCCGGGCGTTCCTGGCGAACCCGGCGGTGCTGATCCTGGACGAGGCGACCAGCTCGCTCGACATCCCGAGCGAGCGCCTGGTGCAGGAGGCGCTTCAGACGCTGCTCTCCGACCGCACCGCCGTGATCATCGCCCACCGCCTGTCGACGGTGGCGATCGCGGACCGGGTGCTCGTCATGGAGCACGGCCGCGTGGTCGAGGACGGCTCGCCGGACGAGCTCATCGCGGGCACCGGCCGGTTCGCCCAGCTCCACGCCGCGTGGCGGGACTCGCTGGTCTGAGTTCGGTGCGGTGAACGACGGACAAGCCCCGGCTCCCTCGGTGAGGGATCCGGGGCTTGTCGCCGTGGTCGGGACGGGCCAAGGGGTTGGATACGGGTTGGGTTGGCGGCCCGTCGCCGGCCAGGTCTGTGCGGATCAGCCGCGTTGTGCTCGTCGGACGATCCGGTGCTCGGAGCCGCCGCCGCGCAGGAGCGGGAGGCGGAGCAGCGGGAGGCGGTGCGGCGAGGAGTCGGTGTCGAGCACCACGACCTCCGCCCCCGCGTCGATCAGCTCGCCGGCCGTCGCGAGGTCGACGTCGCTTCGGCTCTCGTCCGTGACCACGGCCACGCACCCCGCCGTGACCGCGCGCCCGGCCGCGGCAGTGACCGTCACGCCGGAGGTCGCAGGGGCGACGATGCCGCGGATCGCGCGGGCGAGCTCCGCCTGCTCGGCGGGGCGCTCGCCGCTGCGGCCGGGGAAGCCGCCGCCGAGGTCGAGGATGCACAGCCGGAATCCGGTCGCCGCTTCGATGTCGGCCGCGACGCCGACCGACCGGACGATCTCGGAAACGTACTCGGCCGGGCTGCCGTCCTCCGGGAGGGTGAGGGAGAGCCCGGCGATCCGGACGCCGAGCCCGCGCGCCGCCGAGGCTGCGGACACCGCCTCCTCCGGGGTCATCCCGCCGAGCGCGCGGTGCGCTGGGCGAGGCGCGAGCTCCGGTCGCAGCCGGAGGAGGACGCGCAGGTCGTCTGGCGCCCCCGCGAAGCCCTCCACAGCGCGCGATCCGTCGACCACGAAGTGCCGGACGCCGGCGTCGTACGCCGCGCGCGACCCGTGCGGGTGGGCGACGGGCATCGCGTGCAGGATGCGCCGGCCGCCGACACCGGCGGCGAGCAGCGCGGGGAGTGCCTCGTCGTGGGTCACGGCGAAGCCGCCGTCGGCGCCCGCGAGCGCCGCGAGCAGCCGTGGGTGCGCGAGCGCGCTGACGTCGTACAGCACGTCGACCCAGGGGAACGCCTCCCGGAGCGCGGTGTACCGGCGGCGGGCGCGGTCGAGGTCGAGGACGACGAGCGGGAGGCCGTCGAGGTCCGCCGCGACCGCCTCGGCTGCCGTTCGGGCGGCGCCGTTCGGGAAGGCGGTTCGGGTTGCGGCGGGCATCGCGTTCTCCTCGGGTTCCTCTGGCTCGGCCGGCGGGCGTCCCGGCTTTGTGAGCTTGACTCATATACTCCCGCCGCCGGCCCACGGCCCGCATCCGGGGGGCCACCCGTTTGCCGATGCGTGCTGGCACGGATGCGACCCCGCGGCGGCGCCGGAGAGAATCGAGGCATGTGCCTCCGTGTTGTGATCGTGGACGACCACCCACGGTTCCGGGCCCAGGCGGCCGAGCTCCTCACGCTGGAACGCTTCCGGGTCGTCGGAGACGCCGAGACCGGCGCCCGCGGGGTCGAGCTCAGCCGCACCCTCGCCCCCGACGTGGTGCTGATGGACGTCGGCCTCCCCGACGCCAACGGCTTCGACCTGGTGACCGCGATGCACGAGACCGGGGCCGTGGTCGTGCTCACGTCGAGCCGGTCGCTGCGCGACTACGGGACGCGCGTGTCCGACAGCGGGGCGGACGGTTTCATCACCAAGGCGGAACTGACCGGTGAGGCGATTCGCAGCCTGCTAAGGTAAGCGCGTGGTCGGGGGAGACAACTCGGGTTCCCGTCCGCTCCGGGTGGCAGTCGCCGATGACGCTGTGCTGCTTCGCGAGGGGATCGGGCAGATCCTGCGCGCGGGCGGCGTGGAGGTCGTGGCGTCGGTGGACACCGCCGAGCAGGCGCTCGACGTGCTCGCGGACGACGACACTGTCGACGCCGTGGTGCTCGACATCAAGATGCCGCCGACGCACACCGACGAGGGCCTGCGCGCGCTCGAGACGCTGCGCGCGTCCGGGTCGCAGGTCGGCGTCCTCCTGCTCTCGATGTACACGACGGCCGGGTACGCGATCCGCGCCATGAGCGCGGGCAGCGGCACCGGCTATCTGCTGAAGGACCGCGTCGCCGACGCCGACGCGCTGGTGAACGCCGTGCGCACCGTCGCGGCCGGAGGGTCGGTCGTCGACCCCGAGGTCGTGCAGGCGCTCGTGTCCGCGCGCTCGACCGAGGCCGCGATCGAGTCGCTGTCCTCGCGGGAGGTCGATGTGCTCCGGCTGATGGCGGAGGGCCTCTCCAACGCGGGCATCGCCGCGGCGCTGCACCTCAGCCTCCGCACCGTCGAGTCGCACATCGGCCACATCATGGCCAAGCTCGACATCGAGGAGACCACCGAAGGCCACCGGCGCGTGCTCGCGGTGCTGCGCTTCCTCGGCCGGGACGTCTGAGGCGATCATGGGGGCCGGGCGCCTCTGGGTGCGGGCCGCCGCCGTCACGGTGACGATCGCCGTCAACGTGCTGGCGCAGGTGATCAGCGCGCTGACCGGCGACTACGGCCCGCGGCCGCAGGGCGTCGGCTGGGCCATCGTGTTCGTCGCGGTCGCGCTGGACTACGTCGTCTGCGCCGTCATCGCCTGGCGTGCGATCCGCAGCTCTGCGCCCGGCTGGCTGATGGTGGGCGCCGCGTTCTTCTGGGCGGCGGGCGCCTGGTACCCGCTCACGCGCGACCTCGGCTGGCTGTGGCCGCTGGTGGAGGGCGTGACCGACCTGTGGGCCGTGCTGGTCGGCATCCTGGTGCTCACGTATCCGGGCGGCCACCTGGTGTCGCGCTTCGACCGAGTCGTGGCGTACACCCTGAGTGGCGCGTTCCTGGTGCGGTTCCTCGGCATCCTGCTGTTCTCGTCGCCGGCGCCGGGCGACTGCGGCTGCGTGGCGAACCCGTACGCGATCCTGCCGAGCCCGGACGCGGACTACTGGCTCGGGGTCGCGTGGCGCATCGTCGGCGTGGTGCTGCTGCTGACCGTCGCGGGGAGGCTGGCGGTGCGCTGGGTCACGAGCTCCCTCCCGGCCAGGCGGGTGTCGTTCGTGATGCCGCTCGCGCTGCTGCTGTGGTGCTACGGCACGGTGCAGGACTCGGTGAGCTTCGCCCTCGGCTGGGACAGCGGCTGGCTGCAGTTCGTCCCGCCGATCGCGATCGCGCTCATCCCGCCGTCCTTCGTCGGCGGCGTCTTCTACGCGCGCGGGCTGCGGTCGCGCGTGGCCGACCTGGTCATCGTCGCGCGCGACAAGGTGGACAGGGCGCTCTGGGAGTCCAGCCTCGCGCGCACCCTGCACGACCACTCGCTCCGGGTGTTCTGGTGGGACGAGCACCGTCGCGCGTACCGCACGAGCGCCGGGGACGCGGTGCCGGACGGCGACAGGCCGGAGCGGCCCGGCCGGTCGACGATGGCGATCGACTCCGATCAGGGCCCGATCGCCCTGATCGAGCACGACGTGGCCCTCGGTCAGGACGACCGGCTGCTGGACGCCGTGTCGTCCGCGTTGCTGCTCTCCGTGGACAACGACCGGCTGCGCGGCCGGCTCGAGCAGACCATCCAGGAGCTGCGCGAGTCGCGCCTGCGCATCGTCGAGGAGGGCTACCTCGCCAGGCGGCGGCTGGAGCGCGACCTGCACGACGGCTCGCAGCAGCAGCTCGTGTCGCTGGCCATCGGCCTCCGCATCGCCGCGACGAAAGCCGGCGCCGCCGGAGAGACCGAACTCGTCGGCGACCTGGAGAAGGCGTCGGCGCAGCTCGCCGACGCGCTCAGGGAGCTCCGCGAGCTCGCGCGCGGCATCCACCCGACAGTGCTGACCGACGGCGACCTGCGCTCGGCGCTGGAGGAGCTCGCGCAGCGCAGCACGATCCCGGTCGAGGTGCGCGTCGAGCCGACAGAGCGCCTGCCGGACGTGGTCGAGGAGACGATCTACTACTGCGTCTCGGAGTGCCTGGCGAACGCCGCCAAGCACGCCGGCGCCCGCAGCTGCGCGGTGCTCGTCGCCCGTGACGACGACGGAGACGAGGTGACCGTGACCGTGAAGGACGACGGCCGCGGGGGAGCGCGCATCGAGCCGGGCGGCGGCCTGGAGGGGCTGCGCGACCGGGTGGAGACCGTCGGCGGGCACGTCGAGGTGCGGTCGGTCGCCGGCCTCGGGACGATCGTGGAGCTCGTGCTCCCTGCTCAGGTGGCCGAGGGCAGCAGGCCCTGACCGGCGGTCCGTCAGCGGGCGCGGGCCGTCACCCGGCGCGGGCCGTCAGCGGGCGCTGACGGTCACTTGGCGGTGCTGGCCGAGGCGGGCCGGACCGCGTACACCTGTGCCGCGATGGTGAAGGCGCTCCAGCCTCCCGGGCACGAGTACGACGCGTTCGCGGGGATGCCCGAGATCGGCCACCAGCTGTCCTGGATGGTCGGCTTGGGCGGGGCGACGGTCGTCAGCTTGCAGACATCCTTCTTGAGCAGCGTCGGCGAGGTGAAGGTCATGATCGACTCGCCGCTCTGCGTGTCGTAGTCGACCCGGATCAGCGTCGCGTCGGCTGGAACGAACGACGGCGAGCCGATGCGCGTGGTGTCCGCCGCGTCGAAATCCTTGGCCGTGTCGTAGATCGAGGGATCGACGTGCGGGGTGAACGCCGCCACGACCGAGCACCCGGAGAGGGCGGCGACGAGGGGGACGGCGGCGACGGCGAGGCCGAGTCGACGGGTACGGGGCACGGACGCTCCTGGACGGGTTCACATGGACAGACCCGTCCAGTCAACACCATGAAGCTGAGCACTTGCATCGATCGGGAGGATGATCTCAGCGTGTGTCGTGCCGCGCGGCTCTCAGATCCACCCGGTACGGCGACCTCCCGCCGCCGAGCAGCGGCGTCCCCTCGGCGCGGTAGTGCTCCAGCGCGATGTGCTCGTGGTTCGCCGGAGGATGCCCGCTCGCGCGTACGACGCGCCACCACGGCACCTCGCCGCCGGAGTACGCCATGACCTGGCCGACCATCCGCGCGGCGCGCGATCCGAGCGCCGCGGCGACGTCCCCATAGGTCATGACCCGGCCGGGCGGGATGCTGTCCACGACCGCGAGCACGCGCGAGGCGAAGTCGTCGCCGGGCGCCGGCTCGGACCCGGACCGCTCAGAGGTCGAGGGCACCGATGGTCTCGCCGTACTGCGTCTCTCCGACCGGCGCGAAGCCGGTGCGCAGGAAGAACTGCTCCGGGCCTAGCTCGCCGGACTCCCAGATCACGTAGAGCCGCGCGACGCCGCGGTCGCGCGCCTCGGAGGCGAGCGCCTTGACCGCGAAGGTGCCGATGCCGCGGCCCTGGTCGTCGGCGTCCACGTTGATGCGCCAGAGGATGGCCTTGAACTCGTCGTGCTCGGCGTAGGGGTTGAAGTCGCCCATGATGAAGCCGACGACGTCCTCGCCGTCGAGCACGACCCGCTGCCACGAGGTGGAGGGGTCGGCGACCGCGGCGGCGGCCGAGTACGACACCGGAGCGATGAACTGCTCCTGGCCGGGCTTCAGCGACAGCGCGTTCGCCGCGACGACGGTCTTCGCGCTCAACTCTTCCAGTCTCAACTCAGCCATAACGAAAGGGTAACGTGCGAGGCGACCCGCGCATAGTCGGCGGGGTGCGGCTGACCGGCCGCTGACAAAACTGTCTCGATGTCAAGATAGTTGCCTGACTCGGGTAAGCTGTCTCCGGCTGAAAAACGGCACAGACCTCAGGAGAACCAGTGGACAAGATCAAGGTTGAAGGAACGGTCGTCGAGCTCGACGGCGACGAGATGACGCGGATCATCTGGAAGGCGATCAAGGACTCCCTGATCCACCCGTACCTCGATGTGAACCTCGAGTACTACGACCTCGGCATCCAGAAGCGCGACGAGACCGACGACCAGATCACGATCGACGCGGCGCACGCCATCCAGAAGCACGGCGTCGGCGTCAAGTGCGCGACCATCACCCCGGACGAGGCCCGCGTCGAGGAGTTCGGCCTCAAGAAGATGTGGCGGAGCCCGAACGGCACGATCCGCAACATCCTCGGCGGCGTCGTGTTCCGCGAGCCGATCATCATCTCCAACATCCCGCGGCTCGTCCCGGGCTGGAACAAGCCGATCGTCATCGGCCGTCACGCCTTCGGCGACCAGTACCGCGCCACCGACTTCACCTTCGACGGTCCCGGCACGCTGACCATGAGCTTCCAGCCCGCCGACGGCGGCGAGGCCAAGTCGTTCGAGATCTACCAGGCTCCGGGCTCCGGCGTCGCAATGGGCATGTACAACCAGGACGACTCCATCCGCGACTTCGCGCGCGCGTCGTTCAACTACGGCCTCGACCGCCAGTACCCGGTCTACCTGTCGACCAAGAACACCATCCTCAAGGCCTACGACGGCCGGTTCAAGGACCTCTTCCAGGAGGTCTTCGACACCGAGTACAAGGAGAAGTTCGACGCGGCCGGCCTCACCTACGAGCACCGCCTGATCGACGACATGGTCGCCTCCAGCCTCAAGTGGGAGGGCGGCTACGTCTGGGCCTGCAAGAACTACGACGGCGACGTGCAGTCCGACACCGTCGCGCAGGGCTTCGGCTCGCTCGGCCTGATGACCTCCGTGCTCACCACTCCGGACGGCTCGGTCGTCGAGGCGGAGGCCGCGCACGGCACGGTGACGCGCCACTACCGCCAGTACCAGCAGGGCAAGCCGACCTCGACCAACCCGATCGCCTCGATCTTCGCCTGGACGCGCGGCCTCGCGCACCGCGGCAAGCTCGACGGCAACCAGGACCTGATCGACTTCACCCACACCCTCGAGGACGTCGTGGTGAAGACGGTCGAGCAGGGCAAGATGACCAAGGACCTCGCCCTCCTGGTCGGCCCGGAGCAGGAGTTCCTGACGACGGAGCAGTTCCTCGACGCGATCAGCGAGAACCTGAAGACGCGCATGGCGTAACGCTCTGCCCTTCATTCGTGCCGAATGTCGACTCCGGCGGTGCTGGAGGCGACATTCGGCACGAATGTTTAACGGGGATGGTGCTCAGCGCACGGTCCAGCCGCCGTCGATCGCGAGGGTCTGTCCGGTGATGAGCGACGCCGCCGGCGACGCCAGGAACGCGACCGCGCCCGACACCTCCCGCGGCACCCCGATCCGGTGCAGGGCCGCGATGCGCTCGATCGTGTCGGCGCGGAATGCGTCGTCGGAGAGGGCGTCGGCGGTGCCGTCCGTCTCGATGAAGGTCGGCGCCACGGCGTTCACGCGGATGCCGTACCCGCCCCACTCGACCGCGAGGCAGCGGGTGAGGTGCACCACCGCGGCCTTGGCCGTGCAGTAGGACGACTCGAGGGGGAGGGCGACCAGCCCGGCCTGCGACGCCACGTTCACGATCGCGCCGCCGCCGTTCGCCCGCATGCTCTTCGCGACGTGCTGCGCGAGGAAGAACGTGGACCGGGTGTTGAGCTGCCAGACGCGCTCGAAGTCCTCCTCGGTGACGTCGATCGCGGGCGCGTTGATCCCGCCGCCCGCGTTGTTCACGAGGATGTCGATCGGGCCGAGCTCGGCGGTGACCTCGTCGATGGCGGCGCGGCAGGCCGCCAGGTCGAGCACGTCCATCCGGGTCGCCCGCGCCGTCACGCCGAAGGCCGCGAGCTCTGCCACCAGCTCCGCCGAGCCGTCGGGGTCGCGCACGCCGAGGACGACGTCGGCGCCCTGGCCGGCGAGCTCGAGGGCGATCTCCCGGCCGAGGCCGCGGCTGGCGGCGGTGACCAGGGCGCGGGAGCCGGTCAGGGCGAAGGGGGTGCGGGTGGCGGGAGTGGGGGATGGGGTGTTCACGAGCAGGAGTGTACCGACTCCGGGCGGGCAGTTGCGAAACGTTTAAAAGCAAGCATTTACAACTGACATTGTGCAGGCATAGGGTTTTTATGCCACAGGTCCAAACGCCCAGAAGGAGAACGAAGAATGGCCCACATCACGCGATGGCGAATCGGGGTGCTGCTCGCGGCCGCCTCGGTCTGCGTCGGCGTCCTTCCGACGACCGCCGCTACGGCTGATGCGAACGGCCAGGACGTGCCGCCGGAGATCGGGGCTCCGCCGTCGGCGGCCGTCGACTCATTCGGCGAGGAGGATCATCTCACCTTCGACTTCCAAACGGGCGAGCTCATCGAGAGCCCGCCGACGGGACTGTCGGCCCCCTCGGGCTTCAACACCGATGCTGCCGTCAACGCCTTCAGGTTCACCGTCAAGCTCGCGTCGTCGCCGCGGGTGGAGCAGTATCGTCCCACGCTGCAGGCCGTCGCGGATGAACTTCGGAGGGCCGGAGTCGCCGACCTGACGATCGCGCCAGGACAGGTCTCGGTAGCAGATGACGCCACCGCGCCCGGCGCGCACGAGATCGTCTTCTACGCGACATCCAAGACGCCCTGCAGTGGGGCCGCGGTCTTGGGGTGCGCCACCACGTACATGGATAAGCGTGCTGATGAGACCAAGCTCGTTGCGGCCGGCAAGGTGTGGGCCCCACCGGTCCTCGACGCGAACTCGGCGGCGTACAAGCATCACGTGGTCTCGCACGAACTCAGCCACGCCCTGGGGCTCCTGCATTACGACGAGCCGTTCGAGGGGAACCGTCAGCTGATGCACTCGATAGTCCAGACCCCGCTGACGTTCCGATCGGGCGACCTCAACGGGCTCCGGTACCTCGCCAGAGACTTCACGCCGGTCGGTCGCATCGACTCCGTGACGGTGCCCCTTGCAGGAAAGCTGCGCGTGACCGGGTGGACCTTCGACCCCGACGACTTCCATGCGGCGACCCTGCGGATCAGCATCGACGGAGCGACCGTGCTTCAACGTGCCACCGATGTCTATCGAGCGGACGTTGACGCGGCGTACGGGCTGTCGAACCGCGCCAGCCGTGGTTTCGACGTCACGGTAGGTGCTTCAGCCGGATCGCATGTGGTCTGCCTGACGGCGCTGAACCACCCTCGCAGCAACTACACCCAGGTGGGCGACTGCCGGGCGGTGACCTCGAACGGCGCCGTGGGCTCTGCTCGCATCCAGGGCGGCGACAGGTACGAATCGGCGGCCGCGGTGTCGCGATCGGGCTTCCCGACCACCGCCCCCACAGTGGTCGTGGCGAGCGGTGAGTCGTTTCCCGACGCCTTGGCCGCAGGGCCGGCGGCCGCCCGGCTCGGCGGCCCGTTGCTCCTGACACAAGGTGGGGTTTTGCCGGCCACGACGGCCTCGGAGATCGCACGGCTCAAGCCCGGAACGATCGTTGTGGTCGGCGGCCCGGCGACGGTCGCCGACCAGGTCGTGACCTCCTTGAAGGGTCTGGCGGGAACCGTAGTGCGGGTGTCCGGCGCGGATCGCTACGAGACGTCGCGGAAGCTCGCTTCGTACGCGTTCCCGAGCGCATCGATGGCGTTGATCGCGTCGGGCGATGCGTTCCCGGACGCGCTCTCTGCCGGGGCCGCTGCGGCCGAGGCTGGAGCGCCGCTGATCCTGGTCGGCTCGGGCTCGAGTGCGGCGGACGCGCCGGCGGCGAGTCAGGCCAAGGCGCTGAAGGCCACCGCGATCCGTGTCGTCGGCGGCACCGCTGTGGTGTCGGACCACACGATAGCCGCGCTGAAGGCATCGGTGGCGGACACGATTCGAGTGGCCGGAGCCGACCGGTTCCAGACAGCCGTGGCTGTGTCGAAGAGTCTCTTCTCCGCTGCGACGGAGCAGGTCTTCGTCGTCAACGGGCTGAACTTCCCGGACGGCCTCGTCGTCGCACCGCTGGCCGGTCGCTCGCATTCGCCCGTGTTCCTCTCGCCCGGCGACTGCGTGAACCGAGAGGTCGTGAGCGAGATGGATCGGCTGGGCGCCAGCCGACTGACACTGATCGGCGGCACAGCAGCGCTGACCGCCGGTGCCGCTGCCGTACGAGTCTGCGCCTGAGCGCGGCCAAGCCGAAAGGATCGGAAGATGAAATCGACACGACACGCACAGATCGGGGCGGCCATCGCGGTGACGGCCGCCCTGGCCCTGGGGGCTCCCGCCACTGCCGAAACAGTCTCCGCCCCGCCGGGAGGAAACGTGGAGGGACGACTTGCGGGCGCGGACCGGTTCGGAACGGCGGTCGCGGCGTCGCAGCACGCGCATCCCGGGACGGTCCCCGTCGTCTACCTGGCGAGCGGGGTCGATTTCCCCGATGCGCTCTCCGCGGGCCCGATCGTGGCGAAGGAGGGTGGTTCGCTGCTGCTGACCGGGCGGAACGAGCTTCCCGCTGAGGTCGGCGCCGAGATCCAGCGGCTCCAGCCGGGGCGGGTCGTACTGGTCGGCGGCACCGCGGCGATCGGTGACCGCGTCGAGAACGCAGCGCGCGCGCTCGTGGCGGACGTGGTGAGGGTCGCGGGTGCCAACCGGTACGAGACCTCCCGCGCCTTGGCGGAGGCCGCGTTCCCGGAAACGGCGCCAGCGGTCTTCATCGCCACTGGACGCGGTTACGCGGACGCCCTCTCGGCAGGGGCGGCCGCGGCCAAGGCCGGGGCACCAGTGCTGCTGGTCGAGGGGAATACCGCGGGCCTGGACGCCGCATCCACGGCCCTGGTTGAGCGACTCGCCCCCAGCAGCATCACCGTTGTCGGCGGTACGGCGGTGGTCTCCGACCGCGTCCTCCGTGGCGCGGAGAAGCTCGCGGGCACGGTGACGCGCATCGCGGGTGACGACCGGTTCGCCACATCCGCCGCCATCGCCTCGACCTGGGGCACCGCCCCGCGGGCCTACGTCGCGTCGGGAGAGAACTTTCCCGACGCGCTCGTGGGTTCCGCCCTGGCCGGCGCAGAGGGTGTGCCGCTCTTCGTGATCAGGAAATGGTGCCAGTACGACTCGACCTTCGACAGTCAGGGGTCGCTCGGCACTGCCTCTGTCACGCTGTTGGGAGGACCGGAGTCGATCAAAGACGGATCGACCACCTTGAACTGCGCCAACATACATTCTTAGCGGCATCAGCAGACGGGCCGGCCTCGCCTTCACGGCGAAGCCGGCCCGTTTCCGTGTAACGAGTTCGTCTCGCTGCTTGCATTTCTTTTGTTCGTAAGCTTTACTAACAAACATGACCACGACGGATGTGCTCGGAAGCGCTGGAGGCCTCGGCCCCGGCAGGGCGCTTCGTCCGCGCTCCAAGGTCCTCCCGGAGCACGCCCGCAGCCACAACCGCTCGCTCGTGCTCCAGACGCTCTACCGCTCCGGGCAGCGTAGCCGGGCCGACCTCGCCCGCGACACCGGCCTGACCCGCGTCACAGTCTCCGACCTCGTCGCCGAGCTGCTGGCCGAAGGCCTCGTGGTGGAGCTTGGGCAGCGGGAGTCCGCACGCCCGGGCAAGCCCGCGGTCCTCCTGGACATCAACCGCACAGCTCACCAGATCATCGGCGTCGACCTCAGCGACCACGACCGCTTCCGCGGCGCGGTCATGGACCTCGACGGCGCACTGCTCGCCACGGCGGAGGTTCCGCTCGAAGACGGCGCCGGGGAGTCGGCAACAGGGGAGTCAGCGACAGGGGAGCCCGCCACCGGCGAGGCCGCTGTCGCCAAGGTCCGCGCGCTCGTCCTGCGGCTCGTCGGCGCCGCCACCGCCCCGATCCTGGGGATCGGCGTCGGCTCGCCGGGCGTCGTCGACCTGTCCGGCACCATCCTCACCGCACCCAACCTCGGCTGGACGGACGTGCGGCTGCAGGACGACCTCCACACGCTGACCGGCCTCCCCGTCGTCGTCGCGAACGACGCCAACGCCGCAGTGCTCGCCGAGCACAGCTACGGGGGCGCGACCGGCGACATGATGCTCATCCGCGTCGGTCACGGCATCGGCGCCGGCCTCATCATCGCCGGCACGCTCGTCTACGGCAGCCACTTCGCCGCGGGCGAGATCGGCCAGGTCATGGTCGGCACCGACCTCGGACTGGACGCGACCTACACCCGCGAGCAGGTGCTCGAGCACTGGCTCAGCGTGCCGCAGCTCCGGCGCGGCATCCGGGAGGCCGAGGCCGCAGGCCGCGACGCCACCCCTGTCCTCCGGGAGGCGGGCCAGCGGCTCGGCATCTCCCTGGCGCCGGTCGTCGGCGCCCTCAACCTGTCGGAGCTCGTGCTGAGCGGCCCGACCGATCTGCTCGATGGCCCCCTCGCCGAGGCGACCATCCACACGCTCCGGAACCGGACGATGGCGGAGAACCACGCCGACCTCGCGGTCCGGATGACCACGCAGGGGCAGGACATCGTCCTGCGCGGCGCGGCCGTACTCGTCCTCTCCGGACAACTCGGGGTCTCGTAACACAGCACCGTGCACTCCACGACCCCTGCACCGACGGTGTGATGCGACCGCACACACTGACCCACTCAAGAAAGCCCGAACGAATGAAGGGAACAGCAATGAAGAGAAAGCTCGTCGGCCTCGCCGCTGTGGCTACGGCTTCCGCTCTCGTGCTCGCCGGATGCGCCTCTGGCGGAGCCCAGGCTCCGAGCACCGATGGGAAGGGCAAGACGGTCACCCTGTGGCTCGTCGGCTCCGACACCCCGGACGCGCTGCGCAACTACCTGAAGACCGAGTTCAACAAGGAGACCGGGGCGACGCTCAAGATCGAGCAGCAGGACTGGGGAGACATCGTCACCAAGCTCACCACCTCGCTGCCGGACGCCAACAACACGCCGGACGTGACGGAGATGGGCAACACCCAGTCCCCGACCTTCACCAACGTCGGCGCCTTCCTCGACGTCTCCGACATGTACCAGGAGCTCGGCGGGAGCAAGCTGCTCCCGTCCTTCGTCGAGGCCGGCAAGGTGGACGGCAAGAACTACACGCTGCCGTACTACTTCGGCTCGCGCTACATGTTCTACCGCAAGGACGTCTACAGCGCGGCCGGCGCCTCGGTGCCGACCACGCTCGACCAGTTCAACAGCACCGTCGCCGACATCACGGCGAAGAACCCGAAGGGGATCCCGAACTTCTCCGGCTTCTTCCTCGGCGGTCAGGACTGGCGCGACGGCATCTCCTGGATCTTCGCGAACGGCGGTGACATCGCCAAGAAGGAAGGCTCCAAGTGGGTCGCCACGCTCGACTCGGCGAACTCGCTGAAGGGCCTCCAGCAGCTTCAGGGCATCTACAAGAACGCGTCCAAGGCGCCGAACGACGCCAAGGACTCGAACCAGTACATCTACCTGAACGACACCGACCAGACGGTGGACGCCAACGGCAACAAGACCGGTGACACCTCGCTGGCCGCCGCCACCATCATGGCTCCGGGCTGGGCGCACTGGTCGATCGGCGACCTGTCCACCCAGAACGGCAAGGCCGTGCGCACCTGGAACGACAACACCTTCGGCACGTACGTGCTGCCGGGCAACAACGGCAAGCCGGCTCCGGTCTTCGCCGGCGGCTCCAACATCGGCATCTCGGCCAAGTCCAAGAACCCGGGCCTGTCCAAGACGCTGCTGAAGATCATCTTCAGCAAGCAGTACCAGGAGATGCTCGGCAAGAACGGCCTGGGCCCGGCGAACTCGGACTACATGTCCTCGCTCGGCAACGACCAGTTCGCGAAGGCGCTCATCGAGTCGGCCTCCAACTCGAAGCTGACCCCGGCGGCGCCGGGCTGGGCTTCGGTCGAGGCGGCCAACGTGATGGAGGAGTTCTTCTCCAAGATCCGCGACTCGTCCGACCTGAAGGGCCTCGCCCAGCAGTACGACACCAAGATCGACGCTCTCCTCAACGTGAAGAACGGCTGATCGGCACCACCTAGCATCACCCGCAGGCGAGGGCGCGGAAGCAGCACCACCCTTCCGCGCCCTTGCTCCTGCCCCCAGACTTCTCCTAGACACACCGCTTCTCACAACACCTGCTTTGCCCACCACCACCCGGAAGGAGGACCGCCGTGACGACGACCCGCGAACCCGCGACCGCCGCGCCGACCGCGAGCGCACCCGCTCCGTCCGCGCCACGCAAGCGCCGAGGCCGGCTCACCCCCTACGCCCTGCTGCTGCCGGCCATCCTCATCCTGCTGCTCGCCCTCGGTTACCCGATCGTCTGGCAGCTCATCACGTCGATGCAGCACTTCGGACTCGCCCAGCAGTTCGGCCGGCCCGCGCCGTTCGTCTGGTTCGACAACTACGTCACGCTGTTCTCCGACCCCTACATGTGGACCGTGGTCGGCCGCTCCATCGTCTTCTGCCTGACCACCGCTGCCATGACCGTCGTGATCGGCGTCGGCCTCGCCCTGCTGATGTCGGGCATCTCGCGCTTCCCGCGGATCTTCCTCCAGATCACGCTCCTGCTCGCCTGGGCCATGCCCGTCGTCGCCGCCATGACCGTCTGGAACTGGCTGTTCGACTGGCGCCGCGGCGTGATCAACAACGTCCTGACCTCCTGGGGCCTGGACTTCCAGAACCACAACTGGCTGCAGAACCCGCTCTCGTTCTTCTTCGTCGCCGGCATCATCGTCACCTGGATGAGCGTCCCGTTCGTGGCGTTCTCGGTCTACGCCGGGCTCACCCAGGTCTCCACCGAGGTGCTGGAGGCCGCCCAGATGGACGGCGCGAAGGGTCCCCAGCGACTGCGGTACATCATCCTGCCGCTGATCCGCCCGGTGCTCGGGATCGTGCTGCTGCTCCAGATCATCTGGGACCTGCGGGTGTTCACCCAGATCAAGCTGCTGCAGGACAAGGGCTCCATCGCGAGCGAGACCAACCTGCTCGGCACCTACATCTACCAGCTCGGCGTCGGGTCGAGCGACTTCGCGATGGCCAGCGCCGTCTCGGTGTTCGTGCTCATCCTGACCATCGCCCTGAGCTGGTTCTACGTCCGCCACCTGCTCAAGGAGGACCAGTCATGACCACCGTCGCCGGCGACCGCAAGCTGAAGCAGAAGGTCCGCCCCGGTCGCATCCTCCTCGGCGTCCTCGCCGTGGTGCTTGGGCTCATCTGGGTGTTCCCGGTCTACTGGATGCTCAACTCCTCGCTGCTTCCGAACGTCGTGCTGCAGAGCTCCACCCCGACCTGGCTGCCGTTCGGCGGCTCGTTCGACAACTTCACGGCCGTCGTCAACGGCGGGACGTTCTTCCCCGCGCTCGGGATGAGCGTGGTCATCGCGCTGGTCACCGTCGTGTTCTGCCTGGCGTTCGCGTTCCTCGCGGCGCTCGCGATCAGCCGGTTCAAGTTCCGCGGGCGCACCTCGTTCGTGCTGGCCGTGCTGCTCATCCAGATGCTGCCCGCCGAGGGCCTGTTCATCGCGCAGTACAAGCTGATGGGCTCCCTCGGTCTCCTGAACACGGTGGTCGGCGTCAGCATCATCTACATCGCTGCCGTGGTGCCGTTCACGATCTGGATGCTGCGCGGCTTCGTCGCGGGCATCCCGGCCGACCTCGAAGAGGCCGCAATGGTGGACGGGCTGAGCCGCACGCAGGCCTTCCTGCGCATCACCTTCCCGCTGCTCGCACCGGGCCTCGTCGCCTCGGGCGTCTACGCCTTCCTCCAGGCCTGGAACGAGTTCACGGTCGCGCTGGTCATCCTGCAGGACAACAGCAGCCAGACGCTGCCGCTGTGGCTGCGCGGCTTCATCCAGCAGTCCGCGTCGCGGGCGACCGACTGGGGCCAGGTGATGGCGGCCTCCACCCTGGTTGCCGTGCCGGTCATCATCTTCTTCCTCATCGTCCAGGGCCGCATGACCAGCGGGCTGGTCAGCGGGGCGGTCAAGGGGTGAGCGGGATGTCGGTCACCCAGCCGTCCCCGACCGACACCGCCCTCCGCCGCAGCATCGCGGCGACCCTCCTCCCCGGTTTCCTGGGGACCACGCTGCCCGCGTGGCTGGAGGAGCGCCTGCGGAACGGCCTCGGCGGAGTGTGCGTGTTCGGTCAGAACGTGGAGTCCGTCGCGCAGCTTCGCGAGCTCACGGACGCGATCTACGCCGCCAACCCGGACGCCATCGTCGCGATCGACGAGGAGGGCGGCGACGTCACCCGGCTGTACTACGAGACGGGCTCGCCGTTCCCCGGCAACGCCGTCCTCGGCCGGCTCGGGGACGACGCGTACACCGAAGGCATCGCGCGCCGGGTGGGGGAGGAGCTCCACGCCGCCGGCGTGAACCTCGACTTCGCGCCGGATGTCGACATCAACTCCAACGCGGACAACCCGGTGATCGGGGTGCGCAGCTTCGGCTCGCTGCCCGCGGTGGTCGCCGAGCAGGGCGCCGCCTGGACGCGCGGCCTCCAGTCCGCAGGCGTCGCGGTGTGCGCCAAGCACTTCCCGGGACACGGCGACACGGCGGCCGACTCGCACCTGGAGCTGCCGGTCGTCGAGTTGACGCTGGAGGAGCTGCGCGAGCGCGAGCTGGAGCCGTTCCGCGCCGTCATCGACGCGGGCGCGCGCACGGTGATGACCTCCCACATCCTGCTGCCGCGGATCGACCCCGACCTGCCCGCGACCTTCAGCAGCACCATCGTGGAGGGACTCCTCCGCGGCGAGCTGGGCTTCGGCGGCGTGGTCGTCACCGACGCGCTCGACATGCACGGGGCGAGCGGGGAGCGCGGCATCCCGGAGGCCGCGGTGCTGGCGCTCGCGGCGGGCTGCGACCTGCTCTGCATCGGGACCGAGAACACCGACGCGCAGCTCGCGGAGATCGAGGACGCAGTCGTCGCGGCGGTCGTGGACGGACGCATCGGCGTGACCCGGATCGAGGAGGCCGCCGGGCGCGTGCTCGCGCTCGCCGAAGCGGTGCGGGCGGACGGCGCCGCGCACGAGACCGCCTCGCACGGCGGGGCCGGGGTCATCGACCCCGCCGACGTGCGTCGCGCCGTGGAGGCCTTCGACATCTCCGAGCACGCGTCGTCGTGGCTGCGGTCTCACCACGGCCGGTACTCCGTCGTCCGGGTCGACACGGTCGCGAACATCGCGATCGGCGAGGCGCCGTGGGGTCCGTTCGCGGAGGTCGCGGCCGAGGCGGACGGCGAGACGTCGGCCTTCGCGGCCAACCCGCTGGTGGTGTTCACCGAGGGCGACCATCCCGACCTCGTGCTCGCCGCGCAGTCCCCGGTGCTCGTGGTCGGAAAGGACAACCACCGGCACGCCTTCGCCCGCGCGGCGATCGACCGGCTGCGCGCCGAGCGGGACGTGCTCGTGGTGGACATGGGCTGGCCGAGCGACGACCGCCGCTACGCGGACATCGCGACCTTCGGCGCCTCCCGGCTCGTCGGGCGCACGTTGATCGAGCTGCTCGACGGCGAACAGGGGCGCACCCCGTGAGGCTCGGCATCGACATCGGCGGCACCAAGACCGACGCCGTCGCCGTCGACGAGCTGGGCGGGCTCACGCAGCGGGTCCGGCTGGCGACCGGGTTCGGTCACGCGGCGGTCGTGGAGACCGCCGTCACCGCGGTCGCCAGGATCGGCGAGCTCACCGGGCTGCCGGCCGGCGGGTTCACCTCCATCGGCATCGGCATCCCCGGGATGGTGGACAGGGCCTCCGGGCACGTCACCCACGCGGTCAACCTGGGTGTCGAGCGCCTCGCGCTCGGCGGCGAGCTGGCCGGGCGGCTGGGCGTCGGCGTGCGCGTCGAGAACGACGTGAAGGCGGCCGCGCTCGGCGCCTTCCACGTGCTCGGCCTCGGCGGCACGATGGCATACCTCAACCTCGGCACCGGGATGGCCGCAGGCATCGTCGTGGACGGCCGGCTCTGGCGCGGTGCGTCCGGCGTCGCGGGCGAGATCGGGCACCTCCCGGTCGATCCGGCCGGCGCGCTCTGCGCCTGCGGTCAGCGCGGCTGCCTGGAGACCGTCGCGAGCGGTTCCGGCATCGCCCGGCAGTGGCGCACGGACGACCCGCTCCCGGCGCGAGCGCTGTTCGCGGCGGCGGCGGTCGGTGACCGCGAGGCGAGGGCGATCACGGCTAGGCTTGCTGAGGGCATCGCCGCAGCGGTGCGGGTCCTCGTGCTGACCGTGGACGTCGACACCGTGGTGATCGGCGGCGGCCTGAGTCATCTCGGGGACCGGCTGCTCTGCGACGTCCACGAGGTGCTCGACGGATGGGCGGGGACGTCCCCGTTCCTCGCGTCGCTCGCGCTGTCCCGGCGGGTGCGCCTCGTTCCCGAAGGAACACCCGTTGCCGCGCTGGGTGCGGCGCTCGTTGGAGGAGCAGATGGCTGAAGTCGTGGTGGTGGCGGACAAGGACGCGGCGGGCGAGCTCGCGGCGGAGTCGATCCAGGCGCTGATCGCCGCCAAGCCGGACGCGGTGCTGGGGCTCGCGACCGGGTCCACCCCGCTGCCGGTGTACCGCGCGCTGGCCCGCCGGGTCGCGGAGGCCGGAACCGATGTCTCGCACGTGCGCGGCTACGCGCTGGACGAGTACGTCGGCCTGCCCGCGGGCCACCCGGAGTCGTACCGCTCGGTCATCACCCGCGAGGTCGTGGAGCCGCTCGGCCTCACCCCCGCGCTCATCCATGTGCCGAACGGCGCCTTCGCGACGATCGAGCACGCCGGGGCCGACTACGAGAAGGCGATCGCGGAGTCCGGTGGTGTGGATGTGCAGCTCCTCGGCATCGGCACGGACGGCCACATCGGCTTCAACGAGCCGGGGTCGTCGTTCGCGTCGGTCACGCGCGTGAAGACGCTGACCGAGCAGACCCGTCGCGACAACGCCCGGTTCTTCGCCAGCGAGGACGACGTGCCCATGCACTGCATCACCCAGGGGCTGTCGACCATCCTGCGGGCGCGGCACCTGCTGCTGCTCGCGTTCGGCGAGGGAAAGGCGGAGGCGCTTGCCGGTGCGGTGGAGGGCCCGGTTTCGGCCTCCAACCCCGGCTCGGCCATCCAGCTCCACCCGCACGTCACCGTGCTCGTGGACGAGGCCGCCGCCTCCAAGCTGCGCAACATCGACTACTACCGCTACGCCTACGACCACAAGCCCGCCTGGCAGAAGCTGTAACCCCCCCGCCCCCGCGCCCCCTCGTCGCGAACGGAGGACATCCCGCCCCCAGGGCCCCGGATCTCCTCCGTTCACTGCTTTTCGGGGCTGCCACGACGCGAAACTCCTCCGTTACCGACGTCTGTCGGTAACGGAGGAGATCGAGGGTTGCGGGTGCCGGGATGGCGGTTACCGGAGGAGATTCGAGGGTGCGGCGGGGTGGATGTCCTCCGTTGCCCGCAAAAGTAGGAGAGGGGGAGGGGGCTACAGGAGCCTGCCGGCGGCCAGGACGCGGTGGACGTGCCAGTCGTGGTCGAGGAGGACCGCGTCGGCGGCGTAGCCGGCGTGGAGGCGGCCGAGGCGGGATTCTCCGAGGGCCTTCGCGGGGGTCGCGGTGAGCGCGGTGACGGCGGTGACGGGATCGAGCCCGACGCGGGTGATCGCGTTGCGGAGGGCGGCGTCCTGGGTGAGGGTCGATCCCGCGATCGTGGTGGTGCCGGAGAGCACGGCCAGGCCGTCGCGGACGCTGACGTTCAGGCCGCCCAGGCGGTAGTCGCCGTCCGTGGCGCCGGCCGCGGCCATTGCGTCGGTGACCAGGGCGACGCGACCCGGCGCCTCCCGGAACAGCAGGCCCGCAACCGACGGGTGGACGTGGAGGCCGTCGAGGATGAGCTCGAGCGTCACCTCCGGGTTCTCGATCGCCGCCATGACCGGGCCGGGAGCGCGGTGGTGGATGCCGTTCATGGCGTTGAACGCGTGCACCAGCAGCCGTGCGCCGACCTCGAACGCCCGCTGCGCCTGCTCGTAGTCGGCCGCCGTGTGGCCGATGCCGACGACGACGCCGGCCTCGATGAGCACGCCGATCGCCTCCAGGGCGTTGGGCAGCTCTGGCGCGATGGTCGCGGTCCGGAGGGTGCCGCGCGCGGCGCCGATCAGCTCCTCCACCATCTCGGGCCCGGGGTCGCGCAGGAAGGCGTCGTCGTGCGCGCCGCGCCGCTCGCGGTTGAGGAACGGCCCCTCCAGGTGCGAGCCGAGCACCATCGGGTCGACTCTCGTCAGGTCGGCCACGACCCCGAGGCTCTCGCGCAGGGAGGCAAGCGGATTCGCGACGTGCGAGACGAGCGCGCGCGTGGTGCCGTGGGCGCGGTGCGTCGCGAGGGCCGCGAGCATCTCCTCCGGGCCGTCGTCGTACGGGTGGCCGCCGCCGCCGTGGCAGTGCAGGTCGATGAAGCCGGGGGTCAGCCAGTGGCCTCCGGCGTCGATCACCTCGCGGCCGGGGACGCGGGCGGCCTCGTGCCAGCCCGTGCCGGAGCCGGTCGCGACGATCGTGTCGCCGTCGGCGACCAGCCAGAACTCGTCGACCCGTCCGCTCGCATCCACTTTGCGGGCGTCATGGACGACGACGCCGGTCATGCGAACTCGCGCCGCCCGTTGATCACGCCGCTCACGGTCGCCACGACCGCGAACACCAGCGCGACGATCGGCTGCCCCAGACTCCACCAGGCGAAGGCGGCGCAGCCCATCACGACGATCTCCACGAGCGCCTTCACCAACGCGTCGACGTGGAGCACGGCCTTGGGGGAGCGGAACAGCGCCCACAGCAGGATCGCGAGCGCGGGAGCGCCGATGCCGACGACGATGTTCCACGGCAGCGGCCACGCGGCGAAGCCCCAGATGCCCAGCGAGACGATGGCGAACAGCTCCAGCACGAAGCGGAGGATGTCGTTGGGCCCGACCTTGATCGGGGTCTGCTGGTCGTGCGTGGAGGTCACCGGCCCAGTCTACCGATCCGGGTCGGCCGTGGCTGAGCGCCGGCCGATCCCGCTCAGCGGAAGATGATGGTGCGCGCCCCGTCGAGCAGCACGCGGTCCTCCGCGAACCACTTGACCGCTTGCGTGAGGGTGCGCGACTCCTCGTCCTGGCCGATCGCGACCAGCTCCTGGACGCTGCGGGTGTGGTCAACGCGCACGACGTTCTGCTCGATGATCGGGCCCTCGTCCAGGTCGCTGGTGACGAAGTGCGCGGTCGCGCCGATCAGCTTGACGCCGCGGGCGTGCGCCTGCCGGTAGGGGTTGGCGCCCTTGAAGCCGGGCAGGAACGAGTGGTGGATGTTGATCGCCCGGCCGGCCAGCTTCTCGCACAGCGCGGGGGAGAGGATCTGCATGTAGCGCGCGAGCACGACCAGCTCGATGTCGTGCTCCTCGACGGCCTCCAGGACCCGCGCCTCGAACGCGGCCTTCGACTCGGGGTCGCTCACCTGGTGCGACTCGAACGGGACGCCGTAGAAGCCGGCGAGGTCGCCGAGCGCAGGATGGTTGGACAGCACGAGCGGGATCTCGACCGGGAGCTGGCCGGCGCGCTGGCGGAACAGCAGGTCGTTGAGGCAGTGCGCCGCGGTCGACACGAGCACGAGCGTGCGCAGCGGGCGCCCGACGTTGTCGACGCGGTGCGTCATCCCGAACCGCTCCACCACCGGAGCGAGCGCGCGCTCGAACTCGGCGCGGTCGGCCGCTGACTCCACCTGCAGACGCATGAAGAAGCGCCCGGTGTCCGTGCTCGCGAACTGCTGGCTCTCGGTGATGTTCCCGCGGGCGGCCACGATCGCGCCGGAGACGGCGTGGACGATGCCGGGACGGTCGGCGCAGCTGAAGGTCAGCACCCAGTGGTTGGAGGTGACGGTCGCGGGGGCGGAGTCCATCCGTCCAGGGTAGCGGCCCCGCGGGTGAGCTGTTCGACGTCCTAACGCGGGACCGGCGCCCCCGCCGTCCAGACCTGCAGCACCCGGAAGTCGTCGTCCAGCAGCACTGCGTCCGCCGCGTACCCCGGCGCGAGACGGCCCAGGTCGGCGCCGCGGCCGATCGCGGCGGCCGGTGTCTCGGTGAGCGCGCGGACGGCCTCCTCGACGGTCACGCCGACCTCGCGCACCGCGCCGCGCAGCGCGTCGTCCTGGGTCAGCGTGGAGCCGGCGATCGAGCCGCCCCCGGCCAGGCGGGCGACGCCGTCGCGCACCTCCACGCGCAGGGTGCCCAGCAGGTAGTCGCCGTCGGCCTCGCCGGCCGCCGCCATCGCGTCGGTGATCAGGGCGACGCGGCCGGGAGCGGAGGCGAACGCCATCCTGACCACCTCGGGGTGCACGTGGATGCCGTCGTTGATGACCTCCACCGTCACCCCCGCTGTGCGCGTCGCAGCCGCCACGGGGCCGGGCGCGCGGTGGTGGATGCCGTCCATGCCGTTGAAGGCATGCGTCAGGATCGTGGCGCCGGCGTCGAACGCGGCGCGGGTCTGGTCGTAGTCCGCTCCGGTGTGGCCGACCGCGACGGCGACCCCGGCGGCGGCGAAGGCGCGCACCGCGTCCATGCCGCCGGGCAGCTCGGGCGCGAGGGTGACCTGGCGGAGGGTGCCGCCGGCGGCCTCCACCAGCAGCGCGATGTCGGCGGGCGTCGCCGAGCGCAGCAGGGCCGGGTCGTGCGCGCCCTTGTGCGCGATGTCGAGGAAGGGGCCCTCCAGGTGCGAGCCGAGGACGCGCGGGTCGTCCGCCGCCAGCGCGGCCACGCCGCGCACGCGCTCGGCCAGCTCGGGGACCGTCGCCGTCACCAGCGAGACCACGAAGCGCGTCGTGCCGTGGTGCTGGTGCAGGGACATCGCCGTGCGGATCGCGTCCGCGCCGTCGTCGAACGCCGCTCCGCCGCCGCCGTGGCCGTGCAGGTCGATGAAGCCGGGGGTCAGCCAGCCGCCGTGGGCGTCCGTGACGACGGCGGAGGGATCGCCGGCGACCGCGGCGACCCAGTCGTCCCCGACGCCGGTCGCGGCGACGCGCTCGCCGTCGAACAGCACCCAGGCGTCGCGGGTCGTGCGGCCCTCGCTGACGAGGCGGGCGGAGTGGATTACGTGCGCGGACATCCTCACCACACTACGAGACAGCAGGCCGGCTCACGCGACGATGACCTCGAAGCCGGCCTCCACGAACGCCGCCCGCTGCTCGGCCGTGATGCCGTCGTCGGTGATGAGCGTGGTGAGCAGCTTCGGGCCGCCGAGGGTCGCGAACGCCTTGCGGCCGATCTTGCTGGAGTCCGCGACGACGACGGCCCTGGTCGCCCGGCGGGCCATCAGCGAGTTGACGCTGGCCTCGCCCTCGTCGTGCACCGTCGCGCCGACCAGCGGGTCGATCCCGTTGACGCCGATGAAGGCGATGTCCATCGTGATCTTCTCCAGCACGACGTCGCTGTACGGGCCGACCAGCTCGTACGAGCGCGCGTGCACGACGCCGCCCGTGACGACCGTCTTGATCTGCGGGCGCATCACGAGCTGGGCTGCGATGTTGATGGCGTTGGTGACCACGGTGAGGTTGGGATGCGGCGACGGCTCCATGAGGTCGGGCCGCGACCCGAGCACGGTCGCCACGGCGGTGCTCGTCGTGCCGCCGCAGAGCCCCACGACCGCTCCGCGCGGCACGAGCGCGCTCGCCGCCTGGGCGATCCGCAGCTTTTGGGGCGCATGCTGCTCGCGCTTGTAGCGGATCGGGAGGTCGTAGGCGACCGACTGGCCGACTGCGCCGCCGCGGGTGCGCGTCAGCAGCTGCTGGGACGCCAGGGCGTCCAGGTCGCGCCGCGCGGTCGCCGCCGACACGTCGAGCTTCGCCACGATGTCCTCGACCTCCACCTGGCCCGACTCGGCCAGGAGGTCGAGGACGGCGTTCAGCCGTTCCGCTCTGTTCATCTCTGTGCAGTCTCCGTTCCGCTCGCCGCGCCGGTGGCGACGTCGAACAGGGTCATCAGGCGCGCCGCCTCCGCCGCCACGGCCGCACGCCCCTCCCGCACGTACCGCCGGGAGTCCACGACCTCCGGATTCGCGCGCAGGTAGGCGCGGATCGCGTCGGTGAAGAAGCGGTTCAGGTGGGTGGAGACGTTGACCTTGGTTATGCCGGAGCGGATCGCCGCCTCGATCGTCTCATCCGCGACCCCGCTGGAGCCGTGCAGGACCAGCGGAACGTGCACGGCGTGTCGGAGCGAGCCGATGAGGTCGAGGTCGAGCTGGGCGGTCCGTTCGGTCATCGCGTGCGAGCTGCCGACCGCGACGGCCAGCGCGTCGACGCCCGTCTCGGTCACGAACCGGCGCGCCTCCACGGGGTCGGTGCGGACGCCCGGAGCGTGCGCGCCGTCCTTGCCGCCGATCTCGCCGAGCTCGGCCTCCACCGAGACCTCGTTGGCGTGCGCGTACTCGACGACCCGCACGGTGGCGGCGACGTTGTCGTCGTAGGGGAGTTTCGAGCCGTCGAACATGACGGAGCCGAAACCGAGGTCGACGGCCTGCCGCGTCAGTTCGGCGTCCTCCGCGTGGTCGAGGTGGACGGCGACATGGGCGGACGAGTCAGCGGCGAGGGCGAGCGTGCCCCGCGCGATCGGGTCGAGCCCGCCGTGGTAGTCGGCGCAGTTCTGCGAGAGCTGCAGGATGACGGGGCGGCGGGTCTCCTCGGCGGCCGCCACCAGTGCTTCCGCGGTCTCCAGGTGGATGACGTTGAAGGCGGCGACGCCGGTGTGCGCGGCGACCGCTCCGTGCAGGAGGTCGAGCGTGGGGACGAGAGGCATGAGGGGCTCCGGGCGTGTTGGTCGGGGTGGGTCGGGTCGGTTCAGGAGGTCACGAGGCGGGCCTCGTACTCCGGGTAGGCGGGGTCGAGCTCGCCCGCGAGCGGGGCGACGACGGCGGCGGCCGACCAGGCGGTGGCCCGGCGGACGAGGACGGCGGGATCGTTCGTGCCGGCCGCCAGCGCCGTCGCGATGGCGGCGACGGCCGCGTCTCCCGCTCCGGTCGCGTTGCCGGCGAGGGGCCGGGGCAGCCGGGCGGACCAGGTCCGGCTCTCGCCGACGGCGAGCATCCCGTCGGCGCCGAGCGACACGAGCACGAGCCCGGCGCCGGCCGACAGCAGCACGCGGGCGCCCGCGATCGGGTCGTCCGAGCCGACCGTGTCGGCCAGCTCGCGGCGGTTGGGCTTGAGCACGTCGGCTCCCGCCTCGGCGGCGGCGAGGAGGGCCGTCCCGCTCGCGTCGACGACGCTCGGGACGCCGCGCCGCTTGGCGGCCTCCACGAGGTCGGCGTAGAAGCCCTCGGGGGCGCCCGGCGGCAGGCTGCCCGACCCGACGATCGCGGTGGCCGGCACGGCGAGACGCTCGACGGCCTCCCGCAGCGCGGTCCACTCGGCGGGAGAGAGACCGGCGCCGGTCTCGTTGAAGATCGTCGCGACGCCCGAGCCGTCGTCCACGATCGCGACGCTGCTGCGGGTCGGCGCGGCCACCGGGATCAGCTCGGACGGCAGGCCGCTGGCCTCCAGGTCGTCGGCCAGCCGCAGCCCGGACGGGCCGCCCGCCGTGGTCAGGACGAACGAAGCACCGCCGGTCTGCGCGATCACCCGGGCGACGTTCAGGCCCTTGCCGCCCGCGCGCGCCGAAGGAGGCGCGACCCGGTGCGTCTCGCCGGGCTCCAGCGCGGCGACGCGATAGGTGAGGTCGATCGCGGGATTCGGGGTGACGGTGAGGATCATCGGACGGCCTTCAGGACATCGGACGCCGGGGCCAGGAGCTCCCGCGCGCGCAGGGCGGCGCCGATCACCCCGGCGTCCTCGCCGATGCGCGCCGGGATCAGCTTCGGCCGGCGGTGGTAGGTGAGGATTGCGTCGAGGCGCTGGGCCAGCGGCACGAAGAGCTCGTCGCCGGCCTGCGAGAGGCCGCCGCCGATCACGATGGCCTCCGGGGCGAGCAGTGCGACGGTGTGCGACAGGTCGAGCGCGAGGGCGTCGAGGGCGGAGTCCCAGATCCGTTGCGCGGCGGGATCGCCGGAGCGCGCCCGCTCCAGCACCTCCCGCGACCCGGCCACCGGGACGCCGCTCACCGCCGTGTACCGGCGCGCGATCGCCGCGGCGGAGGCCACGGCCTCCAGGCAGCCGCGCCCGCCGCAGGCGCAGTCCGGGCCCTCGGCGACGCGGGAGTGGCCCATCTCGCCGGCCATGCCGCCGCCGGTGAACAACGTGCCGTCGATGAAGATGGCGCCGGCGATCCCGGTGCCGATCGCCATCACGACGACGTCGCGGAAGCCCGCGGCGGCGCCCAGCCGGTACTCCGCCTCGCCCGCGGCGCGCACGTCGTGACTGAACGACACCGGCAGCCCGTACGCCTCCGTGGCGCGGTCCCTGAACGGGAAGTCGTGCCAGCCGAGGTTCTCCGAGAACACGCCGACTCCGGTCTCCTCGTCGACGTGCCCCGGAACGACCAGTCCCGCCGCGACGGGGACCACCTCGGGATGCGCACGCCGGAACCCGGCGGCCAGCTCCGCGGTCGCGGCGATGACCGCCTCGCCTGTGCGCTCGCCGTCGAGCGGGGTGGGGCGGCGGATCAGCTCGACGATGCGGCCGGAGGAGTCCACCAGCGCGGCCTTCAGATCGGTGCCGCCGACGTCGAAGGCGAGCACCGCGACCCCGGAGCCGAGCCGGTCGTCGGTGGCAGTGTGCGCGTTCACGAAGCCAGGATGACAGAGCGGGTCAGGTTGCGGGGACGGTCGGGCTCGAGTCCCGCGCGCCGGGCGCGCTCCAGGGCGACGCGCTGCGCACGGACCAGGTCGGCGAGGCCGTCGATCGGCGCGTCCTCGTAGCGCGCGCCGGTGGCGGCGACGTCTTGGGCGAGGCCGGCGGGGGCCTGGCCCAGCATCCACGTGACACGACCGGGAGCCGCGATCGCGATCGGGCCGTGCCGGTACTCCTTCGCCGGGTAGGACTCCGTCCACGACTGCGACGCCTCGCGCATCTTGAGGGCGGCCTCGTGCGCGAGGCCGACGGTCCAGCCGGCGCCGAGGAAGCTGTACTGATCGGCCGAGACGAGGGCGTCGTCCAGGTCTTCGTCGATCGCGGCGGCGGCCTGCTCGATGGCGGAGCCCAGGTCGTGGCCGAGGGAGGCGCGCATCAGCGCCAGCGCGGTCGTCGCGAAGCGCGTCTGCACCACGGAGGTCTCGTCGGCGAAGGGCAGCAGCACGGTGTCGTCCACGAGGTCGGGCAATGGGGTGCCCGCCGCGCCGACGACCGCGATCGTCCGCGGCCGGCGCGAGCGGCCGCGCAGGCCGTCGACCAGTTCGATGACCTCGGTCGTCGTGCCGGAGCGGCTGATCGCGACGATCGCGTCGTAGTCGCGATCGATCACCGCCTCGGAGGCCGCGTACGCGTCGGTGAGGCCGTGGCCGGCGGACTCGCGCAGCACGGCGTACGACTGCGCCATGAACCAGGAGGTGCCGCAGCCGACGACCGCGATGCGCTCGCCGGACGCGGGGAGCAGCGCCTGCTCCTCGCGGAGGGCGGCCGCGCGGGCCCAGGTCTCCGGCTGCGACCGCAGCTCGGCCTCCATGTGCGCTCCGAGAGGGATGTCCGTCACTGCTCGCTCCTGTTCGCCGTTGATTCGGTCATGACAATGATTGCTTATGAGCGTTAGGTCTGTCTACTGATCAGTTTCAATCGTTATGCCCCGAATATTGCCCGGCTGAGACGGCCTGTGTAAATCCCATGTAACGATCTCCCCGTTGTTCCTTGACGCGCGCCCTGGGTATGCGCAATTATTCGACCATCAATGAGTGCATGTGATCGTTTCTGCACGAAACAAATCACGAAGCATCATCCAGATACGCACCGTCGCGCACCTGCAGTACCTTCAGCGACGGTCCGGAATCCTTGACGAGAGTGAGGAAAGTCGATGAAGAAGTCTCTGCGGTGGGGAGCCGCCGTCGCCTCGGCGGCGGTCGCGACACTGATGCTCGCGTCCTGCGGCTTCAGTGGAGGCTCGGGGGGCTCGGCAAGCGGAAGCAGCCAGCTCAACCTGATGGTCGCCAGCTACTCGGACAACACCAAGGCCGAGTGGCAGCAGATCATCAAGGACTTCGAGGCGGCCAACAAGGGCATCACGGTCAACCTCGACGTCGAGTCGTGGACGGACATCAACAACGTCATCAAGACGCGCATCCAGGGCGGCAAGCAGCCGGACATCCTGAACATCGACGCGTTCGCCGGCTTCGCGGCCGACGACCTGCTCTACCCGGCGAAGGACATCGTCTCGGCCAAGACGCTGGACGACTTCCAGCCCGCGTTCAACAAGAACGCGAGCATCGACGGCACCCAGTGGGGCCTCCCGTTCATCGCCTCAGCACGCGCCCTGTTCTACAACAAGGACGACTTCGCCAAGGCCGGGATCACGGATCCGCCCAAGACCTGGGCGGACTTCGAGGCGGACGCCGCCAAGCTGAAGGCCGCCGGCGTCACGCCGTACGGCATGCCGCTCGGCGCCGAGGAGGCCCAGGCCGAGACCGCGATCTGGTTCTACGGAGCCGGCGGCGGCTACGGCGACGCCAAGACGCTGACGATCGACAGCGCCGAGAACGTCACCGGCGCCACCGAGATGCAGAAGATCATCAACCAGGGCCTGACGGAGGCGAACCCCGGTTCGACCAACCGCACCCCGCTGATGAACGTCTTCATCCAGGGCCAGCTCGGCATGCAGGTCGGCCTGCCGCCGATCGTCGGCCAGATCAAGGACAAGAACCCGTCGCTCAAGTACGGGATCGCCCCGATTCCGACCAAGGACGGCTCCTCGTTCACGCTGGGCGTCGCCGACCACCTGATGGCGTTCAAGAACAAGACGGACAAGAAGGACGCGATCAAGAAGTTCCTCGACTACTTCTACACGCCGGCCGTCTACACCAAGTGGGTCGGTGCGGAGGGCTTCCTGCCCACGACCAAGTCCGGCGCGGACACGATGGGCTCGAACGCGGACATCAAGCCGTTCCTCGACCTGCTGCCGAACGCCAAGTTCTACCCGTCCACGAACCCGAACTGGTCGGCCGCCCAGGGCGCCATCCAGAGCCAGATCGGTCAGCTCGGGCAGGGCGCCAACCCGTCCGACCTGCTGAAGGGCATCCAGTCGAAGGCTTCGGGCCAGTAACAGCGGCATGACTTCGACGATCGAAACGACCACGACGGGGGCGGCCACCGGCCGTCCCCGTCGCGGGGCGCCTCGCGCCAGGCACGGCAACTCCACCACGCTGTGGAACGCCGTGCCGTGGACGCTTCCGGCGCTCATCCTCATCTTCGGCATCGTGCTGTTCCCCGCGGGCTACATGATCTTCAATTCGACGCGGAAGATCTCGGTCGCCGGCGTCGACCACGGATCGGTCGGCCTGCAGAACTACGTCACGGTGCTCTCGCGCCCGGAGATCCCGGGCATCCTCCTCAACACGGTCGTCTGGGTCGTCTCGGTGGTGGTCATCACCGTGGTGATCTCGCTGGCGCTGGCGCAGTTCCTCGACAAGAACTTCCCCGGCAGGCGCTGGGTGCGCATGGCGATCATCGTCCCGTGGGCGGCGAGCGTGGTGATGACCACGACGGTCTTCGTCTACGGGCTCGACCCGTTCTACGGGATCATCAACACGTTCCTGGTCGACATCCACGTGCTCGCGCAGCCGTTCGGGTTCACCAAGGAGCCGGTGCCGGCGTTCCTGTCGTCCATCGCCATCGCGGTGTTCGTGTCGCTGCCGTTCACGACCTACACGATCCTGGCCGGCCTCGCCGGCATCCCGGGAGACATGCTGGAGGCCGCGAAGGTCGACGGCGCGGGCGCGGTGCGCTCCTACTTCGGGGTGACGCTGCCCAACCTGCGGCCCGCGATCGCGCTGGCCAGCCTCATCAACATCATCAACGTCTTCAACTCGCTGCCGATCCTCAAGCTGATGACCGGATCGATCCCCGGCTACAAGGCCGACACGACGACCACCTACGTGTTCAAGCTGCTGCAGAACGAGCAGCGTATCGACCTGTCGAGCGCGCTCAGCGTGATCAACTTCCTGATCGTGCTGGTGGTCGTGGCGCTCTACCTGTGGATCGTGAAGCCGATGAAGGAGGTCTCGTGACCGCGCCCGCCCCCGCCGCGCTCGCCGGAGTGCGCGCCTCCGTCTCGGCTCCCCGCCGGCGGCGCTCCGGATTCTCGTGGCGCATCGCCGGCAAGGTGATCGCGGGCGTCGTCATCGCGCTCGTCTTCATCGCCCCGTACCTGATCATGCTGGTCGGCTCGTTCAAGAGCCGGGACAACATCCTCGCCGTCCCGCCGACCTACCTCCCGACGCAGTGGCACCCGGAGAACTACATCACCATGTGGTCCACTCCGGAGACCCCGCTGCCGCTCAACCTGATCTCGACGATCGTCATCTCGGTGTTCGCGACGGTGCTCGTGCTCCTGGTCTGCGTCCCGGCGGCGTACTACACGGCGCGGTTCCGGTTCCCGGGCCGTGGGGTCTTCCTCTTCCTGGTGATCGTCACGCAGATGCTGCAGCCGACCGTGCTCGCGACCGGACTGTTCAAGGAGATGGTGGCGCTCGGGATCAACGACACCTGGCTGGCGATGATCCTGGTCAACGCGGCGTTCAACCTGGCGTTCGCGATCTGGATCATGCACACGTTCTTCGCGGGCGTGCCCAAGGAGGTCGACGAGGCCGCCCAGCTCGACGGCGCGGGGAAGTGGACGGTGCTGCTGCGCGTCCAGCTCCCGCTGGTCTGGCCGGGCATCGTCACGGCGATCATCTACACGTTCGTCGCCTCCTGGAACGAGTTCGCGGCGAGCCTCGTCATCCTCTCCACGGACGCCAACCAGCCGCTCTCGGTGGCGCTGACCAAGTTCGTCGGCCAGTACGACGCGGCCTGGCAGTACGTGTTCGCGGTGTCGGTCGTCGCGATCATCCCGGTGGTCATCCTGTTCGCGCTGATCGAGAAGCGCCTGGTCGGAGGCCTCACGGCGGGCAGCGTCAAGTAGCGGCGTCGGCCGCCGCCCCGAGCTGGGGCGCCCGCGCGTGTGGCGCGACGCGGGCGCCCCGATGCACCACTGCATCGGCGCGCGGTAGCATCGAGACGATGACGGCCGGTATCACGAGTTCGCTGCACCCGGCGGATCCCGCCGGGCCCGTGATCGAGGCCGCCCGGGTGCGGCTGTTCCGCTGGGAGCTGCCTTGGTGGGCCGGTGTTCTCGGCGTGTACGCGGCCTCCCGGGTGCTGACGACGCTGCTCATGCTCGCGCTGTACCTCGTCGCGGGCGCGATGCACTGGGAGGGCGGCAGCCCGCAGACGCACCCGACCTTCCTCGGCTTCGCGGGCACCTGGGACGCCTCCTACTACTGGCGCATCGTCGAGCATGGCTATCCGTCGGCCCTGCCCGTCGACGCGGACGGCGACGTGCAGCAGAACGAGTGGGCGTTCCTGCCGCTGTACCCGCTGATCGTGCGCGCGCTCATGTCGGCGACCGGGCTCGGGTTCCCGCCGGCGGGCGTGCTGGTCGCGGTGCTCTGCGGGGCGGCGGCCAGCCTCGTGCTCTACCGGCTCGTGGCGTCGCGCGTCGGCGCGGTCAGCGGGCTCTGGGCGGCCGTGTTCTTCTGTTTCGGTCCGCTCTCGTTCGTCCTGCAGATCGCCTACGCCGAGAGCCTGTTCTTCCTCCTGCTGTTCGCGGCGCTGCTGGCGACCATGACGCGGCGGTACTGGACGGTCATCCCGTTCGGGGTCGCGGCCGCCTTCACCCGCCCAGGGGAGCTCGCCCTCCCGCTCGCCCTCGGGATCGTCTACGTGATCCGCGCGGTGCGGGCGCGCCGGGGGCGGGAGACCTTCGGCGTCCGGGAGCGGGTCGCGATGGTCGTCGCCGGGGCGGTGACCGCGGTGGCGGGGCTGGCCTGGCCGCTGATCGCGGCCACCGTCACCGGGACGCCGGGGGCCTACGTGGAGACCGAGCTGTCCTGGTGGACGGGCTTCATCGGACGGGTCGCCTTCGTGCCGCTGACGCCGTGGTTCCTCTTCACCTGGCGGTATGCGAGCGTCGCGGGCGCCCTCCTCGTCGTGGCGGCGATCGGCGGCTACGCCTGGCTGCTGAACCGGCCGGGCATCCGCGCGCTCGGCACCGAGGTCGTCGCTTACGCGGCCAGTTACGCGCTCTACCTGTTCGCCGTCTTCCTGCCGCAGCAGAGCCTCTTCCGGCTGCTCATGCCGCTGGCCCCGCTCGCGGGGGCGCCGGGGTTGACCCACAACCGGCGTGCGCGCACGATCGTCCTGTCGGCGGGGATCGCGCTGCAGCCCGTGGCGCTCGTGCTGTTGTGGTTCATCGGCTACCCGTGACCTGACCTCGCTCACGGCGCGAGCCGGAGGGCGACGGCGACGAGCTCGCCGCGGTTGGCCGCCGAGGTCTTGCGCATCACCCTGCTGACGTGGCTCTCGACGGTGCGGACGCTGAGGACGAGCCGGGACGCGATCTCCGGGTTGCTGAGTCCGGCGGCCACGAGCCGGGTGATCTCGCGCTCGCGCTCCGTCAGCGCGATCGGCGTCGAGAAGAACCCGCCGCCGCCGTCGGAGCCGTCGCCCGCAGGGTGTCGGAGCGCGGCGGCCGGGCCGGCCCGCCCGGTCGAGGCGAGACGCTCCGCGAGCGCCCCCAGGTCCGCGTCGCCGGGCTCGGCGCGGGCCGCGACGAAGGCGAGGTGCGCGTCGTGGAGCTCGGACTGCTGAGGCTCGAGGAGCGCGCGTGCCTCCACCAGCCCGGCGTCGTCGATCGCGTGCTCGAGCGACGTGAGCAGCGCGAGTGCGGCCGTGGGCAGCTCGCCGTGCGCCGTGAGGGTCGAGGCGAGCCGGCGGAGCAGCCCGGCGGCCTCGTCCGGTCGCCCCCTGCCCGCGGCGAGCTGGGCGTCGATCCAGCGCACGCCTGCGCCGACCGCGGACAGGGCGTCCCCGTCCGAGGACGCAGGGAGCCCGGCGGCGAGCTCGTCGCGGACGCGCTCGGCGAGGGCGGTGTCGCCCCGGCGCACCGCGATGACGGCGGAGAGGACGTGGAGCGCGACCTGGACGGCGGCGCCGGGCACCGCGGGTGTGCCGAGCGCCGACGCCGTCGCGATCGCGCAGGCGGCGTCGGCGGGGCGGTCGGCGAGCAGGTGGCACAGCCCGAGCGCGACGCTGTGCGCGCGCACCGCTCCGGCGTCGAGCCGGTCGCGCGCCGACGCGGCGCCGCGTTCGGCCCAGGCGACGGCCTCGGCGTGCCGGCCGACGCCGAGGAGCGCGAAGGCGTGCGCGGCCCCTTCGGTCGCGGGCGCCGACGCGCCGGGCAGGGCGGCGAGCTCGTCGAGGAGACGGACGGCGTCCTTGAAGCGCCCGCAGCGGAGGGCGACGGCCCGGGCGGCCTCCAGCAGCCGTGACCGCACGGGCGGCGGGAGGGCGCTGTCGTCGCGCAGGCGCTCCTCGGGAACGGCAGGCTCGGCCCCGACCTCGACGGCGAGCATCACCGCGGCGGCGTCCGCGAGCCGTGCGAAGGGGCCGAGCCCGGCGACCTCCGTGCGCAAGGCCGCGAGGGCGGCGGCGAGCCCGTCACCGGCGGCCAGCGATCGGCGCGCGCGGAGCACGGCGAGCTCGGCCGCGTCCATCGGGTCGCCCGGCAGGCCGGCGGACGCGGCCAGCATCCGGTCGAGCTCGGCGGCCGAACCCGGCGCCATCCCCGTGTCGGCCATCAGGGCGCGCGCGAGGCCGAGCGCGGATCCCGGCGACGGCGCGGCGTTCCACGCCCGCGACGCCTCCTCGCGGCGGGAGTCGGCCGCCGCGTGCACGAGCTGCACGAAGGCGGCGTCGGTGGGCGGGGCGTCCACCTGGGCGCGGTCCCGGAGGTGATCGGCGAGGACCGGGGGATCGAGGGCGATGAGCCTGCGCCCGCGGTGCGGCACGATCCGGAGGACCCCGGCCGCGGCGAGCCCGTCCAGGGCCGCGGGGTCGACCAGGCCGCGCGTCGACGCCACGTCGCCGACGCCGGTCACGGCGATCCTCTCCAGCGCGATGCGCTCGGCCGGCCCGAGCCCGGAGAGCTGCGCTTCGAGGGCGCCGCGGAGCGCCCTGCTCCACAGCTCTCCGGTCGCGGACCACGCGCCGGAGCCCCTGACCAGCCGGCCCTCCAGCACTGCGAGCTCCGCGAGCGCGAGCGCGAGTCCGACGTTGCCGCCGCACAGCGCGTACACGCGGCTCATCGCGCCCGCGTCGACCGGACCGCCGAGCCGCTCGGCCACGACCGACCGGAGCTCCTCGTACTCGAGCGGCACGAGCTCCACCACGTATGCCGTCGACGGCCCATCGTCCCGGTGTGCGCGGGTGCGCAGCAGTGGCGTGCGCGTCGCGCGGCGCACCGCGTCGATGGCTCCGGTGGACGCGTCGTCGAGGAGGTCGGCGTCGTCCACCAGGAGCGCGGCCGCGCCGGACCCGATCGCGGTCGCCAGGGCGTCGATCGCCTGCTGAAGGGCGGACGCCGTGCGGCGCTCCGGTGACGCCAGCACCCCGATCCCCGCCGCGTGGAGGGCGGCGAGCGGGCTCTCGCGCAGCGACCGGACGCCGTTCACGCGCACGACCGTCCGGCGCGCGTCGGCCGCGGAGGACGCCACCGCGTCGACGACGGTCGAACGCCCGCTCAGGCGCGGACCGACGAGGTCGACGTCCGCGTCGCTGGAGAACAGGAGCTCGCGCACGAGCGTCAGGACACGGTCCCTTCCTGCGAGCGGAACGGAGTCCGCGGCGCGGGGATCGATCATCGGCTGGCTCCAGGGGACGAGGGTGAACTGCTGGAATCCAACGGTAATACGCAAGATGTAAGGCGCTCCACGTAAGGTCGGGCGAACCGCACGGAACATCGACCGATCCGCACGTAAATCCCCGGATCGACGATGGGCCGCCCCGATACCGACGACAACATGGGTCCCAATGTCGAAGGGAGTCGGGGCCTATGAGCGGTCGATCGCGCCGCCGTGCGAGAGCGGCCGAGCGCGCACGCGTCACGCGTGTCGTGCTGATCTCGCTCGGCGCCGTCGCCCTCGTCGTCGTGGTGTGCGCCGCCTGGGTGGGCGTCAGAGCGGCCATCTCCTACGGTCAGGTGTCGGCCGCCCGCGCCGAGGCCAAAGCGACCGTCGCCGCCGTCGCGGCGGACCCGGTGTCGGCCGCCTCCCGCGCCGACCGGCTCCGTGTGGTGGGCGACCGCCTGGACGACGCCAGGAACTTGACGGGCGATGTCGTCTGGCGCGCGTGCGAGTACATCCCGTTCGCCGGGGCCAACCTCCGCTCCTACAGGCTGACCGTCGAAGCGCTGCACGAGACCGTCGGCGGGGGACTGGCGCCCGTTGTCGCCGACCTCGCCAAGCTGGAGACCGCCGTGTCGCTCGCGGACCGGACGGTCGACACCGCGGCCGTCGCGAGCACGGCCACCCACCTCCGCACGGTGGAGCGCGCGCTCGAGCTCGGCCGCACCACGCTGCGCGAGGCCTCGACCGGCCCGCTCGTGCCGCCGCTCGCCTCCGGCGTCACGGAGGCCCAAAGTCTGGTCGACAGCCTCCACCGGACCGTCTCCTCGCTCTCGGTCGCCGCGCGCGTGCTCCCGGCCGCGATCGGCGCGAGCGGTGCGAAGAACTATGCGCTGCTGTTCAACAACAACGCCGAGCTCCGGACCACCGGCGGGATCGCGGGCGCCATCTCGGAGCTGACCGCCGACGGAGGGCGCATCGAGCTGGGACAGCAGCTCATCCCCGATCAGGTCAACCCCGCCGAGGGGGCCGGGCTCCCGGTGAGTCCGGAGGAACGGGCGCTGTACGGGCCCCAGCTGGGCGAGTACATCCAGAACGTCAACCTCACGCCCGACTTCGTCCGGAGCGGCGAGCTCACGGCCGCCCACTGGCGCGCGGCGCTCGGTCAGGAGCTCGACGGGGTGGTCTCGATCGACACCGCGACGATCGGGCTGCTGCTGTCGGCAACCGGCCCGATCACCGTCGCCGGGCGCGAGCTGAACAGCGAGAACGCGTCCCGTGTCCTGCTGCGGGACGTCTATCTCGAGATCGAGAGCCGCGACGAGCAGGACGTGTTCTTCGGCGAACTCACGCGCGCCATGTTCGACAAGCTCTTCGGCTCGGGGACCGGCACCGTCCCTGTGCTGAAGGCGCTGGGCACGGCCGTGGATCAGGGCCGCATCTCGCTCTGGTTCGCCGACGCCGCGCTGCAGCGCGAGATCGCGGGCGGCCCGCTCGCCGGACCGCTCGCTCAGCTCACCGACCGCGGTGCGCCCGTCGGCGTGTTCCTGGCCGACGGGACCGCCGGCAAGATGGACAGCTACCTCGAGGGTTCCGTCACCGCCACCTGCCACGCCCCGGCGAAGAGGGACGCGAAGAAACCCGCGAAGGTCGGCAGCACCGTCACGGCCACCGCGACGCTCGCCTCCACGGCGCCGGCGGACATCGCCTCGTTCCCCTGGGTCGTGACCGGGTACGGCGTCCCCGACCTGCCGGCCGGACACATCCGGACCCTGGTGCAGTTCGCCGCGACCGACAGCCTCCGTCCGCAACGTGTGAAGGTCGACGGCGCGGAGGTCACCGCGCTCTCCCGGATGATCGACGGCCATCCCGTGTCCGTCGTCCAGGTCGACCTCGCCCCGGGGGCCGTCTCGGTCGTCGTCGCCGAGTTCGCCGCCCTGCCCACCCGGTCGCCGACCGTCGACCGCGTCGTCGCGACCCCCACCGCCACCGAGTTCGAGCACTTCGCCGAACCCGGGACCTGTGGCTGACCGAACCGCTCCGGTCGGCCAGTGACACCCATCCCCTACGAAGGAGAACCCATGAAGAAGAAACTGTTCGGAGGCCTCGTCGCCCTGGCGCTGGCGCTCGCGCCCGCGGCGGCAGCCCACGCGGACTACCCGCCGGTCGTGGGGCCGCACGGCTCACTCGACAAGTACACCGCAGCCCCGGGCGAGACGGTCACGTACACCGCTCCAGCGAGCGCCTACCTTCCGGGCGAGACCCTGACGCACACCCTCACCGGCGTGAACGGGCACACCGCGACCACCGCCTCGCTGCGCACGGCCCCGGTCACGCCGACGGTCGGGCAGTTCACCGCGACGGCGGAGGACGACGGCTCGCACACGTTCGCGTTCGTCATCCCGGCCCAGGCGGGCGCCAGCTACACCTACCAGGTCCTCCGCGCCGACAGCTCGGTCTGGGACACGTTCGACATCTCGGTCGTGAACCCGGTCATCCCCCCGGGCGGTGGGGGCGGCGACACCGGTGACGGCTCGACGGGTGGTGCCGGCAACGGCTCGACCGGTGGCTCCGGAAGCAACGGCGGCCTCGCGATGACCGGTTCGGACATCGCGATCACGAGCATCGCCGGCGCGGCCGTGCTCCTGGTCGGCGCGGGCGTCGTCCTGCTGGTCGTCCGCCGTCGCCGCCGCAGCGCGGAGACCGCTGCCGCGTGATGATCGCGACCCGGTGAGCCTGACACTCGCCGGATGAAAGGAGCCGGTGGCCTCGCGGGGTCACCGGCTCCTTTCGCGTTCGCCTTATGGGGTCGGTCGGGCCGCGGAGGCTCAGCGCGTCGCGTCCTCCGGCCACGGCACCTCTGCGACGCGGCGATAGGAGGTTCCCAGCGCGTCCCAGTGCTCGGCGAGCCGGGCGACCCTGGCCGCGAACTCGTCGAAGTCGCGCATGGACGCCACCTCGGCCGTGTCCGCGGGAGCCTCCGACCAAGCGATCTCGGCGACGGCGGCGAGCCGGGGGAACACCATCCGCTCGACCTGCTCGATCGTCGCGATGGTCTCCGTCCACACCGGAGCCTCGACGCCGAGGATGTGCGCGTCGCCCAGACCCGGCACGATCCGCGCCGGGTCCCACTCGTAGGCGCTGCGCAGGTCCGTCGGGCCGTCGGCCCAGTCCTGACCGATCGGGTCGCCCTCCTCGTACACGATGTCGAGGTAGGCGACGTCGGCCGGGGACATGATCACGGCGCCACCGCCGCGGACGAACGCCAGCGTCTCCTCGGCCGCGTCGTCGCGCGGGACGCGGAACGACCAGTACTGCCCGACCGTCCCCTCGGGGAGGCTCGCCGCACGGCCCATCTCGTGCCAGCCGACCGGGATCTTGCCGGCCTCGGCGACGAGCTGCGCCGCCCGCCGCACGAAGGCCTGGAAGTCCGCCTCCGGGGTGCTGAGGCACTCGTCGCCGCCGATGTGGAGGTACGGGCCGGGCGTGAGCGCCGCGACCTCGTGGACCACGTCGCGCACGAAGCCGTCCGTGACCGGGTCGCCGGTCCGCAGCGTGCTGAAGCCGACCTCCGACCCGGTGTAGAGCGCGGGTGCGACGCCGTCCGAGTTGAGCTCGGGGTAGGAGGCGAGCGCCGCGTTCGTGTGCCCGGGCATGTCGAGCTCGGGGACGATCGTGACGTGCCGCTCGGCCGCGTAGGCGACCAGCTCGCGGAAGTCGTCCGCGGTGTACCAGCCGCCCCGGCTGCCGTCGCTGCCCGCGGAGCCGCCGATGCGCGTCAGCTCCGGCCAGGAGGGGATCTCCAGGCGCCAGCCCTGGTCGTCGGTCAGGTGGAGGTGGAGGTGGTTGACCTTCAGCAGGACGATCGCGTCGATGAACCGCTTGACGTCCGCGACCGGGAAGAAGTGCCGCGCGACGTCCAGCATGGCGCCCCGGTAGGCGAATCGCGGGTGGTCGGTGATCCGGACCGCGTCGACCGTCAGCGGGTCGCCCTCGCACTCGGCCGGGACGAGCTGGCGCAGCGTCTGAACGCCCCAGAACGCGCCGGCCGCCGTGGCCGCGCCGATCCGCACGCCCTCCGCCGCGACCTCCAGCGTGTAGCCCTCGGCCGGGTGCCCGGCAGGACCTTCGTCGTCCGCGATCACGATGGCGATGTCGCCGAACGCCGGAGGCTCGTGGACGACGGCCAGCTCGCGCCGGCAGTCCGTGGCGAGCTCGACGTGGAGCAGTCGGCCGACCGCGTCGGCGCCCGGTCCCGCGACGATGATCCTGGCGCCAGGGAGCAGCGTGAAGGGCGCGTCGCCCGTGTTCTCGAGCTGGGCGGGGCGAGGCACGACCACGGATGTTCCTAACCACGTCAGGGGGATTCTCGGGGTTCGGCCGACGCTGCCCACCCGCGGGACGGCCATGAGCGAGTATCGCAGCCCTCCTAACTAATCAGCAAGGCCTCCAGCGGATGAGCGCGGGCCTGTCCGTCACCCCTTTGCTATGCTTGCTCACGTCGCGACTGGCGCTCAGATGGTCACCATCGGGGAGCGACAACGGTTACCTCGAACGAACGGATGGATTCGGCCGCGCGCCTGGGTCGATGCACGACGATTGTCCATCCCTGTTTTCAAGGAGCCGATAGTGACCGACACCCTTCCCTCCACCTTCACCGCCCCCCTGGCGGAGGTCGATCCCGAGATCGCGGAGGTGCTGCAGCTCGAGCTCGGCCGCCAGCGCGACTACCTCGAGATGATCGCCTCCGAGAACTTCGTGCCGCGCGCCGTTCTCGAAGCCGTCGGCTCGGTGCTGACGAACAAGTACGCCGAGGGCTACCCCGGCCGCCGCTACTACGGCGGCTGCGAGTACGTCGACATCGCCGAGCAGCTGGCGATCGACCGGGCCAAGAGCCTGTTCGGCGCCGAGTACGCCAACGTCCAGCCGCACTCCGGCGCGTCCGCGAATGCGGCCGTCCTGTCGGCCATCGCCACCCCCGGCGACACCATCCTCGGTCTGGAGCTCGCGCACGGCGGCCACCTGACCCACGGGATGAAGCTCAACTTCTCCGGCAAGCTCTACAACGCGGTCGCCTACGGCGTCGACCCGGAGTCCTTTACCGTCGACATGAACGTCGTGCGCGACAAGGCCATCGAGCACAAGCCGCAGGTCATCATCGCCGGCTGGTCGGCGTACCCGCGCCAGCTCGACTTCGCCGCGTTCCGCGAGATCGCGGACGAGGTGGGCGCCAAGCTCTGGGTGGACATGGCGCACTTCGCCGGCCTCGTGGCCGCCGGCCTGCACCCGTCGCCCGTTCCGTACGCCGACGTCGTCAGCTCGACCGTGCACAAGACCATCGGCGGCCCGCGCTCCGGCTTCATCGTCAGCCGCGACATGGAGCTCGCCAAGAAGCTCAACTCCAACGTGTTCCCCGGCCAGCAGGGCGGCCCGCTCATGCACGTGATCGCCGCCAAGGCGACCGCGTTCAAGCTCGCCGCGACCGAGGAGTTCAAGGACCGTCAGGAGCGCACCATCCGCGGCGCGAAGCTGCTCGCCGAGCGCCTCACCGCCGACGACTCGCGCGCGGTGGGCGTCGACGTGCTCACGGGCGGCACCGACGTGCACCTCGTGCTCGCCGACCTCCGCCACTCCGAGCTCGACGGCCAGCAGGCGGAGGACGTCCTCCACGAGGTCGGCATCACCGTCAACCGCAACGCGGTGCCGTTCGACCCGCGTCCGCCGATGGTGACCTCCGGCCTCCGCATCGGCACGCCGGCGCTCGCGACCCGCGGCTTCGACGACACCGAGTTCACCGAGGTGGCCGACATCATCGCGCTCGCGCTGCGTCCCGGCGCCGACACCAAGGCGCTGCGTGCCCGCGTCGACACGCTGACCGCCGCGTTCCCGCTCTACCCCGGCCTCACCCCGTCCGGCCAGGAGGGCTTCCCCGTCGAGCTCCCGTCCTCGATCTGACCCCGCCGAAACGGCGCAAAATCAGGCAAAACCCGCGAGCGGGCGGATTATCCGCCCACTCGCGGGTGCGAAGCGAGTGTGGAGGCCGGCGTGACGGCGAAGATTCTGGATGGCAAGGCGACGGCCGGCGAGATCAAGGCGGAGCTGAAGGAGCGGGTGGCGCGGCTGCGCGAGCAGGGCGTCGTGCCGGGGCTCGGCACGATCCTGGTCGGTGACGACCCGGGCTCGCAATGGTACGTCGCGGGCAAGCACCGCGACTGCGCGGAGGTCGGCATCGCCTCCATCCGCCGCGACCTGCCCGCTGACATCTCGCAGGCCGAGCTGGAGGCCGTGATCGAGGACCTCAACGGCGACCCGGACTGCACCGGCTTCATCGTGCAGCTCCCGCTGCCGTCGCACATCGACACCGACGCGATCCTGGAGCTGGTCGACCCGGGCAAGGACGCCGACGGCCTCCACCCGACGAACCTGGGCCGGCTGGTCCTCAACGTCAACCGCCCGATCACCACCCCGCTGCCGTGCACCCCGCGCGGCGTCATCGAGCTGATGCTGCGGCACGGGATCAAGCTGAACGGCAAGCACGTCGTGGTCGTCGGCCGCGGAGTGACCGTGGGCCGCGCGATCGGCTCGCTGCTCACCCGCCGCGAGTACAACGCCACGGTGACCCTCACCCACACTGGAACGGTCGACCTCGACGGCATCCTGCGCAGCGCCGACGTGATCGTGGCCGCTGCGGGCGTCGCGGGCCTCGTGACCGCCGACAACATCAAGCCGGGCGCCATCGTGCTCGACGTGGGCGTGAGCCGCGTGGAGGACCCGGTCACCGGCAAGAGCAAGGTCGCCGGCGACGTGGCGGACGACGTCGCTGAAGTCGCCGCGTGGGTCTCGCCGAACCCGGGCGGCGTCGGCCCGATGACCCGCGCGCTGCTGCTGCAGAACGTGGTGGAGTCCGCGGAGCGTGCGCTGGCATGACCGCCGAGGACCGCACGCATCCCGCGGTCGAGCGGGTGGAGGCGGCGCTGCTGGAGGCCGGGATCGAGCCACGCGTGCGCTGGTTCGAGTCCGCGACCCCGACCGCGGTCTCGGCCGCGGCCGAGCTGGGCGTAGAGGTCGGCGCGATCGCCAACTCCCTGGTCTTCACCATCGACGGCGAGCCGCTGCTGGTGATGACCTCCGGCGCGCACCGCGTCGACACCGCCTTCCTCGGCGAACGGCTGGGCGGCCGCATCCGCCGCGCGGACGCCGAGACGGTGAAGGCGGCGACCGGCCAGACCATCGGCGGCGTCGCTCCGCTCGGGCATCCGGAGCGCCTGCGCACCGTCGTGGACGTCGCGCTCGCCGGCTACCCCGAGGTCTGGGCCGCCGCCGGCCACGCGCACACGGTCTTCCCGACGACCTTCGCCGAGCTCGTCCGCATCACCGGCGGCACCCCCGCCCCCGTCGAACCCACCCCCACCGAGTCCTGACACCGCCGAGGGGCACGTTGTTGTCACTTTTCGAGCCTGAAAGTGACAACGACGTGCCCCTCGGCGCGCGGGTCACCCGGCCGGGTGCTCGGTGACGTGGGTGAGGTAGGCCTCGGCGTTGTGGAGGATGCCGGCGCGCTCCTCCTCGGTCAGCTCGCGGCGCACTTTGCCCGGCACCCCGGCGACCAGCGACCCGGGCGGGATGACCGCGCCCTCCAGCACGACCGTTCCGGCGGCGAGCAGCGAGCCCGCGCCGACGACCGCGCCGTTGAGCACAGTCGCGTGCATCCCGACCAGCACGCCGTCCTCGATCGTGCAGCCGTGCAGCACGGCGTTGTGCCCGACCGATACTTCAGCGCCGATGGTCAGCGGGTAGCCGTGGTCGACGTGGCAGGACACGTTGTCCTGGAGGTTGCTGCGCTCGCCGAGGACGATGTCCTCCGCCTCCGCCCGCAGCACAGCGTTGTACCAGACGCTGGAGCCGGCGAGCAGTCGAACGCGCCCCGCGAGCACGGCGCCGGCCGCCACGAAGGCATCGTCCGCGACGCTGGGGGTGGACCCGTCCGTGAGCGTGATAATCGTCATACCCACCACCCTAGAGCGCCCGTTCGCCCCTCGGAGGCCGGGTCCGCTCAGTCAGCGGCGACGACGAATCTCCTGCGGACGACCCGCTCGCCGGGCTCGCCGCGGAACTCGTCCAGCGCCGCCAGCACCCGGTCGAGGATGCGCGGCGGGAGCGGCAGCGGCAGCTCGTCGGGCTGGTCGACCGTCCCCGGCGGGTAGATCACGCCTGGCGTGTGCGACATCTCGACGTGCGCGCCGCGCAGCTCGCGCACCGGAGCGGTCGGCGCATCCCTGAAGCGGATCAGCCGCTCGATCGTCGCCCGGTACTGCGCGCGGTCGCGCACATAGAGGTGGCCGGGCAGCACGGTGTCGCCGCTGAACAGGATGCCGGTCTCGCGGTCGAAGAACGCCACCGCGGAGGGCTCGTGGCCCGGGCCGCCGATGACGTCGATAGTGCGGCGCCCGAGCGAGAACTCCACCGTCTCGTCCGGCCAGGAGTGGAAGCCGAAGAAGGAGATCACCTGCGCGGGGGTGGTCCCGACCAGCGTCGTCCCCGGCCGGCCCGCCAGGAGCGGGTCGCCCGCGATGTGGTCGCGGTGCGCGTGGCTGTGCGCCACGACGAGCGGATACGGCCGGGTGAAGACGGCGCGATTGCGGCGCAGCCAGTCCTCGGTGAGCGCGTCGATCGCCGCCCGGAGCGGGAACACCTGCTCGTCGTTCGTCGCCCCGGTGTCGATGAGCAGCGCGCGCTCCCGCCCGAAGAGCAGGAACAGGAACGGCGCCTCCCAGTGCGACGACTTCGGCTGACGGAGCTGGACCGTGTCGGGACTCAGCCAGGTGATCTCCGGTTCGCTCATCGTCCCATTCTGGCGGAGTCCGGTGACGCGGGGATGAACTCGCCTCAGCTCTCCCGCAGCGCGCCCTCCGACGCGTTCACCGTGAACAGCTCGGGCTGGCCGAAACCGTGCTCGGCGAAGGCCCCGTCGAGCGCGACCTGCACGCGGCTGAGCGCGTCGACCGGCACGAGTGCGATGGCCGAGCCGCCGAAGCCGCCGCCGGTCATCCGCGCGCCGATCGCGCCGTTGGCCTGCGCCGTCTCGACCGCGAGGTCGAGCTCCGGGACCGAGATCTCGAAGTCGTCGCGCATGGAGACGTGGGAGGCGTCGAGCAGGTCGCCGATCGCCGTCGGGCCGCTCTCCCGGAGGAGGCGGACGGTGTCGAGGACGCGCTGGTCCTCGGTCACCACGTGCCGAACCCGCCGGAAGGTCACGTCGTCGAGGATCTCCCTGGCGCGCGGGAGGTCGTCCACGCTCACATCCCGCAGCGACTCGACCCCGAGGGCCGCAGCTCCGGCCTCGCACGACGCCCGCCGCTCGGCGTAGCCGCCGGTCGCGTGCGCGTGGGTGACACCGGTGTCCACGATGAGGACGGCGAGGCCGGCCTCCTCGAGCCCGAGCGGCACGATCTGCGACTCGAGCGAGCGGCAGTCGAGGAACACCGCGGAGTCCTGCCGGCCGAGCAGCGATGCGGACTGGTCCATGATGCCGGTCGGGGCGCCGACGACGATGTTCTCGCTGCGCTGGCCGACGCGGGCCAGCGTCTGGCGGTCGAGGCCCAGCTGCCACACGTCGTTGAGCGCGAGCGCGGTCGCGCCCTCGATCGCCGCGGACGACGACAGGCCGGCGCCGACCGGGACGTTCGAGTCGAGCAGGAGGTCGAAGCCGGGCACCGCGGCGAGGTCGGCGCCGAACTCGCCCAGCGCCCAGGCGACGCCGAGCGGGTAGGCCGACCAGCCGTCGAGCGCGTCGGGGGAGAGCCGGTCGAGGTCGATCTCCACCAGCTCGTCGGCGAACGTGCTGCCCACCCGGATAGTCCGGTCCTCGCGCAGCCCCAGCGCGGCCACGGTGCGGCGGTTGATCGCGAACGGCAGCACGAAGCCGAGGTTGTAGTCGGTGTGCTCGCCGATGAGGTTCACCCGACCGGGGCTCGACCAGACGCCGTCGGGCTCCCGGCCGAAGATCGAGACGAAGTCGTCGCGGACGCCGGTGCGCAGGTCGGTCATGCGGGGATCTTTCCTTCGGGGGCGGAGGCAGGGGTGGAGGCGGTGGACGGCACGGTCACGAGTCCGGCGATCCCGTCGGGCAGCTCGCCCACCGGGTTCTCGCGGTCGGCGCGGGCGACGGCCTCCCGGAGCGCGGCCGCGGCCTGCTCCGGCGGGATGTCGCCGATCCACGCGCCCATCGCGGACTCGGAGCCGGCCAGGAACTTCAGCTTATCCGCGGCGCGACGGGGGGAGGTGAGCTGCAGCATGAGCCGGATGTCGTCGCGGTGCGTGTGGACGGGCGCCTGGTGCCAGGCCGCGATGTACGGCGTGGGGGAGTCGTAGAGAGCGTCGACGCCGCGCAGCACGCGCAGGTAGAGGGTGGCGAGCTCGTCGCGCTCGGCGTCCGAGGTGGCGGCGAGGTCGGGGATGTGGCGGTGCGGCAGCACGTGGATCTCGATCGGCCAGCGCGCCGCGAACGGCACGAACGCCGTCCAGTGCTCGCCGGCGAGGATGACCCGCTCCGATGCGCGCTCGCGCTCCAGGATGTCCGCGAACAGTGTCGGCCCGTAGCTCTCCAGCGACCGGATGAGGGCGCTGGTGCGCGGGGTGATGTACGGGTAGGCGTAGATCTGCCCGTGCGGGTGGTGCAGGGTGACGCCGATGGCCTCCCCGCGGTTCTCGAACGGGAAGACCTGGCGCACGTTCGGGAGGGCGGAGAGCGCCGCGGTGCGGTCGGCCCACGCCTCGATGACGGTGCGCGCGCGGGTCGGCGTGAGGCTGCCGAACGAGCCCGTCGTGGCGGGACTGAAGCAGACGACCTCGCAGCGGCCCACCGAGGTGCGGGTTCGCTCCAGCCCGACCGCGGCCAGGTCATCGAGCCCCTCCGGCTGGTTGGCGTCCTCCAGCAGGGGCCCGAACGACGGCGACTTGTTCTCGAAGACCGCGACGTCGTAGAGGCTCGGGATCTCGGACGGGTTGCCCGGGGTGGCCGGCGCCAGCGGGTCCCGTTCGGCCGGGGGGAGCATGACGCGGTTCTGGCGGGCGGCGGCGATGGAGACCCAGTCGCCGGTCAGCGGGTCCTGGCGCATGGTCGCGGTAGGATGCCGCGGCGCGGGCTCGCGCAGGTCGGGCGCGCGCTCGGGGTCGAGCGCCGTGTCCGGGTCGTCGTAGTAGATGAGGTCGCGACCGTCGGACAGGCGGTGCGGGCGCTTCGTGATGGCGGCCATGCTTACCTTTCGTTTCCGAAAGCAAATGTACCGACTAGCTTGCGGATTGACAAGTAAACGCAAGCGCTGGAGCATTGCCGGTATGAGCGAACCGCTGCCAGCCGCCCTCCGCCGCGAGAGGATGCTCGACCTCATCGGCAGCACCGGGTTCGTGCGCGTCGCCGAGCTGAGCGAGGCGTTCCACGTCTCCGACGTCACCGTGCGCTCCGACCTCGACACCCTCGACGCGCAGCAGAGCATTCGCCGCGTCCACGGCGGGGCGGTGCTGCGCGGCGCGGGCACGCGGGAGGCGAGCTTCGAGGAGGCGCTGGAGTCGTCCGCCGAGGAGAAGCGGAGGATCGGCGCGGCCGCGGCGGCGCTGGTCGAGTCCGGCAGCAGCGTCCTCCTCGACGTCGGCACCACCACCGCCGCCATCGCACGGGCGCTCGCCGACCGCGACGACCTGGAGGACGTCACCGTCATCACCAACGGCCTCACCATCGCGCTGGAGCTGGAGCGCGCCATCCCGCGCTTCCAGGTGGTCGTCACCGGCGGCACGCTGCGGCCGCTGCAGCACTCGCTGGTCGAGCCGCTGGCCTCCGTCCTCCTGGAGCGCGTGCACGCCGACCTGGCCTTCATCGGGTGCACGGGTGTCGACCCTGTCGGCGGGATCACCAACGTGAACCTCCCGGAGGCCGACCTCAAGCGCGTCATGGTGGCGTCGTCCGGCCGTGCGCTCGTCGTCGCCGACGGCTCCAAGCTCGGCCGCACGCACGTCGGCCGCATCGCCGCGCTGGAGGATGTCGCCGGTCTCCTCACCGGGGAGTCGGCCGACGACGGCGCCGTTCGGTCGCTTCGCGAAGCGGGCTTGCCGGTGACCGTGGCCTGAGGAATACGCTGGTCCCATGCGCGCACCGACCGGAGAACAGTACGAGCTCGAGTTCGGCGACCTGACCGCCACCGTCACGCAGGTTGCGGCCGGCCTCCGCACCCTTCGGTACGGGGGAGCGGACATCCTGGAGCCCTTCCCGGAGGACTCCACCGCGCCCTCGGCCGACGGCATCGTGCTCATGCCCTGGCCGAACCGGGTGAAGGACGGCGTCTGGGAGCTGGACGGCGTCCCGCAGCGGCTCGCGCTCACCGAGCCGTCGCTCGGCAACGCCTCGCACGGCCTCCTCCGGTACCGGCCGTACACGCTGGTCGAGCGCTCCGACTCCGCGGTGACGCAGGCGGCCACGATCTACCCGGAGGCCGGCTACCCGTTCATCCTCGACACCACCGTCACGCACGAGCTCGACACGGAGGGCCTGACGGTCACCCACACCGTGACGAACCGCGGCGAGCGGAGCGCGCCCGTCGCCATCGGCGCGCACCCGTACTTGCGCATCGGCGACGTCCCGGCCACCCAGCTCACGCTGACCGTCCACGCCGGCACCCGGTTCGAGACCGACGACCGCCTGAACGTCACCGGCGAGACCCCGGTCGCGGGCACGAGGTACGACCTCTCGGAGGGCGGGATCGTGGCCGACCTCGACCTCAATGACGGCTTCGGCGACCTCCGCGCGCCCGCCGAGCACGTGCTCGCCGCCGCGGACGGCCGCACAGTCACCCTCTGGGGCGACGCGTCCTTCGCCTACGTCCAGGTGTTCACCCACCGGGCCTTCGCCACGAAGGAGGCAGGGGAGGTCGCGCTCGCCGTGGAGCCGATGACCGCGCCGGCGAACGCCCTCAACACCGGTCAGGGCCTGCGCTGGGTGGAGCCCGGCGAGACCTGGACGGCGCAGTGGGGCATCCGCCCGCGCGGCTTCGCGTCGGACTCCTACCTGGCGAGCTGGGGGTAGAGCACGCGCACGTCCTGGTGGAGGACGGACTTCACCTGCTGCGCGGTCTCCCCGACGATCGCCTCCGCGTCCCCCGCGGCGACGGCGTCGAGCGCCTCGGCGACCACCTGCGCCGGCGGCACCTTGTAGCCGTCCGCGTGCGCAGCCATCTCGGTGTCGACGTAGCCGACGTGGACGCCGACCACCTGGATGCCCTGGGGAGCGAGCTCGACGCGCGCGGAGTTGCTCGCCGACCAGAGCGCGGCCTTGCCCGCGCTGTACGAGCCGATGGCGTACCAGCTCAGGGCGGAGTGCATGTTGACGATCGCGCCGCCGCCGTTCGCGGCCAGGATCGGCGCGAAGGCGCGGGTCACCAGCACCGGCCCCCAGAAGTTGGTGTCGAACTCGCGGTGGATGTCGGCCAGGTCGCCGCTCACGAGCGACTGGTTCACGCCGATCCCCGCGTTGTTGACGAGCACGGTCACGTCGGTGGCGGTCTCGACGGCGCGACGGATGCTGTCCGCGTCGGTCACGTCCAGCTCCAGCGGGACGACGCGCGGGTCGGTGACGTCGACCGACTCGGGACGGCGGGCGGCGGCGTAGACCTTCGACGCACCGCGCTCGAGGAGCTCGGCGACGAAGGCGGCCCCGAGGCCGCGGTTGGCGCCGGTGACGAGGGCGACGCGTCCGGTGAGATCGGTCATGGTGATCCTCCAAAAGTAAACTGATCTGTTTCCGATAATGTACACAGATCGGTTTACTTTGCGCAACCCGGCCTCTAGAATCGACCCATGACCTCGACGACCCTGCCGCGCCCCAAGCCCCGGGAGCGCGTGCTGGACGCCGCAGCGCGGCTCTTCATCCGCGAGGGCGTCCACGCGGTCGGCGTCGACCGGCTGGCGCAGGAGGCCCAGGTCTCCAAGCGCTCCATCTACCAGCACTTCGAGAGCAAGGACGCCATCGTCGCCGAGATGCTGACGGAGTACGGCCCGCGCGTGGTCGCGGGCTACTTCAGCCAGGGCGACGACGGACGCACCCCGCGCGAGCGGGTCCTGCACGTCTACGACGCCCTCCACCGCGCGGCGGAGGCCGGCGACTATTTCGGCTGCCCGTTCGTCAACGTCGCCACCGAGCTGCGCGACCGCGAGCACCCCGCGGCGCAGGTGGCGCAGCACTTCAAGGGCGAGCTGACCGCGTACTTCCAGCGCCAGGCCGAGGCCGCGGGCGCCGCGTCGCCGCACGTCCTCGCCGTGCAGCTCACGCTCCTGTTCGACGGCGCGTCAGCGAGCGCCGCGCTGTGCGGCGGGACGCCGCTTGCCGCTCGGCTTGCGGCGGAGACGCTGTGGGACGCGGCGGTGCGGGACGCCGCGGTGAGCGACGAAGCGGTCAGCGCCGGCCGGTGAGCCTCCGCGCCACCGTCACGGCACGATCGACAGGAAGATGAACGCCGCGAAGATGATCAGGTGGATGCCGCCCTTGATGCGCGCCGCCTGCCCCGGCATGATCGTCAGGATGCTGACCACCACGGTGAGCATCAGCAGCACGATCTGACTCGCGCCGAGCCCGAGGTGCAGCGGACCCGGCAGCCAGATCGACGCGACCGCGATCGCCGGGATGGTGAGCCCGATGCTCGCGATGGCCGAGCCGAGCGACAGGTTGAGGCTGGTCTGCATCCGGTTGCGGCGCGCGGCCTTCGACGCGGCGATGCCCTCCGGGAGCAGCACCAGCAGCGCGATGATCACACCGACGAACGACTGCGGGAGGCCGATCCCGGTCACCGCGCGCTCGATCGGCGTGGACTCCAGCTTGGCCAGCCCGACGACGGCGACGAGCGCGACGAGCAGGAGGCCGACGCTGATCAGCGCGGTGCGGGTCGTCGGCGCGTCGGCGTGGCTGTCCTCCGTGAGCGGCTTCCCCTTGGGGGAGACCGGGAGGAAGAAGTCCCGGTGCGCATAGGTCTGCGTGAAGACGAACATCCCGTAGAGCGCGACCGACGCGATCGCGGCGAACGCGAGCTGGCCGGTCGAGAACTCCGGCCCGGGTGTCGCCTCGGTGAAGGTCGGCAGCACCAGCGTGAGCGTCGCCATCGCCGTCACTGTGCCGAGCGCCGCGCCGCTGCCCTGCGCGTTGAAGGTGGTGGTCTCCCGCCGGGAGGCGCTGAGCAGGAGGCTGAGGCCGACGATGCCGTTCATGGTGATCATGACGGCGGAGAAGACGGTGTCGCGTGCGAGCGTGGCGGAGTCCTTGCCCGTGGTCATCAGCGTCACGATCAGCGCCACCTCGATGATCGTCACTGCCACCGCGAGCACGAGTGATCCGAACGGCTCACCGACCCTGTGGGCCACGACCTCCGCGTGCTGCACAGCGGCCAGCACTGTCCCGGCCAGCACGACCGCGATCACCGCGACGGCGACCGGCTCCAGTTCGACCGTCCAGAACGCGATCAGGACGACCACCCCGATGGCGGGGACGAAGACCGTCCAGTAGCGTGTCAGCCAGGTCCCGAGCGCTTTCATGCCTTCATACTGCCAGTGCAACTCGGCCAGGGGCGGCGAGTCCTTGCCGGGCGGACCGCCTCGGCGTGCTGACAATAGGGCATGTCCGACTCGACGCGCCGCTCCGTCATCGCCAGGCCCGCTCTCGCCCTCGCGCTCGCCGCGGCGTTCGCGCTGGGTCTCGCCGGCTGCTCCGCCGGCGCGAGCCCGTCGGCGTCCCCCGCCTCGGCGGACTCCACATCGGGCACGGACTCGGCCTCGCCGCGCCCGACCGCGACCAGCACCTCCGAGCCCATCCAGGGCCAGTGCGCCACCTCGAGCCTCTCGGGCAGCATCGGCCAGGGCGGAGGCGGCGCTGCGGGCAGCGTGGAGGTCACCATCGTCCTCACCAACACCGGCTCGACCCAGTGCTCGCTGCAGGGCTGGCCCGGCGTCTCGTTCGTGGGGGACGGCAACGGCACCCAGCTCGGCAACGCGGCCCAGTTCGACAGGACCACCCCGCACGACACGGTGGTCCTGCAGCCGGGCGGCACCGCGCAGGCGCCGCTGAAGATCACCCAGGCTGTCAACTACCCCGACGCGGACTGCAAGCCGAAGCCGGCCGACGGCTTCCGCGTGTACCCGCCGGGGTCGACCGAGTCGCTGTTCGTGAAGGCCGACAACTACACGGCGTGCACGACCACGACGGTGAACCTCCTCACGGTCGGAGCGCTCGCGGCCCCGTGAGCCGCCCCGCCCCGTGAGCCGCCTCACGGGAGCGCGACCCGGCTGGCAGTAGCCTGGGAGCGTGCCCACCTCCCGACGCGTTCCCGCGCGCGCGACGCCCGCCTGGCTGGCCAGGCTCGTCGTCGTCACGGCGCTCGTCGGCGTCGGCGCCGGAGTGGGCGGCGGGCTGGTCTACCTCGGCCTGCACACCATCCAGCACCTGGCGTTCGGCTACTCGGAGGGGACCTTCCTCGAGGGGCTGCTGGACGCCCCGCCGGTGAACCGGGTCGTCGCGCTGGTCCTCGCCGGCGTCCTCGGCGGGGTCGGCTGGTTCTTCCTTCGCCGCTGGGGACGCCGGAGCCCCGCGCGCGCCATCGTCTCGGTGGAGGCCGCGGTCAACGGGCGCAGGATGCCCGGCGTCGTCACGTTCCTCAACGCCGCCCTCCAGGTGATCATCGTGGGCCTCGGCGCCTCCATCGGCCGGGAGGTCGCCCCGCGCGAGATCGCGGCCTGGTGGGCGTCGTGGCTGTCGGAGCGCGCCGGCGTGGGCGCCCGCGAGCGCCGCATCCTGGTCGCGTGCGGCGCTGGCGCCGGACTCGCCGCCGTCTACAGCGTCCCGTTCGGCGGCGCGGTGTTCGCCGTCGAGATCCTGCTGGCCGAGATCAGCTTCGCGACCGTGCTGCCCGCCCTCGCCACCTCGGCGATCGCGGCGCTCGTCGCCCGGCTCGTCGTGCCGGCCAACCCGCTGTACCTCGTGCACCAGATCCCGCTGCGCCCGCAGATCGTGGTGTGGGCGATCCTCGCGGGCCCGCTCATCGGTTTCGCGGCCGTCGGCTTCGTGCGGCTCACCCGCCTCGCCCAGAACCACCGCCCGACGTCGTGGGGCATCCTCATCGTCATGCCGCTGGTGTTCGCCGCGGTGGGCGTGGTGTCGCTCTGGCTGCCCGCGATCCTCGGCAACGGCCGCTCGCTCGGCCAGCTCGCGCTGGAGGCGACGCTGCCGGTCGCGGTGATCCTCCTAACCACCGTGGTCAAAACCGCCGCGACCGTCGGCACCATCGGAGCGGGCGCGGCCGGCGGCACCCTCACCCCGTCGTTCGCGATCGGCGCGGGCCTCGGCATGACGCTCGGCGGCGTGTGGGAGCTGCTCTGGCCCGGCGAGCCGCTCGCGGCCTTCGCGCTGCTCGGCGCGGCGGCATTCCTCGCGGTGACCATGCGCGCGCCGCTGACCGCGCTGATCCTCGTGGTGGAGTTCACGAACCAGGGCCCGGACATGCTGGCGCCGATGATGCTGTGCATCGCGGGGGCCGTGGCGGTGGGGTACGTGCTGGAGCGGGGGCGGGTCACCGGGGTGGCGTGAGCCCGGCGCGTGCCCTGGCGGCGTGACCCTCCCGTGACCCGATTCATAGGAATCTCTAGTTTTCTCCCGGCGAAGTCAAAAGCTGCGCATCATGGCCTCCCACTCGCGTGCGGTGTGCTGTCGACATCAAGCCTGAAGTCGAGAGGACCACAGTCATGGACGAGGTCGAGGGAGTTCCCCCCGTAGCAGCAGACAATGGTGCGGCGCAGCCCACCGCAGCCGCACCCACGCACGCGCCGAGGAGCCGACGCCGGCCGGTGATCGTGGTGTCCACCGCGGTCGCCGCGACCCTCGCGGTCGGCTCGGCGTTCGGGCTCGGGGCGCTGGCGTACACCGCCGGGTCCGCCTCCACGACCGCCTCCACCGCGTCGAGCAGCGTCCACAACACGCTGAGCCGCAACGGATTCGGCTCGGGCGGGTACGGGTACGGCTACGGCTCCGGGAGCAGCGGCGGCTCTGCCGGCTACGGCGGCTCGGGCTCGGGATCCTCCTCCGCCGGCTCCTCCACCCTCGCGAGCGCCACCGCCGCCGAGGAGGTCGGTGTCGTCGACATCACGTCGCAGCTCACCTACGCGCAGGCCGAGAGCGCAGGCACCGGCCTGGTGCTCACCTCCAACGGCGAGATCCTCACCAACAACCATGTGGTGGAGGACGCGACCAGCATCAGCGTCACCGTCGTCGCCACCGGCGCCCAGTACACCGCGACCGTGGTCGGCACCGACACCACCGACGACATCGCCGTCCTCCAGCTCAGCAACGCCTCGGGCCTCAGCACCGCGAACCTGGACACGTCGGGCGACGCGGCCGTCGGTGACACGGTCACCGGCGTCGGCAACGCGGGCGGCACGGGCGGCACTCCGTCCGCCTCACCCGGGACCGTGACGGCCCTCGACCAGACCATCACCACGCAGGCCGAGCAGACCGCCGTCTCCGAGACGCTGAACGGCCTCATCCAGACCGACGCCGACATCCAGGCCGGCGACTCCGGCGGCCCGCTATTCAACTCCTCTGACCAGGTGATCGGCATCGACACCGCCGCCGAGCAGGGCGGCACGGCGACCGCCGGCTACGCCATCCCGATCCAGAACGCGCTCACCATCGCGGGTGAGATCACCTCGGGCCAGGCGTCGTCCACGGTGACGATCGGCTACCCGGCCTTCCTGGGGGTGGAGGTCGCGTCGAGCGACAGCGCGGCGAGCGGTTCCGGATACGGCTCCTTCGGGTCGTCGGGCACTGCGACCGGCTCGGCCGCCGGCGCCACCATCTCCGGTGTGGTCTCCGGTGGTCCGGCCGAATCCGCCGGGCTGGCCGCAGGCGACACGATCACCGCGGTGAACGGCACCACCATCGACTCGGCGCAGGCACTCACCACCGCGCTCGCCGCCCTCCACCCGGGCGACAGCGCGACCATCGCCTGGACCGACGCCTCCGGCGCGTCGCACACGGCGCAGGTGACCCTGGCGCAGGGACCGGTCGCGTAGGCGGCGGCACGAGGGCTCGCGAACGGAGGACATCCCGCCACCACGGCCCCGGATATCCTCCGTGCACTGCGTTTCGGGGGTGCCGCGGCGCGGATGTCCTCCGTTCGCGACAGGTGTCGGTAACGGAGGAGATCGGCGCTGGCGGGTGCAGGGATGTCGGTTATCGGAGGAGACGCGGGCTCGGGTGGGGTGGTTGTCCTCCGGTAGCCGCGGATGTCCTGGGTGACTGTGGATGGGCGCGGCGACCCGAGGAAGGAAGGCCCGAGAGCAAGCATCGGCGCCCGGACCATGCGGTCCGGGCGCCGAGGCACGTCTAGCTCAGGTCAGCGACCCAGCATCCCGCTGGTCCCGTTGAGACCCTTGAGGGCATCGCTCACAGCGCTGTTGACCGAGTCGGTCACCGACGCGCCGAGGTTGCTCAGCGAGGTGCCGGTCGTGTTGCCGGAGCCGACCGGAGCCGAGACTCCGGTGCCGTTGCCGGCGGACGTGTTGTTGCCCGAGCCGACCGGGGTGGTGTTGCCGCTGGCGACCGGGGTCGAGTCGTTGCTGCCGACCGAGTTGCCGTTCGCCTGGTTGCCGCTGGCGACGGGGTCGCCGCTCGCGACCGGGCCGACGGTGTTGCCGCTCGCGTTGCCGCTGGCGACGGGGCCCTGAACGACGGGGCCGACCGTGACCGGAGCGGAGACGCTGTGCAGGATGTCCGACAGGCTCAGGTAGTCGAGCGTGTGCGGCGCCACGGCCGTGGTCGTGGTGGGTGCGGTGTCGGTGTTGTTGCTCGTCTCCGCGTTCGCCGGAAGGGCGAGACCTCCCACGATCAGACCGGAGGCGACCACAGCCGCTCCACCGAGGATCCCGACGCGCTTGGTGACGTTGTTCATTCCGAACTCCCTTGCGTTGTGCGGCCGGAATGTTTCCGGCCGTCAGGAGTGTTCCGGAGGCATCGGCGGATCGGATTGGATCGACGTCCCCCGTCGGAGGGGTCCAGGTGGCGCGCGCCGAGTCGGGGACTGCCCGCAGGGTGCGTACTTTCGACGCGTCGTGGATGATCGACGCGATCCGAGCTGAGGCCGTTCTCGGGGCGGCTAGTCGCACGACCTCCCAAAGGATGAGGCCGCCCCACACGTGTTCATGGCCGTGAAGATGCTCCCGAGCTCGGCGCGGGCACCAGCGGTGTGGGCACCGCCCTTCCACGGAGCCTCATCGCGGGTTTCTCCACACCGAACCAGGATGCAGCGGCGACGAGGAGCGTGAGCGGTATCGCGATCGACGCGAACAGGGGCACGCCGAGCCGGTACAGTCCTGCGGATGCGAGGACCTGCTGGACAGGGAACGCGTAGATGTAGGTGCCGTAGGAGATGTCGTTCCGGAGTCGGAGCGCGCGGATGCGCAGGAGCGCCCCCGCGGCGATGAGCAGGTACGCCAGGGGCAGCGCGGCGGCGAGACGGTAATCCGGCAGCAGCGATGCGGCGGCGACGATTCCGGCAGTCATGACCAGGTCGACGGCGCGGGCGGGGAGCCGATCGCGCAGTTGGTAGATGAGGGCGCCGGCCGCGAACATGAGCCCGAACCTGGACCCGTTCACGAGGTAGTAGTTGTGCACGAGCCGGACGTCCGCGAGCACCGTCACGGTCAGACAGGCGGCGAAGATGATCGGGATGGTGGCCCGGTACCTCAGGAACCGCGTGAGCCCGAGGGCGAGGACGCCGAGGTAGCAGAGGAACTCCCAGCAGAGCGTCCACAGGCTGCCGTTCCACACGCCAGGGTAGGGGACGCCGGTGGGTGTGCCGCTGATGCCGTACTCGTTGATCTTCAGCAGCGCATTCTTCCCCACGTACAGCGCAGCATCGACCGGGTACCCGTCCGGGAGGTCCTGCCCGGCGAGGTAGATCCCAAGCGGCGCGATGATCGCGGCGGTGACGATGAGGCACATCCAGAACGCAGGGAGGATGCGCAAGAACCGGGCTTTCAGATACGGCCACCAGCGCGGGCGACGCATCCAGGAAGACACGATGAGGAACCCACTGATCGCGAAGAACCCGTCGACACCACCGTCCCCGAGCAGTTGCGCGACAGCCGGCCCGGGCCGGGCGGCGCCGGTGAGCGGGACGGAGTGCCAGACGATCACGGAGACGGCGAGGAGCAGTCGGATCGTGTTGAGCGCGTTCAGCTTCGGGTCGAATGCGGTTGAAAGAAATGATCCCCCGTGTTCACCTCGGAGCCCCTGGCGGGTTTCCTGAGAATGACTCATGCTCGTCAGGGTAGGCCAACCTGTCCACCGGTCTTCCCCCCAATCTGGGGGCGTGGACATCAGCGGAGGCCAGCGTTTTCTACGGTGGGCCCCGTGGGGCTCGAACCCACGACCCGCGGATTAAAAGTCCGCTCGGCTTGCGCGCCAGGGGACGATGGCACGCGAAAATCCGCGGAATTCCGCGGGTTTTGAATCACACTAAGTCACCGTCATCTCAAGAGATCTCAACCAAGTGTGGGCAAAGTGTGGGCAGAAGATCTGGATTTGCGACCTCGGGAACTGTGCAACTGACGGAGGCCTATGACAGCGGGTCCTGTGTTTTCTGCTTGAGTCGCTCGTAGGGGGTTTGGCCTGCGAGGGCTCCGTGTGGTCGAT
>NZ_JBHTXK010000015.1:0-24947 GCF_042791795.1 Leifsonia sp. NPDC056665
GTTCCCCTGGGGTCTCGTCGGGGGGGCCCGTTCTGTGGGGGGGGGGGGGGGTTGGGTGGTTGGTTTGCGGCTCGCGGGGGGTGGGTGCCCCACACCCCCCCCCCCCCCCACCCCCTGATTCAGTTCCGGGTCGCGCGCGCCGACCAGCAGCGTGACGACCGGATGCGTGTCGCCCAGCTCGCGGAGCTGGGCCACTGCCGGGTTCGCGTCGAGCTCGGCGCCGTACCGCGCGGTGAACTCGTCGAACAGTGGGGACTCGTGGTGGAACCAGCGCCGCAGTTCGGTGGAGGGTGCGACATCCTTCAGCCAGAGGTCCACCTTCGCCTTCTCCTTCGTGAGGCCGCGCGGCCACAGCCGGTCGACCAGCACACGGAGGCCGTCCTCGACGGCGGGCGGGTCGTAGACGCGCTTGACGCGATAGACCATGACGGGCTCCTAGAGCATCGTGAGGGTCGGCTCCTCGTGGGTGCCGACCGGGAAGTGGGCGAGGAAGACGACGCCCTCCGGGCCGGCGTCGAACCGGGCGATCCTGGCGCCCTCCTCCTCGTAGAACGTGTCGCCGGCCGCCAGGGTGACCACGGCCCCGCCCTCGACCTGGTAGAGCGCAGAGCCGCGCTCGATCGAGCCGACCACCGGGCCGTTGTGGAGGTGGAGGCCGCCCGCTACGCCCGGCTGCATCGTGATTCGGCGGGTCTGGATGCGGCCGACCGGGCGCGGGTTGGCCAGCGTCACGTCCTGCACGATCTCCCGCTCGACCGGCGGAAGTTCCTCGGCGCTCACAGCGGCGCCAGCAGCGCGTCGCGGAGGCTGTCGCCGAGGTCGGGCGGGACCTCGACCGCGACGCCGAGCGCCTGGATGGCGCGGCTGAAGTAGTTGCGCGCCGCTGCGGCCAGCGTGATGTCCACGATCTCGCGGTCCGTGAAGCCCAGCTCGCGCAGGCGGAGCGAGTCGGCCTCGGTCATCGACGCGGCGTCCGTGCTGATGCGCTCTGCGTACTCCATCATCGCGACCTCCGCCTCAGAGAGCCCGGCGTCGTGGAAGTCGCGGGCCACGGCCTCCACGTCGTCCGCGTCCATGACGGCGAGCGACTTGCGGCCGTGGGCGAGCCGGCAGTGCTGCGAGCGCGTGCCCTGCGCCGCGGCCAGCGTCACGAGCTCGAAGCGCCGCACGCCGAGCTGGGCGATGATCGCCCGGACGAGCTGCTCCCAGGCGCGGTACGCCTCGGGGTTGAACGCCATCACGCGCGTGTACTCGGCCACATAGCCGAGGTCGCGCTGGTCCTTCGCGTAGATCTCGGCGACGTCACCCGTCGCGTCCTCGGGGTCGGGGGTCTGGATGATGGTCACGGCTGCCTCCTCGCGTCGCATGAAGCCGTTGGGGCGCGGCCTCCATGCTCTCACCGCCGCAGCGGCCGTGCCAGAGCCGCCGGAGTCGGCCGCACCTCTGCCGAGGGGCACGTTGTTGTCACTTTTCGCGCCCGAAAGTGACAACGACGTGCCCCTCGGCGGGAGTTCGCTCAGTGTGCGAAGGCTGCTTCGGAGGGGGCGTCGGCCGGCTTGCTGACGAAGAACGAGCCGACGACTCCGAACAGCGAGATGATCGCCGCCGCGAAGAACGCCGAGCGGATGCCGCCGGCGGTGGCCGCGTCGAGCGAGGCGCCGCCCGCCGCGAGGGCCGCGGTCTGCGCCGAGAGCACCGCCACCAGCAGCGCCGTGCCCGCCGCGCTGCCGACCTGCTGGATGGTGCCGAGGATGGCGCTGCCGTGCGAGTACAGGTGCGGAGGCACTGCGCCGAGGCCGGCGGTGAACAGCGGCGTGAACATCAGCGCCAGCCCGAGGCTCAGGGTGATGTGGGCGATGAGCACCAGGTAGACCGGGGTCGTCTCGGTCACCATCGTGAGCGACCACATCACCAGGCTCACCAGGATGGCGCCGGGGATCACCAGCGGGCGCGGGCCGATCCGGTCGTAGAGCCGGCCGACGAACGGCGCAGCGAGGCCCATCACCAGGCCGCCCGGCAGCAGGAGCAGCCCGGTGCCGAGCACGTCGAGGTGCAGCACGTGCTGCAGGTAGAGCGGGAGGACGATGATCACGCCGAACAGCGACGCCGTCGTGATCGCCATGAGCACGATCGCGGCCGTGAAGATCGGGCTGCGGAACGTCCGGAGGTCGAGCAGCGCACGATCCTTGCGCTGCAGGAGGAGCTGCCGGGTGATGAACGCCGCGAGCGCGACCACGCCGACCGCGAGGGAGGTCCACATGATCGGCGCGTTGCCCGCCGCTGCAGGCCCGGTCTCGCCGCTCAGCGTCAGTCCGTAGACCAAGCCACCGAAGCCGAACGCCGACAGAATGACGGACAGCACATCCACCCGGCTCTTCGTGGTCTCCGTCACGTTCTCGACGAACCTCACTCCGATCAGCAGCATCACGAGCGCGATCGGCAGCACGATCAGGAAGATCCAGCGCCAGGCCAGGAAGTTGAGGATGATGCCCGAGATGGTCGGGCCGATCGCCGGCGCGACCGAGATGACGATCGAGACATTGCCCATCGTGCGCCCGCGCAGCGCGGGCGGCACCAGCGTCATCAGCGTGGTCATCAGCAGTGGCAGCATGATCGCGGTGCCGCAGGCCTGGATCACCCGCGCGACCACCAGGATGCTGAAGCCCGGCGCGAGGGCGGCGACCAGGGTGCCGAGCGAGAACAGCGACATCGCGGCGACGAAGACCTGCCGGGTGGTGAACCGCTGCAGCAAGAACCCGGTGATCGGGATGACCACGGCCATCGTCAGCATGAACGCGGTCGAGAGCCACTGCGCGGCGAGCGCGTCGATGTGGAGGTCGTCCATCAGCTTGGGGATGGCGACGCTCATGATCGTCTCGTTGAGGATCACGACGAACGTGGCCGCGAGCAGCAGCCAGATGACGCGCTGGTCGCGCGGCGCGATGCGCGGCTGGGCCGCCTCCCGTGCTTTCGCGTCGCTGGGGGACCCAGCGAGCGCGCCGGTGTCGATGGTGTCGGCGGGCGCAGGTGAGGTCTTCTCAGTCACCGGTCCACACTATCCACGACCCCCGACATCGTGGGTTTCGAACAGATGAACTCGGGCCCGCGTTCACTCTCCGCTTAACCCGGAATAAACGCCCTAATCAGGAGGCGAGTCCCGAGACCTCCCGGACCGCCTCCGCGACAGCTGGCGCGACGGCGAGGAGGGCGTCCTCGGTGACCTCGGGTCCCCACGAGAACCGCACCGCCGTGCGGGCCACGTCCTCGTCGTAGCCGAGCGCGAGCAGCACGTGCGAGGCGTCCTCGCTGCCGGCCGCGCACGCCGAGCCGCTGGAGGACACGATCCCGCGGCGCTCCAGCTCCAGCAGCACCGTCTCGCCGTTGGTGCCGGGGAAGACGAAGGAGGCCGTGCCCGGCAGGCGCGACGACGCGTGGCCGGTCAGCTCCGCCCCGGGGGTCTGCGCCAGCACCGCGGCCGTGAACGCGTCGCGCGCCGTCGTGGCGCGGGCGGCGTTGGCCTCCCGGTCGCGCAGGGCCAGCCGGGCGGCCGTGGCCAGCGCGACCGCGCCCGCGACGTTCTCGGTGCCCGAGCGGCGCCCGCGCTCCTGGCCGCCGCCGTGCAGCACCGGTTCGAGCGGGAGCCTGCCCCGCACGTACAGCGCGCCTATGCCCTTGGGCGCGCCGATCTTGTGCCCGGAGACGCTGAGGGCGTCGACGCCGAGCGCGCGCACGTCGAGCGGGAGCCAACCGGCCGCCTGCACCGCGTCGGTGTGGAACGGCACGCCCTGCGCGTGGGCCAGCGCCGCCAGCTCCGCGACCGGCTGGACGGTGCCCACCTCGTTGTTGGCGAGCATCACGCTGGCGAGCGTCGTGTCCGGGCGCAGCGCAGCCGCGAACGCGTCGGGGGAGACCAGGCCGTCCCGCCCGACCGGGAGGTAGGTCGCCTCGAACCCGTGCACCCGCACCAGATAGTCGACGGAGGCCAGGACCGCCTCGTGCTCGATCGGCGTGGTCACGAGGTGCCGACCCCGGGGCGCGCCGAGCGCGATCCCCTTGACCGCGAGGTTGTCCGCCTCGGTGCCGCCCGAGGTGAACACGACCTCCGACGCCCGGCAGCCGAGCCACTCGGCGACCGTCCCGCGCGCGGCGGCCAGGGCGCGCGCCGCCGACTCGCCGACCTCATGGTGGCTCGACGGGTTGCCGAAGTCGCCGGTGAGGTACGGCCACATCGCCTCCAGGACCTCGCGGCGCACCGCGGTGGTCGCGGCAGCGTCGAGGTAGAGCCCGGTCATAGGTGCAGCGCGGTCATGCGTTCTCCAGCACCACGTCCAGGCCGAGGTCGAGCGAGCGGACGCTGTGCGTGAGCGCGCCGGACGAGATGACGTCCACCCCGGTCTCCGCGATGTCGCGCACGGTGGCGAGGCTGACGTTGCCGCTGGCCTCCACGATCGCCCGGCCGCCGACGATCGCCACGCCCTCGCGCAGCTCGTCCAGCGTGAAGTTGTCGAGCATGATCGTGTCCACCCCGGCGGCGAGCACCGGCTCGATCTGGTCGATCCGGTCCACCTCGACCTCCAGGTGCGTGGTGTGCGAGAGCTCGGAGCGCACCCGGCGGAGGGCGTCGGTCACCGACAGCCCGGACTGCGCGGTGAGGATCGCGAGGTGGTTGTCCTTGGCCATCACGGCGTCGGAGAGCGAGTAGCGATGGTTGTGCCCGCCGCCGCTGCGCACGGCGTGACGCTCGAACGCGCGCAGGCCCGGTGTGGTCTTGCGGGTGTCGACGATGCGGGCGGAGGTGTGGGCCACCTGGGCGACGAACGACGCTGTGAGGGTCGCGATCCCGGACATCCGCTGGACGAAGTTCAGAGCGACGCGCTCGCCCTGCAGCACGGAGCGGGCGGGGCCGGTCACCGTCGCGAGCGTGTCGCCCGCCTCGAACGGGTCGCCGTCCGCGACGGCCAGGTCCACCTCGATGGCCGGGTCCGTCAGCGTCATCGCCGCGGCGAACACCGACCCTCCCGAGAACGTGCCGGGCTCGCGCGCGGAGAGGCGCGCGGTGGCATATGCCGTTTCGGGAATGAGCAGTTCGCTGGTCAGGTCTCCCCAGGGCGCGTCCTCCACGAGGGCGGCTCGGACGACGTCGTGGATGGTCTGGCGGGTCAGCATGGAACGGTCACCTCGGTAGGAACGGACAGCGGAGCGAGCACCGTGTGGCGGGGCGTGCCCGCCGACGGCAGTGGGAAGTCGGAACGGAAGTGGGCGCCGCGCGACTCCTCGCGCGACAGCGCGGACGCGACGACGAGGCGGCCGAGCTGGAGGAGGTTCGCGTCCTCGCCGGGCTCCGGCATCCGGAAGCCGGCGAGCTCGCGGGCGGCGCGTTCGAGTCCGGTGCGGTCGCGGTGGAGGCCGGCGCCGGTCCAGAGAATCGACTGGAGACGTGAGCGGTCGAACGGCCGGTCGCCCTCCGGGAGCTCGGAAAGTTCCGTCGTCGCCGCCGCGGCGAGGCCCGGCTCCGCGACCCACACGGGCGGCTCCGGCCACGCCTCGCCGATCGCCTCGGCCGCGCGGTGCGCGAACACCAGCCCCTCCAGCAGCGAGTTGGAGGCCAGCCGGTTGGCGCCGTGCGCCCCGGTGCAGGCGACCTCCCCGACCGCGAACAGCCCGGGAAGGCTCGTGCGGCCGTGGATGTCGGTCGCGACCCCGCCCATCGCGTAGTGCGCGGCGGGCGTCACCGGGACCGGCTCGCGCGACCAGTCGATGCCGGCCGCGCGGCAGGCGGCGTCGATCGTCGGGAAGCGGTGCGCCAGGAAGTCCGCGCCGAGCGCCGTGGCGTCGAGCACGACGGGGAGGCCGTCCTGCGCGGCCATCTCGACCGCGATCCCGCGGGCGACGACGTCGCGCGGCGCGAGCTCCGCGTCCGGGTGGACGTCGAGCATGAACCGCTCGCCGTGGGCGTTGCGCAGCACCGCCCCCTCGCCGCGGACGGCCTCCGACACCAGGAAGGTGCGCGAGCCGCCGTCCGCCGCGGGGAGCCGCAGCGCGGTCGGGTGGAACTGGGTGAACTCCAGATCCGCGAGCAGCGCGCCGGCGCGGTACGCGGCCGCGACGCCGTCGCCGGTGGCGATGGCCGGGTTGGTGGTGTGCGCGTAGAGCTGCCCCCAGCCGCCGGTGGCGAGCACCACGGCGTCGGCGTCCAGCTCGGTGTCCGTGCCGTCGGCCAGCCGCAGGGCGACCCCGGAGGCCGCGCCGTCCGTAACGAGCACCTCGCGGAGGAACGCCCCGGTCACCACGCGGATGCCGGCCTCGCGCACGGCCGCGTCCAGCGCCCGCTCGATCTCGGCGCCGGTCGCGTCGCCGCCCGCGTGCAGGACGCGCGCGCTCGAGTGCGCGGCCTCCAGCCCGCGGGCGAGACCCTTCCCGTCGCGGTCGAAGGCGACGCCGAGCGCGATCAGCTCGCGCACGCGGGCCGGCCCGTCGCCGCAGAGCGCCTCCACGGCCTCCCGCGCGTTGAGGCCGGCGCCGGCGCGCAGCGTGTCGGCGACGTGGTCGGCCACACTGTCGTCGGCGAACACGGCGGCGGCGATCCCGCCCTGCGCGTACCGGGTGCTGCCCTCGGCGATGCCGCCCTTGGTCACGATCGTGACGTCGTGACGCTCGGCCGCCCGCAACGCGGCGACGAGCCCGGCGATCCCGCTCCCGACGACGACGACGCGGGCCATGTCAGGCCGCCATCGTGGTGTCCGGCCGGGCGGCGAGCATGCGCTCCAGCGCCACCCGGGCCGGCGCGGCGACCTCGTCGGCCACGCGCACCTGGTTCACGACCTCGCCACGCACCAGGCCCTCCAGCACCCAGGCGAGGTAGCCGGGGTGGATGCGGTACATGGTCGAGCACGGGCAGACCACCGAGTCGAGGCAGAAGATCGTGTGCTGCGGGTACTCCGCCGCCAGCCGCTGCACCAGGTTGATCTCGGTGCCGATGGCGAACGTGGAGCCCGCGGGCGCCGCCTGGATCGCCTTCACGATGTAGTCGGTCGAGCCGTACTCGTCGGCGGCGTCCACGACCTCCATCGGGCACTCGGGGTGCACGATCACGCGAACGCCGGGGAACTCGGCGCGCGCGTGCTCGATCTGGCCGACCGTGAAGCGCTTGTGCACCGAGCAGAAACCGTGCCACAGGATGACCTGCGCCTCGCCCAGGGACGCCTCGTCGTTGCCGCCGAGCGGCTTGCGCGGGTTCCAGAGCGGCATCCGCTCCACCGGGACGCCCATCGCCTTTGCGGTGTTGCGGCCGAGGTGCTGGTCGGGGAAGAACAGCACGCGCTGCCCGCGCTCGAAGGCCCACTGCAGCACGGTCGCCGCGTTGGAGGACGTGCAGACGATGCCGCCGTGCTCGCCGCAGAACGCCTTCAGCGCCGCCGACGAGTTCATGTAGGTGACCGGGATGACCGGCACCCGGCCGTCGGCGCCCGGCGCCGTGCCGTACAGCTCCTCCAGCGCCTCCCAGCACTCCTGCACCGAGTCGAGGTCGGCCATGTCGGCCATCGAGCAGCCGGCGGCGAGGTTCGGGAGGATGACGTTCTGCTCCGGCCGCGACACGATGTCCGCGGTCTCGGCCATGAAGTGCACGCCGCAGAAGACGATGGTCTCGGCCTCCGGGCGCGCCTTGGCGAAGTTGGCGAGCTGGAACGAGTCGCCGACGAAGTCCGCGAACTGCACGACCTCGTCGCGCTGGTAGAAGTGGCCCATCACCGCGACGCGGTCGCCGAGGGTGGCCTTGGCGGCGCGGATGCGCTCGGCGAGCTCCTCCTTCGACGCGGTGCGGTACTCCTCGGGCAGCTCGCCCTGCTTCGGCGCGAACGCCGGGATCGGGTCGTCCTGCGAGGCGCCGGGACCGTACGAGGGTGGAGCGGAGTCGAACAGCCAGGGCCCGTCGACGAGCTCCGGGGCGCAGGTGGCGCCGTCGAGGCTGCCGCTCGAGATGAGCTGGATGGTGGTGTCGACCGATGCGATGGTCATGACTGCTCGCTTTCCGGGGTGGGACGGTGCTGGCGCAGGCCGAAGGGCGGCTGCTGCCGGGGGAGCGGCCCCGCGTCGGCGAGGTCGATCGAGTCGTTGTAGCGGTAGAGCCGGGGCGGCCGGTGCCGCGTGCCGGTCAGGTAGTCGCCGGTGGCGACGACGGCGCCGGAGGACTCGATGGTCCGCCGGAAGTTGGCGGGGTCCAGCGGGCGGCCGAGCACCGCCTCGTGCACCTCGCGGAGCTGGGCGAGGGTGAAGCGCTCGCCGAGGAAGGCGTGCGCGATCCGGGAGTACTCCATCTTGGTGCGCAGCCGCCAGAGGGCGTACTCGACGATCAGCTTGTGGTCGAAGGCCAGCTTCGGCAGGTCGTCGGCGGAGAACCAGCCGACGTTCTCGCCGGAGGTCGCGGCCTCCGCCTCCGCGCTGCCGACGAGCGCCCAGTAGACGATGGAGACCACGCGCTCGTCGCGCTCGTCTCCGGGGGAGCGCACCGCGTCGCCGAAGGTGTAGAGCTGCTCCAGGTAGCGCGGCGAGAGGCCTGTCGTGTCGCCGAGGGTTCGGGAGGCCGCGTACGCCAGGTCCTCGCCGACCCGGAGCGGGCCGCCCGGCAGCGCCCAGCATCCCTCGAACGGCGCCCGGATGCGGCGCACGAGCGGCAGCCAGACCTGGGCGCGACCGCCGGTGAGCTCGTCGGAGCGCAGCGCGAAGATGACCGTCGACACGGCGAGCATCGCACTCGCGCGTTCGTGCTCGGCCATCTCGGGCCTCCCGTCCGACTAAAGGTCACCGTGACCCTAAGTTGCGCACCATCTTAGTGTCATGGTGACCAGAACGCAAAACCGGCCCAACTTCTCTCCGAGGGGCACGTTGTTGTCACTTCTCGCCCTCGAAAGTGACAACGACGTGCCCCTCGGTGGATCGGATATGCTGGCCCAGTCAATTGAATACCGGGCCATTCAGGCCGATGCGGGAGAGCCGAGCGCGCGAGCGGGCGGCACCGAAGGAGCAATCCTCCCCGACAATCTCTCAGGTACGCGTACCGCATCGGACTGGCCACTCTGAAAAGCAGGGCGGCGCACACCGCGCGCGCCCTCGCCCACGGTGAAAGCCGACGCCCGCAGCAGCGGTCGCGGTGAAACTCTCAGGCCGGATGACAGAGGGGGAGTTCTTCACACGGAGCGCGCAGCGCGCTACCGTTCATCCCTCCGGCACGGCCGGCGAACGGAGAACTCATGAGCTCGCAGGACAGCCAGACCAACGAAGCAGGGGCCGGCCCGGAGCAGGCCGACGCAGGGCAGGCCGACGCAGTGGAGCGCACCTCCCCGCTGCACGACGCCCACACCGCCGCGGGCGCGTCCTTCACCGACTTCGCCGGCTGGCAGATGCCGGTGCGCTACTCCAGCGACCTCGCCGAGCACCACGCGGTCCGCACCGCTGCTGGGCTCTTCGACCTGTCGCACATGGGCGAGATCGTCCTGATCGGCCCGGAGGCGGGCCAGGCGCTCGACTACGCCCTCGCCGGCAAGCTGTCGTCGCTCGCACTCGACCAGGCGAAGTACAGCATGCTGCTGTCCCGTGCAGGCGGCATCCTCGACGACCTCGTCGTCTACCGCACCGGCGACGACCGCTACATGGTGGTCGCCAACGCCTCCAACCGCGAGGCCGTGGCCGAGGAGCTGCGCGACCGCACCGCCCCCTTCGACGTCGAGGTATACGACGAGAGCGACGACATCGCGCTCATCGCAGTGCAGGGCCCTGCCGCGCTGAGCATCCTGCTGGCCACTCCCGGCTTCCACCTGGAGGGCGACGACTTCGCCCAGCGCGTCACCGACCTCAAGTACTACTGGAGCATCCCGGGCGAGTTCGAGACCCACCCGGTGCTCGTCGCCCGCACCGGTTACACCGGCGAGGACGGCTTCGAGCTCTACACCGCCCCGGACAACGCGCGTGCCCTCTGGGACGCGCTGCTGGAGGCCGGCGCCGCCCAGGGCCTCGTGCCCGCGGGCCTCGCCAGCCGCGACACGCTGCGCCTGGAGGCCGGCATGCCGCTCTACGGCCACGAACTGGGCGTGGACACGATGCCCGCTCAGGCCGGTCTCGGCCGCGTCGTCAACCTCGCCAAGGACACTGACTTCGTCGGCCGCGCCGCCAGCGAGGACGGCCCCGACGCCGAGGCACGTGTGCTCGTCGGACTGATGGGCCACGGCAAGCGCGCCGCCCGCGCCGGCTACCCGGTCGTCGCCCCCGCCGGCGACGGCGCCGACGAGGAGGTCGGGGTCGTGACCTCCGGCGCCCTCTCGCCGACGATCGGCGTCCCGATCGCGATGGCCTACGTCGCGCCGCGGTTCGCCCGGCCCGGCACCGAGCTGCACGTCGACGTGCGCGGCACCAGCCTCCCCTTCACCGTCACCGCCCTCCCCTTCTACAGCAGAAAGCCAATCTCCCCCAGAAAGGACGGCTGACAATGGCCGCAGAGCAGGACCTGAAGTACACCGCAGAGCACGAGTGGCTCCTCGTCGAGGGTGACACCGCGACGGTCGGCATCACGAGCTACGCGGCCGAGAAGCTGGGCGACGTCGTGTTCGTCGAGCTCCCCGCGGAGGGCAGCGACGTCGCCGTCGGCCGCGTGGTCGGCGAGATCGAGTCGACCAAGTCGGTCGGCGAGCTCTTCGCCCCGGTGGACGGCACCGTCGCCGAGGCCAACCAGGCCGTGGTCGATGCGCCCGAGCTGGTCAACAGCGACCCGTTCGGCGAGGGCTGGCTCATCAAGGTGACCTTCAGCGCCCTCCCGGACGGCCTCCTCTCCTTCGACGAGTACAAGGCCCTCACGGGCGAGTAAGGCAACCGCTAGACATGAGCGACCAGTTCCAGACGCGTCACATCGGCACCGACGGGGACGCGCAGCGCACCATGCTGTCCGCCCTCGGCTACGACTCAGTGGAGGCCTTGGTCTCCGCGGCTGTGCCGGACACCATCCGCACCGTCGCGGGGCGCGTCTCCGCGCTGCCCGCCCCGATCAGCGAGCGCGCGGCGCTCCGCGAGCTGCGGGCTCTCGCTTCGCGCAACACCGTGAACCGCACCCTGATCGGGCTCGGCTACTACGGCACGATCACCCCCGCGGTGATCAAGCGCAACGTCCTGGAGAACCCGGGCTGGTACACCGCGTACACGCCGTACCAGCCGGAGATCTCGCAGGGCCGCCTGGAGGCGCTCATCAACTTCCAGACGATGGTCTCCGACCTGACCGGGCTGGACACCGCCAACGCGTCGATGCTCGACGAGGGCACGGCCGTGGTGGAGGGCATGCTGCTGGCGCGCCGCGCCTCCAAGGCCGCAGGCGCGAAGTTCGTCGTGGACGCCGACACCTTCCCGCAGACCCTGGCGCTGCTGCGCAACCGCGCCGAGGCGGTCGGCATCGAGCTGGTCGTGCTCGACCTCGCCTCCACGCCCGCCGACGCCCCGGAGCTGCAGGAGGCCTTCGGCCTGTTCGTGCAGTACCCCGGCGCCTCCGGCCGGGTCTGGGACCCGTCCGCCGTCATCGCCGCAGCGAAGACCGCCGGCGCGGTCGTCGTGGCCGCCGCCGACCTCCTCGCCCTCACGCAGCTCACCTCGCCGGGCGAGCTCGGCGCGGATGTCGCTGTCGGCACCAGCCAGCGCTTCGGCGTCCCGATGGGCTTCGGCGGCCCGCACGCCGGCTACATGGCCGTCCGCAAGGGCCTGGAGCGCCAGCTCCCCGGCCGCCTGGTCGGCGTCTCGCAGGACGCGATCGGCAAGCCCGCCTACCGGCTGACGTTGCAGACCCGCGAGCAGCACATCCGCCGCGAGAAGGCGACCTCCAACATCTGCACCGCCCAGGTGCTGCTGGCCGTGATGGCCGCGATGTACGCGGTCTACCACGGTCCGGCCGCCCTGCGCGCGATCGGCCGGCACGTGCACCTCTCCGCCGTCGCCGTCGCGGACGCGCTGCGCGCCGCCGGGGTGGAGGTGCCGTCCCGCTCGTTCTTCGACACCCTCGTGGTGGAGGTGGACGACGCATCCACGGTCGTCGCGCGCGCCCACGAGCGCGGCCTCCTGCTGCACGCCGTCGACGCCGGTCTGGTCTCGCTGAGCCTGGACGAGGAGACCGCCGCCGACCTGCGCGACGGCGTCTTCCCGCTCGGCGACCTGATCGAGGTCCTCGGCGGCACGGTCGAGGGCGACGCGGTGCTCGCGTTCGGCTCCGAGCCGTCCTTCGACGCGGCGCTCGCCCGCACGTCCGACTTCCTCACGCACCCCGTGTTCTCGACGCATCACTCCGAGACCGCGATGATGCGCTACCTCCGCCAGCTGCAGGACCGCGACTACGCGCTCGACCGCGGCATGATCCCGCTGGGATCGTGCACGATGAAGCTCAACGCGGCCACCGAGATGGAGGCCGTGACCTGGCCCGAGTTCGCCGCGCTGCACCCGTTCGCCCCCGCGGCGGATGTGGCCGGCTCGCTCGAGCTGATCGACCAGCTCGAGGGCTGGCTCGCCGACGTCACCGGCTACGACACTGTGTCGCTGCAGCCGAACGCGGGCAGCCAGGGCGAGCTCGCCGGCCTCCTCGCCATCCGCGGCTACCACCGTTCGCGCGGCGACGAGCAGCGCACCGTGTGCCTCATCCCGCAGTCGGCGCACGGCACCAACGCCGCGTCCGCTGTGCTTGCCGGGATGAGCGTGGTCGTGGTCGCGACCGACGAGCTCGGCAACGTGGACCTCGACGACCTGCGCGCCAAGATCGCCGCGAACGCCGACACCCTCGCCGCGCTGATGATCACCTACCCGTCGACGCACGGCGTCTACGAGCACGAGGTCGTCGCGATCACCTCCGCTGTGCACGAGGCAGGGGGACAGGTCTACGTCGACGGCGCCAACCTGAACGCGCTGCTCGGCTACGCCCGGTTCGGCGACTTCGGCGGCGACGTCAGCCACCTCAACCTGCACAAGACCTTCTGCATCCCGCACGGCGGCGGCGGCCCCGGCGTGGGCCCGGTGGCGGCGAAGGCGCACCTCGCGCCGTTCCTGCCCGGCCACCCGCTCGCGCAGGACGCGACGCACGTGCTCGTCGGGTCGGATGGCCCGGACGGCCGCATCGAGCACGGCGGCGCCCCGGTCTCCGCGGCCCCGTACGGCAGCCCCAGCATCCTCCCGATCTCCTGGGCCTACGTCCGGATGATGGGCGCGCAGGGCCTCGCGGACGCCACCGGCGCCGCTGTGCTCTCGGCCAACTACGTCGCCGCGAAGCTGCGCGAGCACTTCCCGGTGCTCTACGCGGGCGACAACGGGCTCGTGGCGCACGAGTGCATCCTCGACGTGCGGCCGCTCACCGAGCGCACCGGCGTGACCGTGGACGACGTGGCGAAGCGCCTCATCGACTACGGCTTCCACGCGCCGACCATGTCGTTCCCGGTCGCCGGCACCCTCATGGTGGAGCCGACCGAGAGCGAGGACCTCGCGGAGCTCGACCGCTTCGTCACCGCCATGATCGCGATCAAGGCCGAGGCCGACGCGGTCGCCGCGGGCGACTGGCCGGCCGACGACAACCCGCTGCGCAACGCGCCGCACACGGCGGAGTCGGTCGCGACCTCCACCTGGGACCACGCCTACTCGCGCGAGCAGGCCGTCTACCCGGTGCCGACCCGCGTCCGCAACAAGTACTGGCCCCCGGTGCGCCGCATCGACCAGGCCTACGGCGACCGCAACCTGTTCTGCGCCTGCCCGCCCCCCGAGGTCTTCGCCTAGTCCCAGTCGGGAGACTGCTCTAACCGCCGAGTCACGGATCATCCGTGGCTCGGCGGTTTCGTTTTGCGCACAGAAACACTTGCAAAGCGTCAGGTAATAAATGCTAGCGGGTGTGATTCCATACTGGCAGTGTTAGTCTGATGCTCATGGAGGGGGCACTCGCGCGAAGCCGGATGGTGATGATCGCGGCCGCGCTCGTGCTGACCGTGAGCGGCTGCACTGGTGAACGCGATGAGGTGCGCACGGAGACCAATCTCGCGAATCAGAGGAAGGCGGCCATTGCTTTCCTTGAAAAGCAGGGTGGTGTGGAGAGGATCAGATTCACCCAGGAGGGCGACAAGCCAGGCGTGGGTGCGCTCTGGAGTGCCAACGCTGTCGTCACGATAGCCGGCGTGGAGTATCAGGAGATCATCGGTCCTCATGTCCGAGGAGGCGACCCATTGCCGAGCATCGCTCCCGGGGCGCCTACCGGCCCCGTGACGGTGATCTTCAGCGATGAGTCATCAGAGGTGATCGAGTGATGTCGACCCGGACGCGATTCCCGATTGCGGTGATCGCGGTCGCGCTCGCACTGAGCCTGGGCGGCTGTGGGTTGGGAGGAAATGGCGTGGACAAGGAAACGAATCTGGTGAATCAGAGGAAGGCTGCGGTCGCGTTTATCGGCGATAAGCGAGGCGTACAACGGATCACATTCACCCGGGAGGGCGGACGGTCGGGGTTCGGCGCCCCATGGGCTGTCAACGCAGTGATCACGATCGGTGGGCACGAGTATCAAGCCATACTCGGAGTCAAGTCGGGCTCCGGGGTGTCTGAACCGCTGCCAATCATTCCCGTCGAGGATGTGCCGACCTCGGTTTCAGTGATCTACAGCGACGGCAGTTCCGAGGTGATCGAATGACCACCGCAGAGGACTATGCGTCCATGGCCGCGACGTCATACCTGGTGGACTCGCTGGCACAGAATCCTCCGGTGGGAGAGAGGTACATCTTCCCGCCCGACGATGATCAGAAGCCTCAGTTCCAGGTCTACGACACCGCCTCCGACCCCACCACCGGCTTCCAAGGCATGGCGGTCGTTCCCGTCATCGACGGAACCCCCGACCACTCCCAGGTCTTCATCGCGTTCGCCGGCACGAACCCTGACGACCGCGCCGACGTCGTCGCGGACCTGGTCTCGGTGGTGGGGCGCAGGACGGGGGAGGGCACCCAGGTCTTCGAAGCCGAGAGGTTCGTGGAGCGGGTGCAGACGAGACTCGCGGCGGACGGGCACCCGGGGGCGCGGATCGAGACGGTGGGGCATTCCCTCGGCGGGTTCCTCGCCCTGTATGTCGCCGCGGAGAACCACTGGCCGTCGACCACCTTCAACGGTCCGGACCCGTGGGACGTGCTGTCCCCGCAGGCGAAGGACTGGGTCCAGGCGGAGCGCAAGAACGGGCGTCCTCCGCTGACGAACTATGTGAACCGGTTCGACCTGATCGGGAACTTCTTGGGGCACGGGACGGGCGCGGGCGTGTTCATCGAGGACGACGTGTGGAAGGGCGTGATCGAGCATCACGACCTGGGTGACGCGTTCAGCTTCGATCCGTTCGGCGCCATGCTCGGCCTGGGCGGCGAGAGCCTGACGATGGCAGAGCTCGCCGAGCTGGCGGACGTCGCCAGTCCCGGCCAAGGGCAGACGCTGCGGGTTCTCGACGGGATCGTATCGACCGTCAACGGTGTCGGCGCGGTCACCGCGGGCGCGGCGTTGTCCGGTCTCGTCGTCGCTGTGGACACGGTGGGGGCACTGGGGCTGGCGTCGAGCGTCGGCGGAGTCGCCTACCATCTGGGGACGATCAAGGACGTGAACAACGGACTCGTCCCCGCGATGACCACGGCGTTGACGAACGTGAAGAGCGCAGCCGCCCAGCTCTACCCGTGGGTGACGGATGCGGACATCGAGGAGTGTGTGAGAAGGCATGACCTCGAGGTGGAGAAGAACATCGATGAGTCGGCGGTCGCGGCCGTCAACGACCTCGTGGACGATCACCTCGACATCGTGGGGCGGATCTCGCGCGGGGTGATGAACACAGTCACGAACGCCGCAGCACAGGATGCGCGGTGGGCGCAGGCCTACGGCTTCGGTCCGATGGGAGGCTCGTGATGTCGTGGCTGGCCGACCTCATCGATGATGCGGCGAAGGACGTGTCGAACACGGTGGACTCGACGATCCACGCGATCGACGACGCTGTCCATCAGGCGGCGCGCAGGCTGCTGGACGCGGCCCTTCCGCCGATGGTCCACACGGAGTACGCGGTCGTGAAGAGCGCGAACTGGGTGGTCATCGAGGGGGCCGTCACCGCGGTGAACGTCACCCTCCAGAGCGCTGACGTCGCTGCGGCCCTCTCCGGCGCCGTCGAGAAGAAGGTGACGACGGGTCTCGAGCGCATCGCGGCGAACAACGACTACGCCCGCGCCGTGGAGAGCATCACACCATGACGTACGACGAACACCGCACACGGGGTGAGCTGGAGGAAGCGCAGCGGGACGAGAGCGCGACCGCGCGCCGCCGCATCGAGCAGGCGGACGAGTACGTCTCCTACTACCGGACGAGGATGAGGTCGCTGGAGGAGGGCTTCTACGAGCTTGCCTCACGGTTCGGCGCGACGGACGACCCGCGGCTGAGGTCGGTGTACGCGCAGGTCTCGTCCGAGGTCGACGAGAACGTGCGCGCGGCAGGGGCAGTGGTCGTCCGCCTCGACGAGGACTACCGGGAGCTGCAGTCGCGGCACGCGGGTGAACTCGAGACCTTCCAGGGGAAGAACTAACCGAATATGTGCGGGAACAGCGCGACGGCCAGCGGGTAGCCGACGAACGAGACGATGTCGATGATGACGTGCGCGACCACGAGGGGCATGACCCGGCCCCAGCGCGTGTAACACCAGCCGAACACCACGCCCATGATCGCGTTGCCCACGAACGGCCCGAACCCCTGGTACAGGTGGTAGCTGCCGCGGAGCAGCGCCGCGGCCACGATGATCCACCACTTGCTCCAGCCGAGCTGGCGCAGCCGGGTGAACAGGTAGCCGACCACGATCACCTCCTCCTGGAGGCCGGCCCGCAGCGCGGCGAAGATGAGGATCGGCACCGTCCACCAGTGCGTGTCGAGTGGCGACGCCTGCACCTGCACGGTCAGGCCGAGCACCCGGCCGAGGGCGTAGAACAGGATGCCGGGCACGCCGATCACCAGGAACAGCAGGAGGCCGCCGCCGAGGTCGCGTCCCGGCCGGCTCAGGTCGAAGCCGATCCGGCGGAACCCGGTCCGGCGCGGCTGCCAGAGCAGGAAGATCACGAGCGCCACCGCGAACAGCGGGAACGCGTTGTCGAGGAACTGGTAGAGGAAGTCGAAGACCTCCCGGCTGGACTGCGACGGGTTCACCTGCGCGGTCTGGTTCGCCAGGGGAGTGCTCTGCGTCGAGCGGTCGATGATCGTGACGATCGAGTAGACTGCGGACTGGCCCAGGGACAGGCCGAGGACGATGGCGACTTCCCACCACAGCCGGGGCCGCTCCGCGCGCTCGACGGGGGTCTCGCTGGTCCAGGTGGGGAGGCCGGGCGTGGCTCGGCCGGCCCGGACCGCTTCAGTGCTCATATGTGCATCCTGCCAGGCCCGAGCGGGCTGCGCGGGGAGCACACGCGTCCGTGAATCCGGACCGCGAAGCGATGGAACTGCGCGGTTTCTTGCGTTTAACGCTCGCGGACCACCGAATCCGTGGCGTGGACGCAATAATCCGTCGACTGAGTTACCACTGTGTAACGTTTTCCAGCCCCATTTTGCATTCACCCTCAACGGTACTTAGGGTCAGTCTTATCCCGCGGGGTACGGGGCTCTCGCATGCCCGTGCTGCCGCACACTTCGCACAGGAGGAACATTGCACATCAAGGGAAGAAAGGTCAGGTACGCGGTCAGCGCCGTCGCCGTCGCCGGCGTTGCAGCGCTCGCTCTGTCTGCCTGCACCACGACCGGCAGCACGGGGACCTCGTCCGCAGCCAAGGGCGGCACCGTGACGGTCGCTGTCGTGAACGACTTCACCTCGTTCAACTCACAGACCCCCCAGGGCAACCTGGACACCAACGGCCAGGTCGGTTACCTGGACGGGTCGTACGGTACTGGCTTCCAGTACATCGACAACAACTACAAGATCGTCCACGACAACAAGTTCGGAAAGTTCGAGAAGCTCTCGGACAACCCGCTGACGGTCAAGTACACCCTGAACAAGAACGACAAGTGGTCCGACGGCCAGCCCGTCACCGCTGACGACATGATCCTCGCCTGGGCCATCGCCTCCGGTCACTACGACTCCGCGAAGTTCGACAACCAGGGCAACGTGACCAGCGGTACCCAGTACTTCTCGATCGCGGGCTCGACGGCGGGCATCGACTCGACCGCCTACCCGACCGTCGGCGACAACAACACGTCGATCACCCTGAAGTACTCCACCCCGTACGTGGACTGGGAGCTCGTCAACCCGATCGCACAGCCGGCGCACATCGTGGCCAAGAAGGCGGGCCTGTCCTCGGCCGCCGACCTGACCAAGCTGCTGAAGACGCTGCCCGCGGGCAACCCGGACGCTCCGGTCGCCCCGAACGCGACGCTGGAGAAGGCGGCCAAGTTCGTCAACACCGGCTACGACGTGACCGCGTTCCCGACCGACCCCGACCTGCTGGTCTCCTCCGGCCCGTTCGTCGTGTCGTCGTGGACCCCCGGCCAGTCGCTCACCATGGCGCAGAACAAGTACTACGACGGCGGCCTCAAGCCGTCCGTGGACAAGATCGTGTTCCGCATCATCCCGGACGCGAACGCCCAGGTCACCGCTCTCCAGAACGGTGAGGTCGACATCATCAACCCGCAGGCCTCGGCCGACACGCTGACTGCCCTCAAGCAGACCAGCGCGAAGGTCCTGACCGGCGACCAGGCGTCGTACGACCACCTCGACCTGAACTTCGGTTCGCAGGTCTTCGCCGACCCGAAGGTCCGTGAGGCCTTCCTGAAGACGATCCCGCGTCAGCAGATCCTCGACTCGATCGTCACCCCGGTGAACCCGAAGGCCAAGGTCCTGAACTCGCAGATCTGGCTGCCGAACCAGCAGCCGATGTACGGCGACTCGGTCAGCAACAACGGCTCCTCCGCGTACGACAAGGTGGACATCGCGGGCGCCAAGACGCTGCTCGCCGGTGCGACCCCGACCGTCCGCATCCTGTACAACACGAACAACCCGAACCGTGTCGACGAGTTCCAGGCCATCTCGGCGTCCGCCGCCAAGGCCGGCTTCAAGGTCGTCGACGCCGGCTCGCCGGACTGGAGCAAGCTCCTCCCGGGCGGTAACTACGACGCGTCGCTCTTCGGCTGGATCAGCCCGGGCGCCGGCACCTCGCAGATCCCGCAGCTGTTCACCACCAACGGTGGCGGCAACTACAACCGCTTCTCCGCTGCGAACTCCGACGCCCTGGCGACCCAGACCACTCTGGACACCAGCAAGCTGACCTCGCTGGAGAAGAGCATCGACAAGACCGCCTTCTCGCAGGGCTATGGTCTGCCGCTGTTCCAGCTCCCTGGTGTCTTCGGCGCCAACGCTCGCGTGGACGGCGTGAAGTACATGGGCAACCAGAACGGCCCGTTCTGGAACTTCTGGGAGTGGACCGTCAAGTCCTCCACCGCGAAGTAACGCTCGAACAGTGAGAGTGCCCGGGTGACCCCCGGGCACTCCGCTGCGACGGGGCGTCGGCTTCGAGTCGGCGCCCCGTTATCATGTAAGTCGACGGCCGTGATCCGGTCGTCCCCCCGAATCGCGCCAGGCGAGCACCTCGCCGCCAACCCGCAATGGCGCGCCCTGTCAGTGAAGGTTTTGAACCTATGGCGAGTTTCATCCTGAGACGTCTCCTTGTCTCAGTGCTCATCATCATCGCCGCTTCGTTCCTGATGTACATGCTGGTCGCGTACAGCGCCGACCCGCTCGCGGATCTGCGAAGCAGCAATTCCCCCAACAAGGTCGCGCTCATCAACGCGCGCATCCAGCTCCTCCAGCTCGACGTGGTCCCGCCCTTGCGGTGGCTGCTCTGGCTGGGAGGCGCGGCCAAGTGCCTGATCCCGTTCGCCAACTCGTGCGACCTGGGATCGACCATCTCGAACGCGAAGGTGGTGGACATCCTCCCGCAGGCGCTCACGTCGACCGTTCAGCTGGTCACGGTCGCGCTCATCCTCGCGATCCTCCTCGGTGTCACCATCGGCATCGTGACCGCCCTGCGGCAGTACAGCGGACTCGACAACGTCGTCACGTTCCTCAGCTTCTTCCTGTACTCGCTCCCGGCGTTCCTCGTGGCCGTGCTCCTCAAGGAGTTCGTGGCAATCGGCTTCAACAACTTCCTTGCGAATCCGACGATCCCCTGGTGGGTCGCCGTGCTGATCGGGGTGGTGGCCGGACTCATCTGGCAGTCGCTGATAGGCGGCGACCTGCGCAGGCGCGCGGTCACGTTCGGCGTCTCCGGCGTCGCGACCGCGGGCGTGCTGCTGCTGATGAGCGTCACCAACTGGTTCCTGCACCCGGGTCTCGGCCCGGTCGTGATGATCCTCCTGATCGCCGCGACGGTGATCGGCGCGACCGCGCTGACCGCCGGCCTGCAGAACCGCCGTGCGCTGATCTCCGCGAGCGTCGCCGGCGCCGTCGCGCTGGTCTGCTACTTCGGACTGCAGTGGCTGTTCAACATCTCGACCCCCGCCACGATCGCGATCCTGGCGATCGTCGCGATCCTGGTGAGCCTGGTCATCGGCTGGCTCGTCGGCGGCTACGACCGCGGTCAAAACATGCGGGTCTCGGTGATCGTGACCATCGTGTCCGGGTTCCTGATCGTCGTCGACCGCTTCATGCAGGCCTGGCCGGCGTACTTCCAGGACACCAACGGCCGCCCGATCGCGACCGTCGGCTCCTCGACGCCCGGTCTGACCGGAGACATGTGGGTCACGGGTCTCGACACGTTCACGCACCTGGCCCTGCCGACGATCGCGCTGCTGCTGATCTCGTTCGCGTCGTACACCCGCTACTCGCGCGCAGGAATGCTGGAGGTGCTCGGTCAGGACTTCATCCGCACCGCGCGCGCCAAGGGCCTGCCGGAGCGCACGGTCGTGGTCCGCCACGCGTTCCGCAACATGCTGATCCCGATCACGACCCTCGTCGCCTTCGACGTCGGCGCGCTGCTCGGTGGTGCGATCATCACCGAGAAGGTCTTCGCGATCCCGGGCATGGGCTCCCTGTTCAACCTGGGCCTGTCGCGCGGCGACCTGAACCCGGTGATGGCGTACTTCCTCGTCATCGCGATCATGGCGATCCTGTTCAACTTCCTCGCCGACCTGTCCTACGCCGCACTCGACCCGAGAGTGAGGGTCCGCTGATGTCCACCACTGAAACCGTCATCGCCGACGAGCTGCAGGAGCCGAGCTCCCCGCCCGTCAGCCAGGGGAAGCTGATCTGGAAGCGCTTCCTGTCCAACAAGGTCGCCGTCGCCAGCGCGATCCTGTTCATCCTCATCGTGCTGTTCTCCATCTCCGCGATCGGCATCGGGCCGATCCCCGGCTGGTGGAAGTACAACTACGTCGAGCTGAACGACCAGGTCCAGCAGGGCTCCCCGACGTGGGAGCACCCGTTCGGCCAGGACCGCATCGGCAAGGACTACTTCGCCCTCACGATGCGCGGCATCCAGAACTCGGTGCTGGTGATGATCGTGCTCGGTCTGATCGCGAGCGTCGTCGGCGTCGTCGTCGGCGCCATCGCGGGCTACTTCCGCGGTGTGGTCGACGCGATCCTGATGCGTATCACGGACGTCTTCATCGTGATCCCGGCGCTGGTCATCGGCTCCGTCGTCGGTCACATCTTCGGCGGCCTCGGTGCGTTCTTCCTCGCCCTGATGCTCGGCTTCTTCTCGTGGATGGGAATCGCGCGTCTGGTGCGCGGCGAGTTCCTGTCGCTCCGCGAGCGGGAGTTCGTGGAGGCGGCCCGCGTCGCCGGCGCCTCGGACACCCGGATCATCTTCAAGCACGTCCTGCCGAACGCCATCGGCGTGGTCATCGTCGCCTCGACGCTGATCATGGCCTCGGCCATCCTGCTCGAGACCGCGCTGTCGTTCCTGGGCTACGGGATCCGGCCGCCGGACGTCTCGCTCGGCCTGCTGATCAGCTCGAACGAGTCGGCGTTCCAGACCCGTCCGTGGCTGTTCTGGTGGCCCGGCTCGTTCATCGTGATCCTCGCCCTGCTGGTCAACTTCGTCGGCGACGGCCTGCGCGACGCGTTCGACCCGCGCCACCGCCGGTTCAACCTCCGCAAGATGCGCGAGCAGGAGCCTGAGCCCGGCGAGGACGACCAGTCCGGACCCCGCACGGGCGCGGCCCTCGCGGAGGACGTGCTGTGACATCCGCCCGCGCTGCGCTGCTGGTGGCCTCCTCAGGCCGCCAGCAGGGCGGCGAGCGTGCCGACCGCCAGCGCGGCCAGCACAGCCAGCGACACGATGTGCCAGCGGACCGTCACGGGCGTCTGATCCGCGAGGCCGCTGTCGACCGCGCCGCTCTGCTGAAGCTCGACCCAGCGGCGGCGCACGACTTCGGCCGCAGCGCCGGACTCGGTGTTCAGCAGGTCGCCGGGACGGCGCACGCTGTCCGCGACGTTCGGCTTGCCGACGCGACCGGTGGTCTCCCGGCGGGTGGCGCGCAGCGTGCGCGCCGTGCCGGGAGCGGGCGCGGACCACACCGGGTACTTGTGCCCCGGTGTGTAGAGGGTGAGAGCGTACTTGGTGTCCACGTGGATGAGCGCCTGCCACGGGATGTCGACGGAGCGCGTGACGTTGATCACCTCGATGCCGTCGTCGGCGACCGTCAGGCGCGGACGCCAGAGCAGCGCCCAGCCGATGAACGCGAACAGCGCGCACGGCACGACGTAGAGCAGGCGCACATCGTGCACGCTCACCAGAAGGCCGACGACGAGGGCGGCAGCGGCCGCCCAGATCAGAACGGCAAGGACCCGGTTGAACCGGGACACGAAAACCTCGCGCTCGGTGGGGGAGACGTAGGGCATGGGTCCATGCTCTCATCCCGCACCGTCCCCGCCTCGCCCGAGCGCGCCCCCGAAAGGAACCACGAATCATGACCGAGAACACCACCGGCAAAGCCGGGGTCGTCGTCGGCGCCCCCGTGCTCGAGGTCACCGACCTGTCCGTCGACTTCGGCGTTGACAACGTCTGGGTGCCCGCGGCCAAGAAGCTGAACTACAAGATCAAGGCGGGGGAGGTGCTCGCCATCGTCGGCGAGTCCGGCTCCGGCAAGAGTGCGAGCTCGATGGCGATCCTCGACCTCCTGCCCGAGAACTCCCGCATCCAGGGCTCGATCAAGCTGGAGGGGCGCGAGCTCACCGGCTTGACCCCGCCGCAGATGCGCCGCGTCCGCGGACGTCAGGTCGCCGTGATCTTCCAGGAGCCGATGACGGCGCTGAACCCCGTCTACACGGTCGGCTCCCAGATCGTCGAGACGCTCCGCATCCACTTCGGGATGTCACCGCACGAGGCCAAGGAGCGCGCCCTGGAGCTGCTCGCCATGGTCGAGCTGCCGGACCCGGTGAAGGCGTACAACTCCTACCCGCACCAGCTCTCCGGCGGCCAGCGCCAGCGCGCCATGATCGCCCAGTCGATCTCGTGCGACCCGAAGCTGCTCATCGCCGACGAGCCGACCACCGCGCTCGATGTGACGGTGCAGGCCGAGATCCTGGAGCTGATCCGCAGCCTCCGCGACCGCCTCGACAGCGCCATCCTGCTGATCACGCATGACATGGGCGTCGTCGCCGACCTGGCGGACAACATCGTCGTGATGCGCAAGGGCGACATCGTCGAGTCCGGCACGGTCAAGGAGGTCTTCGACGCGCCGCAGCACCCGTACACGATCGCCCTGCTCGAGGCCGTGCCGCATCTCGGCCAGCGCGAGGACGAGGAGATCGACACGACCGCCGCCCTCGCCGCCAGCACGGAGAACCCCGACGAGGAGTTCGCCGAGCGCATCCGCGTCAACGAGCGCATCGCCGCCGCGGCCGCCGAAGAGGCGGAGATGGACAAGCGGAAGGTCGTCGTCGACTTCCAGAAGGTCGCGATCGAGTACCCGAAGCACGGCCGTGTCCCCGCGTTCCGCGCGGCGACCGACATCGACCTCAAGATCCACGAGGGCGAGGTCGTCGGCCTGGTGGGCGAGTCGGGCTCCGGCAAGACGACGCTCGGCCGCGCCGCGATCGGCCTGCTGCCGATCCACTCGGGCAAGCTCGTGGTCGCGGACCAGGACATCAGCAAGGCGGGCCGCGACGAGATCCGCAAGCTGCACCGCAACGTCGGCATCGTCTTCCAGGACCCGTCGTCGTCGCTGAACCCGCGGCTCCAGATCGCCGACTCGATCGGCGAGCCGTTGCGCCTGGCGAAGGGCCTCAAGGGCGCCGGCCTGGCGAAGGAGGTCGACCGCCTCCTCGACGCCGTCGAGCTGCCGCGCGCCTACCGCAGCCGCTTCCCGCACGAGCTGTCGGGCGGCCAGAAGCAGCGCGTCGGCATCGCCCGCGCGCTGTCGCTCAAGCCGACGGTCCTGATCGCCGACGAGCCGACCTCCGCGCTCGACGTGTCGGTGCAGGCCCGCGTGCTCGAGCTGATGCAGCAGCTTCAGCGCGAGATGAACTTCGCGTGCCTGTTCATCACCCACGACCTGGCGGTCATCGACGTGCTCGCCGACCGCATCGCGGTGATGCACCACGGCGCCCTGGTCGAGGTCGGAACGCGCGACGAGATCCTCCGCTACCCGAAGGAGGCCTACACGCAGCGCCTCCTCGCCGCGGTCCCGCTGCCCGACCCCGAGCAGCAGCGCGCCCGCCGCGCCCTGCGCCTGGAGCTGCTCGCCGCGGGCTCGGACGAGGTCGTGCCGGTCAACGAGGGCCTGCCGCAGGAGCCGGAGCCGCCGGTGGCGCAGGGGCTGTAAGCCTGTTCTGGAAGAGTGGGGGGCGGGGGGGGGGGCCGCCCCCCCCCGGCGTCCGGGGCGGGGGGTGGGGGCCCCCGGGCCCCCCCCCCCCCGCGGCCCGCCGCGCCCCGCGCGGCCCCCCCGGCCCTCCGGCCGGCCGGGCCGCGCAC
>NZ_JBHTXK010000015.1:24957-100959 GCF_042791795.1 Leifsonia sp. NPDC056665
CCCGGGTGGCCGCGCGGGCGGTCGTGGCCCTGGGTGCCCACCGAGCCGGTGCGTTTGGGGCGGGGGGCGGGCGGGGGGGCTGCACCGGGGGGCGCGGGGCGGGGGGGGGGGGGGGGGCTTTCCGCGTGTTCGGCACGGGGGGGCGGCGCCCGCCCCCCCCCCCCACTCTTCATTCGCTAGCGGTTGAAGGCGACGCACTTCTCGGTGAAGCTGCTCACGTTGCCCGGGGAGACTCCGAAGCCCCAGTTCAGTGTGCTCTTCCCGCTGTTATACGAGTACGAACCATTCGCCGTGACCTGGCGAACAAGGGTGTCCTGCGCCCACGCCATGTTGGAGGTGAAAGTGAAGAGATTCACCGTGCCGGTGCTCTTCCAATCGATCTGAGCGGTCTTCCCCCCTCCGCAACCGAGAGTTCGGATCCCGAAGCCGGACATGGCGGTCGCCGGAGCGGCGGTCAGAACACCGCCGGCCAGGACGCCGGCTGAGACAGCCAGGACCGCAACAACGCGCTGGATAGCCTTCATCAGTACCTGCTTCCAATCGTTAGTGATACATCGCACAGCGGGCGTGACTGACGACCGGAACCGGATTCCCGTCGTCGTCCGCGAACGCCCACGTCAGCGTGTGGTGTGCGCTGGCGTACGAGTGCTCGCCCCGAGGTGCGGGAACGTCCGTCGTGGCTCTCGCGCCCGCGGTGTTGTTCTCGTACACGGTGAGGTGGAGGGCTGCGTCACTCTGCCACGACACTTCGACGACCCCCGCGCCGCATCCCACCGTCTGCCTCTCGCTGACAGAGGTCCTTTCGGACCGCTCGGGGGTTGCGGCACCGGGGGCGCCGGGGAACCCTACCGACAGGGCCGCGAGCGCCATTGCACTGAACGTCGCGGATCTGAGGAAGGGAATTGTGGTTCGCACGCTAGTGATCGTAGCGCGTTGAATCAGGAATTTCAATGTAACCAGAAGTACTTGCAACTCCAGCGCAGAGGCCCTATGGTCTGAAGTCGACCCCGCTCAGGAGGAAATCGTGGCCATCAGACTTCTCGGTCGTACTTTCGCTGCTCTAGCGGCGGCCGGCGTGCTCGTGCTCACCGCCTGCAGCAGCCCCGACGCCGCGTCGAAGGCGGACACGGCCGCCATCGTCACCGTGAACGGCAGCGAGCCGCAGAACCCGCTCATCCCGACCAACACGAACGAGGCCGGCGGCGGCAAGATCATCGAAGCCGTGTTCTCCGGGCTGCTGACCTACCAGGCGGACGGCAAGCCGGTCAACGATGTCGCCCGGTCGATCGAGACGAGCGACTCGCAGCACTTCGCCATCACGATCAACGGCGACCGCACCTTCAGCAACGGCGAGAAGGTCACCTCCCGCTCGTTCGTGGACGCCTGGAACTACGGGGCCAAGAAGAGCAACGCGCAGCTCCTGAACTCGTTCTTCGAGGACATCGAGGGCTTCTCCGCCGACACGGACAGCGAGCTCACCGGCCTCAGCGTCGTCAGCGACACGGAGTTCACCGTCGACCTGAAGACCCCCGTGTCCGACTTCCCGCTCCGGCTCGGATTCTCCGCGTACTATCCGCTGCCCAGCGTCGCCTTCGACGACATGGCGGCCTTCGGCGCGCACCCGATCGGGAACGGTCCGTACACGCTCGCGAGTGCGAAGGCCTGGAAGCACGACGAGAGCATCGACCTCGTCGCGAACCCCGGCTACACCGGCCCGCGCACGGCGAAGAACGGCGGGCTCCGCATCGTGTTCTACGCCTCGCTGGACTCGGCGTACGGCGACCTGAGGTCGGGGACGCTCGACGTCCTCGACGCGATCCCCGAGGCTGCGATCTCGACTTTCGAGAAGGACCTCGACGGCCGGGCGGTCAACCAGCCCGCCGCCGTCTTCCAGAACGTCGCGATCCCGGAGCGGATCGCGCACTTCGCGGGCGAGGAGGGCAGGCTGCGCCGCCAGGCCATTTCGCTGGCGATCGACCGGCCGCAGATCACCAAGGTCATCTTCGACGGCACGCGGACTCCGGCCAAGGACTTCACGTCGCCGGTCATCCCGGGCTGGTCCGGCAGGCTCGACGGCTCCGGCGTGCTCGATCACGACGCGAAGAAGGCCAAGCTGCTCTGGGCGGAGGCCGACAAGCTCTCGCCGTGGACGGGAGTGTTCACCATCGCCTACAACGCCGACGGCGGCCACCAGGGCTGGGTGGACGCGGTCGCGAACAACCTCAAGAACACCCTCGGGATCGACGCGAAGGGCGACGCCTCGCCGACGTTCGCACTGCTCCGCACCGCGATCACCGATCACACGATCGACTCGGCGTTCCGCGCGGGCTGGCAGGGCGACTACCCGGGGCTGCTCACCTTCCTCCGGCCGGTGTACGGGACGGGCGCGCTGTCCAACGACTCCGGTTACGCGAACCCGGAGTTCGACGCCCTGCTCGCGAAGGGTCTCGCCGAGCCGGACGTGGAGGCCGCGAACGCCGACTTCCGCGCCGCGCAGGAGCTCCTGCTGCGGGACCTGCCGGCCATCCCGCTCTGGTACTCGAACGTCACCGGCGGCTACAGCACGTCGGTCGACCACGTCACGTTCGGGTGGAACTCGGTGCCGCTCTACGAGCAGATCACCAAGCACTCCGCGTCCTAAAGCGATGATCCGCTTCCTGGGCTTCCGGGTCCTGCAGGCCGTCCCCGTCCTGCTGGGCACGACGCTGCTGATCTACTTCATGGTGTTCGCCATGCCGGGGGACCCCATCGTCGCCCTGTTCGGCGACCGGACTCCGAGCCCGGCCGTGCTCGCGGAGCTGCGCAGCCGGTACCTCCTCGACCAGCCCTTCCTCGTCCAGTACCTGAACTACCTCGGCGGCATCCTGCGCGGAGACTTCGGGACGTCGTTCTCCGGCGAGCCGGTGAGCGAGATCCTGGCGCGCACGTTCCCGGTCACGCTGCGGCTCGCACTGCTCGCACTCACGATCGAGATGGTGTGCGGCATCGCTGTCGGGCTCGTCAGCGGGCTGCGGAAGGGCCGGCTCTTCGACGCGAGTGCGCTCGTGGTGAGCCTGCTGCTCATCTCGGCTCCCATCTTCGTGATCGCGTTCGTCCTCCAGTACGTGTTCGGGATCTGGCTCGGCTGGGCGCGGCCGACCGCAGGCCCGGGGGCGCCGCTCCAGGACCTCGTCCTCCCGGCGGTGGCGATGGCGGCGATCAGCTTCGCCCAGATCGTGCGGCTGACCCGTTCATCCGTCATCGACACGAACGGCATGGACTTCGTGCGGGTCGCGGCGGCCAAAGGGCTGCCGCGTCGCCGGATCGTGCCGGTGCACGTGCTGCGCAACTCGCTCATCCCGGTGGTCACGTTCCTCGCGGCGGACTTCGGCGTGATGCTCGTCGGGGCGACGGTGACGGAGGGCATCTTCAACGTCCCCGGCGTCGGGAGGACGCTCTACCAGGCGATCATCCGCGGGGAAGGGCCGACCGTGGTCTCCTTCGTGACGGTCATGGTGCTGCTCTATCTCGTCGTCACCCTGCTCGTCGACCTCCTCTACGCCGTGCTCGACCCGAGGATCCGCCATGCGTCGTGACGAGCCGTCCGCCCGGGCCGCCGCCCGGGCCGCCACCCGGCCCGCCACCCTGGGGTCGGACGCCTGGGAGGACCTGCGCCGCCGGCCGATGTTCTGGTGCTCGGTCATCCTCATCGTGCTGATCACGGCCGTCGCCCTGTTCCCCGGCCTCTTCGCGCAAGCGGCGCCGAACAGCGACTGCCTGCTGAGCAACAGCAACGGCGGCCCGGCGCCCGGCCACCCGCTCGGGTTCACCAAGCAGGGCTGCGACATCTACTCGCGCATCGTCCACGGAACCGGGACGTCGCTCTCCGTCGGCGTGCTATCGACCGCGCTCATGGCGATCCTCGGCGTCGTGTCCGGCGCGCTGGCCGGCTTCTACGGAGGCTGGATCGACGCCGTGCTGTCACGCGTCGGCGACATCTTCTTCTCGATCCCGTACATCCTCGCGGCCGTCCTGATCATGTCGGTGTTCGCGAAGTTCGCGAACGTCTGGGTCATCTCGCTCGCCATCGGGGTCTTCGCCTGGCCCGCGACCGCGCGTGTGCTCCGGGCGGAGGTGCTCCGCGTGAGGACGGCCGACCACGTGCTGGCCGCGACGGCGATCGGGCTGTCCCGGTTCCGCATCCTGCTGCGCCACGTGCTGCCCAACTCGCTCGCGCCGGTCATCGTCGTGACCACGCTGTCGCTCGCGGGCTCGATCGTGGCGGAGGCGACGCTCTCGTTCCTCGGCGTCGGGCTGCCGAGCGACGTGATGTCGTGGGGCAACGACATCAGCCAGGCGCAGAACGACCTCCGGACGGCGCCGCAGACGCTCGTCTACCCGTCCCTGGCGCTCTCGGTCACCGTGCTGAGCTTCATCATGCTCGGCGAGGTGGTCAGGGACGCGCTCGACCCGAAGGCGAGGGCACGCCGGTGAGCGCAGCATCGGATCAGACCGGCGCGAGCCCGCTGCTCGTCGTGTCGGGCCTCCGCGTGGGGTTCCCCTCACGCGGCGGCGTCGCCACCGCGCTCGACGGCGTCGACCTCACCGTCCATCGCGGGGAGACTGTCGCGATCGTGGGGGAGTCCGGCTCGGGCAAGTCCACCACCGCGCAGGCGATCATCGGGCTCCTGCCCGGCGCCGGCCGGGTCCTCGGCGGCTCGATCGTGCTCGACGGCGTGGAGCTCACCACTCTCGGCCGCAGAGAGCTGGAGGCCGTCCGCGGCCGGGAGATCGGCTTCGTGCCGCAGGACCCGATGTCGAGCCTGAACCCGGTGTGGAGCGTGGGCTTCCAGGTCGAGGAGGCCATCCGGGCGAACGGCGTCGCCACCGGCCGCCGTGCGGTGCGCGCGAAGGCGATCGAGGTGCTCGAGCGCGCCGGTCTCGCCGACGCGGGCAGCAGGCTCCGGCAGTACCCGCACCAGTTCTCCGGCGGGATGCGCCAGCGCGCGCTGATCGGGATCGGCCTCTCCGGCGACCCCAAGCTCCTGATCGCGGACGAGCCCACCTCGGCCCTCGACGTGACGGTGCAGCGCGGCATCCTCGACCACCTCGGCACGCTCACTCGGGAGCTCGGCACCACCGTGCTCCTGATCACGCACGACCTCGGGCTCGCGGCCGAGCGCGCCGACCGGGTGGTGGTGATGCACCGGGGCCGGGTCGTGGAGGCCGGACCGAGCCGCGAGGTGCTGCTGCGCCCCGCGCACCCGTACACGCGCAGCCTGGTGGAGGCCGCCCCGAGCGTCGCCGCGGGCCCGCTGCGCGCGACGGACCGGCGACTGGCCGCGGCGGCCCAGGCGACCCCGTCGACCCCGGCCATCGCGGTCAGCGGGCTCACGAAGGTCTACCGGGTGCGCAGCGGCGGCCTCCGGTCGACGGCCCTCACGGCCGTGGACGGGGTGAGCTTCACCGTGCCGCGGGGCACCACCACCGCCCTCGTCGGCGAGTCGGGCTCCGGCAAGTCCACCGTCGCGAAGCTGATCCTGCGCCTGGAGGAGCCGACCAGCGGCCGTGTCGCTATCGACGGTCAGGACACCGGCGCCCTGAACGTGCGGGAGGTCTTCGCCCTCCGCCGCCGGATGCAGCCGGTGTTCCAGGACCCGTACGGGTCGCTCGATCCGCTCCGCAGCGTCGGCGCCAGCATCGCGGAACCGCTCGCCGTGCACCGGGTCGGCGACCGGGCGTCGCGTCGGCGGCGCGTCGCCGAGCTGCTGGACCGCGTGGCGCTGCCCGCCGCCTTCGCCGCGCGCTACCCGAACGAGCTCTCCGGCGGCCAGCGGCAGCGCGTCGCCGTCGCCCGGGCGCTGGCGCTGAACCCCGACATCGTCGTGCTCGACGAGGCGGTGTCGGCGCTCGACGTGCTGGTCCAGGCGCAGGTGCTCGACCTCCTCGGCGAGCTGCAGGACGACCTGGCGCTGACGTACCTGTTCATCACGCACGATCTCGGGGTGGTGCGCCGGATCGCGGACCACGTCTGTGTGATGCGGAAGGGCCGGCTGGTGGAGCAGGGGACGGCGGCGGAGGTGCTCGCCACGCCGCGCGAGGAGTACACGCGCGCCCTGCTCGACGCCGTTCCCGGTGCGGACATTCCGCTCGGTCATCGGCCGTTAACGGAGGCGCCCGGCCGCTGGGATAGAATAGACCGTTCCCCTTCTTCCTTCTGACGAGAGTCGAGCCCTCACGCATGTCCGAGAACGCCGTCGCCCACCGCGACGATCTGCGCAATGTCGCGATCGTCGCCCACGTCGACCACGGCAAGACCACGCTGGTCGACGCCATGCTGCGGCAGACCAACTCGTTCGGCGACCACGAGCACGTCGAAGAGCGTGCCATGGACTCCAACGAGCTGGAGCGTGAGAAGGGCATCACGATCCTCGCCAAGAACACGGCGATCTCCTACAAGGGCAAGCACGCCGCCAACGGCCCGATCACCATCAACGTGATCGACACCCCGGGTCACGCCGACTTCGGCGGCGAGGTCGAGCGCGGCCTGTCGATGGTCGACGGCGTCGTCCTGCTGGTGGACGCGTCCGAGGGCCCGCTGCCGCAGACCCGCTTCGTGCTGCGCAAGGCGCTGGAGGCCAAGCTCCCGGTCATCCTGCTGGTCAACAAGACCGACCGTCCGGACGCGCGCATCGACGAGGTCGTGCACGAGAGCCAGGACCTCCTGCTCGGTCTCGCGAGCGACCTCGCCGACGATGTGCCGGACCTCGACCTGGACGCGATCCTCGACGTCCCCGTCGTCTACGCCTCCGGGCGCAACGGCGCGGCCAGCCTGAACAAGCCCGAGAACGGCGACCTGCCGGACAACGGCGACCTCGAGCCGCTCTTCGAGGCCATCCTCGAGCACATCCCGGCGCCGACCTACGACCCGGAGGCTCCGCTCCAGGCCCACGTCACCAACCTCGACGCCTCGCCGTTCCTCGGCCGCCTGGCGCTGCTGCGCATCTTCAACGGCACGCTGCGCAAGGGCCAGACCGTGGCCTGGGTGCGTCACGACGGCGACGTGCACAACGTGCGCGTGACCGAGCTGATGATCACCAAGGCCCTCGACCGCTACCCGGCCGAGAGCGCCGGCCCCGGCGACATCGTCGCGGTGGCGGGCTTCGCCGACATCATGATCGGCGACACGCTGGCCGACCCGGACGACATCCGCCCGCTGCCGCTCATCCACGTGGACGACCCCGCGATCTCGATGACCATCGGCACCAACACTTCCCCGCTGGTGGGCAAGGTCAAGGGCCACAAGCTCACCGCGCGCATGGTCAAGGACCGCCTCGACCGCGAGCTGATCGGTAACGTGTCGCTGCGCGTGCTCGACATCGGCCGCCCCGACGCGTGGGAGGTGCAGGGCCGCGGCGAGCTGGCGCTGGCCATCCTGGTCGAGCAGATGCGCCGCGAAGGCTACGAACTGACCGTCGGCAAGCCGCAGGTGGTCACCAAGAAGGTGGACGGCAAGACGCACGAGCCGTTCGAGCACCTGACCATCGACGTGCCGGAGGAGTACCTCGGCGCGATCACCCAGCTGCTCGCGGCGCGCAAGGGCCGCATGGAGAACATGTCGAACCACGGCACCGGCTGGGTGCGCATGGAGTTCATCGTCCCCTCGCGCGGCCTGATCGGCTTCCGCACCGAGTTCCTCACGATCAGCCGCGGCACCGGAATCGCGAACGCGATCTCGCACGGCTACGACGAGTGGGCCGGGCAGATCATCACCCGCAGCAACGGCTCGATCGTGGCCGACCGCTCCGGCGTGGTCACCCCGTTCGCCATCATCGCCCTCCAGGAGCGGATGACGTTCTTCGTGAACCCCACCGAGGAGGTCTACGAGGGCATGGTCATCGGCGAGAACTCGCGCGCCGACGACATGGACGTGAACATCACCAAGGAGAAGAAGCTGACCAACATGCGTCAGTCGACGGCCGACAACTTCGAGTCGATGACTCCGTCCCGCCAGCTCACGCTGGAGGAGTGCCTGGAGTTCGCCCGCGAGGACGAGTGCGTGGAGGTCACCCCGGAGGCCGTGCGCATCCGCAAGGTCGAGCTCGACGCGACCGCCCGCGGCCGCGCCGCGTCGCGCCTCAAGCGCCAGGACGCGTAAGCGTCACGCTCGGCTCCGCGGCGCGCATAATCGACTCATGAGACGCTCCCGCCTGCTCGCGCTCCCGGTCGCGGCCCTCCTGTTGGTGGGGGTCGCGCCGGCGCTCGCGGGCTGCAGCTTCCAGACCGTCGTGAAGAACGTCACCGGCGGCAACGTGGATCTGGGCGGGAACAAGGTTCCCTCCGACTTCCCGAAGGCCGTCCCGCTCGCGAAGGGCGCCGTCGTCTTCGGCGCCAGCGTCGGCAGCGGCCACGGCAAGGTCTGGAACGTCACGATCAAGGTGCCGGACGCGAAGGCATACCAGGACATCGCGAAGCAGCTCGCGGACGCAGGCTTCGACGGCGGCTTCGGCGCCCAGGGGCCGGACGGCGGAGGCACCGGGACGTTCTCGAACAGCGAGTTCGGCGTCCTCGTCGTCGTCAGCGACGCCGGCAGCAACGGCTGGGTGGCCAACTACTCGGTGTCGCGCGCGGCCGTCGAGACCCCCGCGCCCACGGCGACGCCGTAGCAGCAGGTCAGGCGAAGAGGGGGGCGCCGACGTAGGAGCCCTCGCGGGCGCCGGGCGGCACCGCGAACACCGCGGAGCCGACGTGCTTGAGGTACTCGTTCATGAGGTCGTTCTTCGCGAGCTGGTTCTGGATGGGGATGAACTGCTTGCGCGGGTCGCGCTGGAACGCGATGAAGAAGAGCCCGGCGTTCAGCCGGCCCAGGTCGTCGTTGCCGTCCACGAAGTTGTAGCCGCGGCGCAGGAGCTGCGCGCCGTCGTTCATCGTCGGATGCGCCAGGCGCACGTGCGAGTCGGGGTCGATCGTGGTGCCGCCGGCCGGTGACAGCGCGAGGAAGTTCGGCTCGCTGAACTCGGTGCCGCCCGAGAGCGGCGCGCCCTCGCCCTTGTCCCGCCCGACGATGCGCTCCTGCTCGCCGAGCTGCTGGCGGTCCCAGGTCTCGATGACCATGCGGATCTTCCGCGCCACCAGGTACGAGCCGCCGTGCATCCACGCCGCGCCGTCGCCGCGGTCGGCCCAGACCTGGTCGGCCACGACGGAGGAGTCCTCGGCCTTGATGTTCGCGGTGCCGTCCTTGAAGCCGAACAGGTTGCGGGCCGTGGTCTGGCTGCGCGAGGTGGACGAGGTGCGGCCGAAGCCGAGCTGCGACCAGCGGATGGCGGCGCGGCCGAACGCGATGCGGGACAGGTTGCGGATGGCGTGCACGGCCACCTGCGGGTCCTCGCTGCACGCCTGCACGCACAGGTCGCCGCCGGTGAGGCTGTCGAGCAGCGCGTCGCCGGGGAAGTGCGGGAGGTCGACCAGCGCGGCCGGGCGCTTGCCGGCGATCCCGAACCGGTCGGTTCCGTCGGAGGCCGTGAACAGCGTCGGGCCGAAGCCGAACGTGAGCGTGAGGCCGCCGGGCGGGAGGTCGAGCGCTTCGCCCGTGTCGTCCGGGGGAGCGTCGGACGGGCCGGAGGCCGGGCCGTACTTGCCGGCCGGCTTGCCCTGCGTCATCCGCGCGGCCGCGACGGTCCAGTCCTGCAGCAGCTCGATGAGTCCGTCCCGGTCGAGCCCGTCGGCGACGTCGAACGCGGCGAAGTGGAGGCGGTCCTGGGTGGGCGTGACGATGCCCGCCTGGTTCGCGCCGTAGAACGGGTAGGTCGCGCTGTCGGGGGAGGAGGCGACCGCGTGGCCCACGGCCGCGCCGGCGCCGAACCCGACGACGCCGGCGCCGACCGCCGCGCCGGCGAGGCCGAGCATCCCGCGCCGGGACAGGCCGGAGCGTCCGGCGCCCGCCTCGGGCGCCGGACGATCGGCGGAGGTCGTGTCGTCTGCCACCGTCACTTGACCAGGATCGAGGTGAGCTGGCTGAGCGGCTCGCTCAGGGCGTTGACCGAGTCGGAGAGCTCCTTCACCTGCGCGGTGGTGAGCTGGGTGTAGCTCACGTAGCCGGCGCCCTCCGTGTACTGCGCGAGGAGCTTGTCGATCGTCGCGAACTCGACGTCGAGCTTCTGCGCCGTGGTCTTCCCGGTCGCGCCCTTCTCCAGCAGCACCGCCCGGACGTTGCCGTAGGCGACCTCCGCGCCCTCCACGTTGGCCTTGAAGTCCCAGAGGTCGGTGTGCGAGAAGATCTCCTCCTCACCGGTGATCTTGCTGCGCGAGACCTCCTCCATCAGGCCGGCGGCCCCGTTGGAGATCTGGTCGAGCGTGAGGGTGAAGTCCTTCGCGTGCACGAGGTCGTAGAGCCGCTGGGTGTCGGCGACGAGCCGGTCGCCGAGGGTCTTCCGGCCGGCGGCGTCGGAGGCCGTGAACCCGGCGGGCGCCCACAGGTCCTTCTCGATGCGGTGCCAGCCGGTCCACTCCTGGCCCTGCTCCAGGTCGGCCTCGCGGAGGTCGAGGGCGGGGTCGATGTCGCCGAACTGCTCGGCGGTCGGCTCGATCCGCTCGTAGTAAGAGCGCGCGACAGGGTACTGGGCGCGGGCCGCCGCGTCGTCGCCGGCCTCGTAGGCCGCCGCGAACGCCTTCGTCGCGGTGAGGAGCTCCCCGGCCTGGTCTTTGACATAGGAGACGTAGTTGGTCACGGCCTGCGCGACCTGCTTGCTCTCGCTGACGGACTTCGTGTCGCCGGCGCCTTTGGTCACGGTGAACTTCGCGACCGAGGTCGGGTTGCCGACCATCCCCTTGCGGCACGCGGTGAAGTAGCTGCCCTCGGCGAGCTGGACGACGTAGTTGACCGTGGTGCCCGGGCCGATGTTCTCCTTCTCGCCGGCGATGCGCAGCTTGTCCGGCGCGAGAACCTCGAACTCGTTGACGTCGCTGCCGGTGTTGGTGACCTGGAAGGTGATCGGGCCGGCGGGAGCGGTGGCGGTCTTCACGGTGCAGGCGGTGTCGGTCAGCGTGACCTGGATGGCCTCCGCCTCGGCGACGGCCTTGTTGGGGACGCAGCCGGTGAGGGCGAGTGCGACGGCCGCTGCGGCGGCCAGGGTGCCGGCGATCGTGCCGAGCTGACGGTGTCGGGGCATGGCGATGCTGTGCTTTCTGCTCTGGTGGATGCTGTGGGCCCGCGCGGTGGCGGGGCCGGATCAGGAGTGGACGGGCGTCCGCGGCGCGGGGGCGGACGGGGCGGAGGGGGTGGCGGCCGGTCGCGTCTGCGACGCCCGGTGCTGTCGCACGTAGAAGAACGTCACGACGACGATGTAGCCGGCCCAGGCGATGACCTGCGGCCAGGTCGGCGACGGGTTGAAGTTGAGGATGCCCGCGAGCGCCGTGCCGTACCAGCTCGACGACGGGATGAGGCCGCTGATGTCGTACGCGTGGATGCCCGCGCCGGGGATGACGCCCGCCTCCTGCAGGTCGCCGATGCCGTAGGCGAGCACGCCGCCCGCGACGAGGATGAGGAACGCGCCGGTCCAGGTGAAGAACGAGCCCAGGTTGATCCTCACCATGCCGCGGTAGAGGAGGAAGCCCAGCACCGCGGCCGTGACGAGGCCGAGGACCGCGCCGATCACCGGCTCCCAGCCGCCGCCGATGCTGGCGACCGTCGCCCAGACGAAGAGCGCCGTCTCGATGCCCTCGCGGCCCACGCTCAGCATGGCGAGGATCACGACGCCCCAGCCCGCGCCCACGAGCGCGGAGTCGAGCCGGTTCTGGAGGGTGGACTTCATGCTGCGGGCGGTCTTGCCCATCCAGAAGATCATCCAGGTGACGAATCCGACCGCGATCAGCGACAGCGTCCCGCCCACGATCTCCTGCGCCTCGAAGCTGAGTCCGTACGGGCCCCAGGTGAGCAGCGCGCCGATCCCGAGCGGGACGACGAGCGCGATGCCGACGCCGACCCACAGTTTCGAGAGCACGTCCGTGCGCCCGATCTTGACCACGTACGCGACGAGGATGGTGACGATGAGCGCCATTTCGAGGCCTTCGCGGAGGCCGATCAGATAGTTCGCGAGCACAGAAGACCTTCGAGTGGAGGCGGGGGGATGTTGGTAAGGCTAACCTTACCTGTTCGACTCTAGAACACGTCCGGCCGATGTGTCCAGCTAGGATTCGAGCATGCTGAGCCGGATCGTCAACGCCGTCCTCCTGGTCGTCGCGGGAGCGGTGATCGGCGGGATCGGCACGGTCGCGCACCAGCTCACGGTCACCTGGGGCGTCACCATCCCGCTCGGGCTGATCGGCTCGCTGCTCTGCTTCACCGCGCTGCTGGTCGGTCTCCGGTTGCTGGGCGGCTCCCGCTGGCCCGCGCTGTACGCGGCGCTCGGGGCGATCGCCGTCATCCTCGTTTTCACCCAGCAGAGCCCGGGCGGCTCCGTGCTCATCCCGAACAACCTGTGGGGGCAGATCTGGCTGGTCGGGCCGATCCTCATCGCCGCCGTCGTCGTCTCCTGGCCGGACGTCAAGCGCGCCGCGGGCCGGGCCGGAACGGCCTAAGCTAGAGGGACAGCCACCCGCCGTCCGAAGGGAACCTGAAGCACAGTGACCTACGTCATCGCCCTCCCGTGCGTCGATGTGAAAGACCGCGCCTGCATCGACGAGTGTCCCGTCGACTGCATCTACGAGGGCGAGCGCTCGCTGTACATCCACCCCGACGAGTGCGTCGACTGCGGCGCCTGCGAGCCGGTCTGCCCCGTCGAGGCGATCTACTACGAGGACGACCTCCCCGAGGAGTGGGCCGACTACTACAAGGCCAACGTGGAGTTCTTCGACGACATCGGCTCGCCCGGCGGCGCCGCCAAGGTCGGCGTGATCGCCAAGGATCACCCGCTCATCGTCGCCCTGCCGCCGCAGGCGCACTGACGTGGCGCTCGGGGAACTGCCGGAATACCCCTGGGATCTGATGGCGCCGTACGCGGCGCGCGCCCGAGCAGCCGAACCCTTCGGTGACGCCTCCGGGATCGTCGACCTCTCGATCGGCTCGCCGGTCGACCCGACCCCCGCACTGATCCGCGACGCGCTCGCGCACGCGACCGACGCGCACGCCTACCCGCAGACCGTCGGCACGCCCGCGCTGCGCGAGGCGATCGCCGCGTGGTTCAGGCGTCGCCGCGGCGTGCCCGGCCTCGCGCCGGAGGACGTGCTCCCGACCATCGGCTCCAAGGAGCTCGTCGCCTTCCTGCCGTTCTTCCTCGGCCTCGGCGAGGGGGATGCCGTGGTGCACCCCCGCGTCGCGTACCCGACCTACGCGATCGGCGCGGCGTTCGCCGGCGCGGAGGCCGTGGCGAGCGACGATCCCGCCGAGTGGCCCGAGAACACGCGCCTGGTCTGGCTGAACAGCCCCGGCAACCCGGACGGCCGCGTGCTGTCGGTGGAGGAGCTGCGGGCGGCCGTGACGCGGGCCCGCGAGCTGGGCGCGGTCGTCGCGGGCGACGAGTGCTACGCCGAGCTCGGCTGGGACGCGCCGTGGGACGACGCGCCGACCCCCAGCGTGCTCGACCCGCGCGTGGTCGGCGACGACCGCAGCGGCGTGCTCGCCGTCTACTCGCTGAGCAAGCAGTCCAACCTCGCCGGCTACCGGGCCGCGTTCGTCGCGGGCGACCGCGCGCTGATCGCGCGCCTCACCACGGTGCGCAAGCACGCCGGGCTCATGCTGCCGTCGCCGCTGCAGGCCGCGATGGTCGTCGCGCTCGGCGACGACGCGCACGTGGCGGAGCAGCGCGAGCGCTACCGGGCGCGGCGCGCGCTGCTGAAGCCCGCACTGGAGGCCGCGGGCTTCCGTATCGACCGCAGCGAGGCCGGGCTCTACCTCTGGGCGACCGAGGGACGCGACGCCTGGGACAGCATCGGCCGGCTCGCGGACCTCGGCATCCTGGCCGGTCCCGGCGTGTTCTACGGCGACCACAATGCGGAGCACGTGCGCCTCTCGCTCACGGCCACGGACGAGCGGATCGCCGCCGCGGCCTCCCGGTTGCGCGCCTTTGGAGAGACCCTCTAAAGGACCTCCTCAGCCTTTGCCCGATGCGACAGTTGTCGTGTGGGTTGGCTAGGCTGTACCAGCACGGCTTCACTGCGTCGTCGACACGATCGGCACGCGAAGCATCCCCAAACCACTCAGGAGGCGTTGTGAGCGGACTCGGCACCGAGCAGGCCGGCACCGATCGGACTGCCGTTCAGCCGCAGGCGGAGCAGCGCGGCCCCGCCCAGGACGCGGCCACCGCCCGGCTGAGCTACCCCGGCGGCGTCGCCGAGTTCCCGATCCTGCCGAGCACGCAGGGCGCGTCGAGCATCGACCTCTCCAGCCTGACCAGGCAGACCGGGCTCACCAGCCTCGACTACGGCTTCGTCAACACCGCCGCCACGCGCTCGGCGATCACCTACATCGACGGCGATGCGGGCATCCTGCGCTACCGCGGCTACCCGATCGAGCAGGTCGCCGAGAACTCGACGTTCCTCGAGGTGGCCTGGCTGCTCATCCACGGCGAGCTGCCGACGCCGGCAGAGCTCGCCGACTTCGACGAGCGCATCCGCCGCCACACGCTGCTGCATGAGGACCTGCGCCGCTTCTTCAGCGCCCTCCCGCACGACGCGCACCCGATGTCGGTGCTGTCGAGCGCGGTCTCGGCGCTGTCGACCTTCTACCAGGACTCGCTCAGCGTCAGCGACCCGGAGCAGGTGGAGCTCTCCACCATCCGCCTGCTCGCCAAGCTGCCCGTGATCGCGGCCTACGCGCACAAGAAGAGCATCGGTCAGGCGTTCCTCTACCCGGACAATTCGCTGAGCTTCGTCGACAACTTCCTGCGGCTCAACTTCGGCACCATGGCCGAGCCGTACGAGGTGAACCCGGTTCTCTCGCGGGCACTGGAGCGCCTGCTGATCCTGCACGAGGACCACGAGCAGAACGCCTCCACGTCGACCGTCCGCCTGGTCGGATCCACACAGGCGAACCTGTTCGCGTCGGTCTCGGCCGGTATCAACGCGCTCTACGGCCCGCTGCACGGCGGCGCGAACGAGGCCGTCCTGCAGATGCTCGCGGACATCCGCGACTCCGGCGAGAGCGTCCAGAAGTTCGTCGAGCGGGTCAAGAACAAGGAGTCCGGCGTCAAGCTCATGGGCTTCGGTCACCGCGTCTACAAGAACTTCGACCCGCGCGCCCGGCTCGTCAAGCAGTCCGCCGACGAGGTGCTCGCCGCCCTCGGCGTGCACGACCCGCTGCTCGACATCGCGAAGGAGCTCGAGGAGGTCGCGCTCGCCGACCAGTACTTCGTCGACCGCCGCCTCTACCCGAACGTCGACTTCTACACCGGCGTGATCTACAAGGCGATGGGCTTCCCGACCCGGATGTTCACCGTCCTGTTCGCGATCGGCCGCCTCCCGGGCTGGATCGCCCACTGGCGCGAGATGACGCAGGACCCGAGCACCAAGATCGGCCGCCCGCAGCAGCTCTACGTCGGCGACGCCGAACGAACCTGGCCCACCGCCCGCTGACCGCGCACACCCTTCCACCGAGGGGCACGTCGTTGTCACTTTTCGCCGCGAAAAGTGACAACAACGTGCCCCTCGATGCTTCTCAGGGCGTGAGGGTGAGGGTTTGGGTGGCGGCGGTACGCGTCGCTTTTGCCGTGAAGGGCCAGGGGCGGGTCTGGCCGACCGCCCACAGGCGCGCCTGGTCGGCGTAGTGGGAGTCGAACGCGTGCCCTGACGCGCCGGTGAGGTTGATCCAGGTGCTGCGGTCGAAGTCGCCGAGGTCAACCACCATCCGCATCGAGGGCGCCCTGGTGACCTGGTAGCCGTCGGAGGCGTCCCAACCGGTCGCGTCCACGACGCTCGACCCGCCGCCCAGCGGGTACGGCCCGCGGTTGAACAGCCACTCGATCGGCGGGACGCCGGACGACCCGAACGACGCGTTGGTGAGCTCCAGGGTGTGCAGGCGGTCCCAGCGCCAGCTCTTCGGGTCGCCGCCGAGGGTGCTCTGCGTCTCCTTCCAGGCCTGGTTCGCCGCGTACTCGATCATGTCGTCGCGGTCGAGCGTGCCCAGCCTGCTGTCCGCCCACCACGCGGAGTCCGGCTGCTTCACGAGGGTCTGGACGACCTGGAACCAGCGGTCGCCTCCGGTCGGGGGCGCGTCGGCCGGGAGCTTGCGGCCGAACGCGTCGGCCAGCAGGTTCTTCCAGAACACCGCGAAGTAGGCCGCAGCGGCGCTGTCGCCGTCGTCGTGGTAGTTCCAGCCGCGCAGCAGCGCCGCGCCCTTGGCGACGCCGGAGGTCGGGTCGGCCTTCGCGCCGACCGCGATGAGCAGGGGAGCGAGCGTGGCCGCGTTGGCGTCGTAGGTGTCGGCCTGGATGGCGGACATGTCCTTCGAGGTCACCTTGTGCCCCGCGTTGAGCAGTTTCGTGAGGCGGAGCTGGATCTGGTTCGCGCGGTAGCCGGCGTCCCAGTCCTGCGTGATCATCGCGGGGAACTGCGAGCCGACGGCGGCGTTGTTGGCCGTCACGATGTACCCGCTGGGCGGGTTCAGCACGCTCGGGAGCTGGTCGTAGGGGATCGTCCCGACCCAGCCGTACGCGCTGGTCCAGCCGGGCACCGGGACGGTCCCGTCGCCTTTCGCCCGCACCGGGATGAGGCCGGGCGCCTGGTAGCCGATGTTGCCGTCCACGTCGGCGTAGAGGAGGTTCTGCGACGGCACCTGGAACGACGCCGCGGCGGCCCGGAAGCTCGCCCAGTCGTGCGCGGTGTCGAAGGCGAAGATCGCCACGGCGGTCGGGCCGGGCGTGAGCGCAGTCCACTCCAAGGAGAGCTGGAACTCCTGCGCCGGGACGCCGAGCTTCCCGGCCTGGTCCTTCGCGATGACGCCGTAGCCGTCGCTGAGGTCGGTGATGATCGGGCCGTGCCGGGTCGAGCGGACCGTGATCCGCACGGCCGGACCTCCCGCGACCTGGATCGTCTCGTGCCGGATGGTCAGCGGCACCTGCGCGCCGTCGTACTCGTAGGTGTCGCCGGTGACCTTCTCGACGTAGAGGTCGGCCACGTCCGGCCCGAGGTTGGTGAACCCCCACGCGATGCGGTCGTTGTGGCCGATGATCACGCCGGGGAGCCCGGAGAAGCTGAAGCCGGAGACGTCGAACGGGCACTGCGCGTCGACGACCGCGCAGTGCAGGCCGACCTGGTACCAGACCGAGGGCATCACCGCACCGAGGTGCGGGTCGTTGGCGAGCAGCGGCTTCCCGGTCGCGGTGTGCGCCCCGGAGACGACCCAGGAGTTCGAGCCGATGTCGTCGCCGGCCGGGCCCATGAGGGTCGGCAGGGCGTCGAGGCTCGAGGCCACCTGCTCCAGCCGGTTCTGGTACTGGGCGGTGGGCACACCGGCGAGCGCGGCGGTCGCGTCGGCGTCGCCGGCTGCGGCGGAGGCCGACGCCTTCGTGCCGGCGGGGGCGGCGTCCGGGGTCGTCGTGGCGGGCGTGCCGCCGCCGAGCGCCGTGATCGTCGGGTGCGCGCTGTAGTCGTAGGCGGGGTGCAGCTCGGCGATCTGCTGGGGCGTCAGCTTGGTGGCCAGGAGCGCCCGGTCGATCTCGTCCTCCAGGTTGGAGCGGAGGTCCCAGGCCATCGCCTTGAGCCAGGCGATCGAGTCGGCCGGCGTCCACTGCTCCGGGTGGTAGTCCGGGTTCTGGATGCCGAGGATGGCGTACTCCAGCGACAGCTGCGGGCCGGAGTGCGTGTTGAGGTACGCGTTCACGCCGTCGGCGTAGTCCTGGTAGTAGCGCAGCGAGGTCTTGTCGAGCTGCTTCACCTCCTGCTCGGCGACGTCGTGCCAGCCCAGCGTGCGGATGAAGGTGTCCGTGGGGATCTGGCTGGCTCCGAACAGCTCGGAGAGCCGGCCGGAGGTGACGTGCCGGCGGAAGTCCATCTCCCAGAACCGGTCCTGCGCGTGCACGTAGCCCTGCGCGCGGAAGAGGTCGTCGGCGGTGCGCGCGGTGATCTGCGGGACGCCCGCGGAGTCGCGGGTCACGGTCACCGGCGCGCTCAGGCCGCTGACCTGCAGCGAGCCGGAGGTCTGCGGGAACGAGAGGGTGACCGTCCACACAGCGAGGCCGCCCGCGAGGAGGACGAGGACGAGCAGAACGGCGAGGGTGACTCCGAGCGTCCGCAGCACACGATGGTGCAATCTCAGCCGGGGGGTGTCGTCGCCCACGTCGCCTCCCGTCGAATCCGCCGGGGGCGTCGCCCGGCGCGTGTTCGGACTCTAGCCCACGCCGGTGTCGTACCGAAGAGTCGGTTCGGGCGGGCCGGAGGTCAGGGGAGGCCAGCGCGGTGTCAGCGCGAGGTCAGCGCCGCCCAGGCCATCCGTTCGAGCACCGGGCGCACCGAGGCGTCGGTCGTGTGCGCGGCGCCGGCGCGCGCGGAGTGGGGTGTGGAGTTGATCAGCCCGAAGGTCGCCTGCACGCGCACGCGCAGCTCGTCGGCGGCGAGCGACGGGTGCAGCTCGCCGAGCACGCGCATCCACAGCTCGATGTAGCGGCGCTGCAGGGTGCGCACCGCGCGGCGGTCCTCCGGGGCGAGGGCGTCGAGGTCGCGGTCCTGCACGCGGATGGTGTCCGCCTCGGTCAGCGCGAAGTCGACGTGGAACGCGATCAGCCCGCGCAACGCGCCTGCGGGGTCGGCGGCCTCCCGCTCGACCGCGGCGCCGCCGTCGAGGAGGGTCTCGCTGACGCCGACCAGGAGGGCGGCGAGCACGGCCTGCTTGGACGAGAAGTGCCGGTAGACGGCCGGGCCGCTGACGCCGGCGGCGGCGCCCAGGTCTTCGATCGAGACGCCGTTGAAGCCGCGCTCGGCGAACTTGCCTGCCGCGGCCTCCAGCAGCGCCGCGCGCCGATCGGCCTTCGCTTGACTGCGCTGGGTCGGCCGCGCGAGCGGGTCGGCCGGGACGGTCTCGGTCATCTCTCTAGGACTCCCAGGTGCGGGCTGGACATTCGGGTTAATGAACACTAACCTAAATTCGAGTTAGTGACCACTAACTCATGTCGATGAGGACACGGGAGCACGATGCCTGCCCTGAGCACGATGCCCGACCAGAGCACGACCGCAGGCGCGAGCGCGCCGGCGGGGAACGCCGCCGCCCAGCGCGCGCTGGTGGCCGACCTCCGCGAGCGCCTCGCCGTCGCCGCGGCCGGCGGCCCTGAACGCGCCCGCGAGCGCCACGTCGCCCGCGGCAAGCTGCTGCCGCGCGACCGCATCGACGCGCTGCTCGACGAGGGCAGCCCGTTCCTGGAGATCGCCCCGCTGGCCGCGACCGGGATGTACGGCGACGAGAGCCCGGCCGCGGGCGTCATCGCCGGCATCGGCCTCGTCGAGGGCCGCCACGTGATGATCGTCTGCAACGACGCGACGGTGAAGGGCGGCACCTACTACCCGATGACCGTCAAGAAGCATCTGCGCGCGCAGGAGATCGCGCTGGAGAACCGCCTCCCGTGCGTCTACTTGGTCGACTCGGGCGGCGCCTTCCTGCCGATGCAGGACGAGGTCTTCCCCGACCGCGACCACTTCGGCCGCATCTTCTACAACCAGTCCAGGCTCTCGGCGGCGAAGATCCCGCAGATCGCCGCGGTGCTCGGCTCGTGCACGGCCGGCGGCGCGTACGTCCCGGCCATGAGCGACGAGACGGTCATCGTCCGCAACCAGGGCACCATCTTCCTCGGCGGTCCTCCGCTTGTGAAGGCCGCGATCGGCGAGATCGTGACGGCCGAGGAGCTCGGCGGTGGCGACCTCCACGCCCGCACCTCCGGCGTGGTCGACCACCTGGCGGAGGACGACGACCACGCGCTCGGGATCGTCCGCGAGATCGTGGCGACCCTCCCGAAGCCCGCCGCGCCGGCGTGGGAGGTGCTGGCCACCCGCGCCGCCATCGCCGACCAGGAGGAGCTCTACGGCGTCGTCCCCGTCGACGTGCAGGCGCCCTACGACGTGCACGAGGTCATCTCCCGGCTGGTGGACGCGGGGGAGTTCAGCGAGTTCAAGCCGGACTACGGCACCACGCTGGTGACCGGCTTCGCCCACATCCACGGCCACCCGGTCGGGATCGTCGCCAACAATGGGGTGCTGTTCAGCGAGTCCGCGCTCAAGGGCGCGCACTTCATCGAGCTGTGCGACCAGCGCGGGATCCCGCTGGTCTTCCTCCAGAACATCTCCGGCTTCATGGTCGGCCGCGACTACGAGGCCGGCGGCATCGCCAAGAACGGCGCCAAGATGGTGACCGCGGTCGCCACCACCCGGGTGCCCAAGCTCACGGTCGTGATCGGCGGTTCCTTCGGCGCGGGCAACTACTCGATGTGCGGGCGGGCCTACTCACCCCGGTTCCTCTGGATGTGGCCGGCCTCCCGCATCTCCGTCATGGGCGGACAGCAGGCGGCCAGCGTGCTCGCCACCGTCAAGCGCGACCAGCTCGACGCCCGTGGCGAGGAGTGGAGCGCCGAGGACGAGGCGGCCTTCCGGGCGCCGATCACCGCCCAGTACGAGGACCAGGGCAACCCCTACTACTCCACCGCCCGGCTGTGGGACGACGGCGTGATCGACCCCGCAGACACCCGCACCGTGCTGGGACTGGCGCTCGACGTCTGCTCCCGCGCCCCGCTGCCCGACACGGCCTTCGGCCTCTTCCGGATGTGACGACGATGACCGACTACTCCTCCATTCCGTTCGAGTCCGTTCTCGTGGCGAACCGCGGCGAGATCGCCTGCCGCGTCATCCGCACGCTGCGCCGCCTCGGCATCCGCTCGGTGGCCGTCTTCAGCGACGCCGACCGCGACGCCCCGCACGTCCGGCTCGCGGACACGGCGGTCCGCATCGGGCCGGCGCCCGCGCGCGAGAGCTACCTCTCCGTCGAGGCCATCGTCGACGCCGCGCGCCGCACGGGCGCCGCTGCGGTGCACCCCGGCTACGGCTTCCTCTCCGAGAACGCCGCGCTCGCCGACGCCTGCGAGGCCGCCGGCATCGTGTTCGTCGGCCCCGGCGTGCACGCGTTGGAGGTCATGGGCGACAAGATCTCGGCCAAGCAGGAGGTCGGCCGCTCGGGCGTGCCGACCATCCCCGGCATCGCGGAGCCCGGCCTCGGCGACGACGATCTCGTCGCGGCGGCCGAGCGCATCGGCTATCCCGTGCTGGTCAAGCCCTCCGCGGGCGGCGGCGGCAAGGGGATGCAGGCGGTGCACGTCGCCGCCGACCTCCCCGAGGCGCTGCGCGCGGCCCGTCGCGTCGCGGCCGCGGCCTTCGGCGACGACACCCTCTTCCTGGAGCGGCTGGTGGAGTCGCCGCGGCACATCGAGGTGCAGATCATCGCCGACCGGCACGGCGCGGTGGTCCACCTCGGCGAGCGCGAGTGCTCCCTGCAGCGCCGCCACCAGAAGGTGGTCGAGGAGGCGCCGTCTCCCCTGCTCGACGCGGCGACGCGCTCCCGGATCGGCGAGGCCGCCTGCCGGGTCGCGGCGAGCGTCGGCTACGTCGGCGCCGGGACCGTCGAGTTCCTGGTCTCCGCCGAGCGCCCTGACGAGTTCTTCTTCATGGAGATGAACACCCGCCTGCAGGTCGAGCACCCGGTCACCGAGCTGGTGACGGGCGTTGACCTGGTGGAGTGGCAGCTCCGCGTCGCCGCGGGGGAGCCGCTGGGCTTCGTGCAGGACGACATCCGGCTCTCCGGCCACGCCGTCGAGGCGCGCGTGTACGCGGAGAACCCGGAGCGGGACTTCCTGCCGGGCGACGGCGCGGTGCTCGCGCTGCGCGAGCCGACCGGCGAGGGCGTCCGCGTCGACAGCGGCCTCGTGGCCGGCACGCGCGTGGTCACCGACTACGACCCGATGCTCGCGAAGGTCATCGCCTGGGCGCCCGACCGTGCGGGCGCGTTCGCCCGGCTCGACCGTGCCCTCGCCGGCACGGCGGTGCTGGGCCTCGTGACCAACATCGCCTGGGTGCGCGACCTCCTGGCCGACGAGGACGTCCGCGCGGGCAGCATGGACACCACGCTCATCGACCGGCGCTTCTCCGCTCTGGAGCCGGTTCCGGCCTCCGCAACCGAGCTCGCGGCGGCGGCGTTGCTGGCGCACCTGCAGCGGGAGACCGTGACGCCGGGCGGCGTCGGCGCGCTGTGGGGCGCGCCCACCGGCTGGCGGCTCGGCTCGGCGCGGCCCGTCCGCTACGACGTGGACGCGACCACCGTGCCGGTGGACGGCGACCGCGTGACCCTCGCCGGGCCCGACGGCGAGCTCCGCGAGCACACCGCACGGATCGCGGTGCAGCCCGGAGCGGCCGGCGAGCCGGACTCCGTCGTGCTCGATCTCGACGGCGTGGTCACCCGCTTCGACACGGCCCGCGACGGCGGCACCGTCTGGCTCGCGCACGGGGGACGCTCGCGCGCCCTGCGGCTGCGCACGCCCGCCGAGCGGCTGGCCGCTGCGCTCGCCGCCCGCGAGCGCGGCGAGGCGACCGCGCATCCCGAGGTCCGCTCGCCGATGCCCGGCACCGTCGTGGCCGTGCCGATCGTCTCCGGCGCGGAGGTCGCGGCCGGCGACACCGTCGCGGTCGTGGAGGCCATGAAGATGGAGCACCGCCTCCTCGCCCCCATCGCCGGCACCGTGACCGTGAAGGTCGCGCCCGGCGACCTCGTGAAGCTCGACCAGCTCGTGGCCGTCGTGGACGCGCCGGAACCGGACGACGCCTCCACCACACCGAACGCGTCCACCACACCGAACGCGTCCACCACACCGAACGCGTCCACCACACCGAACGTCCCGCCGACCCCGGCGGACACCCCAGAGCCGACAGAATCGGCCGCCACCTCCCACGGCGAGCACGCCGCGGCAGCGACCGTCACCACAACAGACAGGAATCTCCGATGACCATGCAGATGCCACGCCCGGCCGACCTCGACGTCGCCGGCTTCGAGCTCACCGACGAGCAGCGCCGGCTCCGAGACCAGGTCCGCGACTTCGCCGACACCGTCGTCGCGCCCGCCGCGTACGAGTACGACACCAAGCGCAGCCTCCCGTACGACATCATCGCCGAGATGGGCCGGATGGGCCTGTTCGGCCTCCCGTTCCCTGTCGAGTACGGCGGCCAGGGCAAGGACTACCTCTCGCTCTGCCTCGCGGTCGAGCAGCTCGGCCGGGTGGACCAGTCCATCGGCGTGACACTGGAGGCCGGCGTCGGCCTCGGCGCGATGCCGATCTTCCGCGGCGGCACGGAGGAGCAGAAGCAGCAGTGGCTGCCGATGCTGGCCCGCGGCGAGGCGCTCGCCGGGTTCGGCCTGACCGAGGCCGACGCCGGCTCGGACGCCGGTGGCACGAAGACCACGGCGATCCTGCGCGACGGCGAGTGGGTCCTGAACGGCACCAAGCAGTTCATCACCAACTCCGGCTCGGAGATCACCAAGCTCGTCACCATCACCGCCGTGACCGGCGAGGAGCGGCGCGCGGACGGCTCGATCAAGAAGGAGCTCTCGGCGATCATCGTCCCGACCGGAACGCCCGGCTTCGTCGCGGAGCCGGTCTACGACAAGGTCGGCTGGCACACCTCCGACACCCACCCGCTGACGCTCACCGACGTGCACGTCCCGGAGGCCAACCTCCTCGGCGAGCGCGGCCGCGGCTACGCCAACTTCCTCCAGACCCTCGACGAGGGCCGGGTCGCCTTCGCCGCCCTCTGCACGGGCGCAGCGCAGGGCTGCCTGGAGGAGGCGGTGCGCTACGCGAAGTCGCGCAACGTCTTCGGCCGGTCGATCGGCTCGAACCAGTACATCGCCTTCAAGATCGCGCGGATGCAGGCCCGGGTGCACGCGGCTCGCCTCGCGTACTACGACGCCGCGTTCAAGCTGATGGCGGGCGTCCCCTTCAAGATGGAGGCCTCCATCGCCAAGCTCGTCGGCAGCGAGGCCGCGATGGACAACGCCCGCGACGCGACCCAGATCTTCGGCGGCTACGGCTTCATGAACGAGAACCCCGTGGCCCGCCACTACCGCGACTCGAAGATCCTGGAGATCGGCGAGGGCACCAGCGAGGTCCAGCTCATGATCATCTCCCGCGCCCTCGGCTTCGAGGCCTAGCCGGTCCCGCCGAGACGGCGGACAATCTGACCACTCGACGGATTTCGGAGCACTTTCCGCCTTCTCGGCGGCGTAGACAGGAGAACGGATGATCGACAAGACGGTGGGGAGCGCGGCGGAGGCCGTCGCGGACATCCCGAGCGGCGCGTCCCTGGCGGTCGGCGGCTTCGGGCTGTGCGGCATCCCGAGCGCGCTCATCCAGGCGCTGCTGGAGGCCGGGACGACCGACCTGGAGGTGGTCAGCAACAACTGCGGCGTGGACGACTGGGGGCTCGGCCTCCTGCTCGCCCAGCGTCGCATCCGCAAGATGATCAGCTCGTACGTCGGCGAGAACAAGGAGTTCGCGCGGCAGTTCCTCTCCGGCGAGCTGGAGGTGGAGCTGACCCCGCAGGGCACGCTCGCAGAGAAGCTGCGGGCGGGCGGCGCGGGCATCCCGGCGTTCTACACGCCGGCCGGCGTCGGCACGCAGATCGCGCTCGGCGGCCTCCCTCGGCGCTACAACGACGACGGGTCGGTCGCGGTCGCGAGCGAGCCGAAGGAGGTGCGCGAGTTCGACGGCGCCTCCTATGTGCTGGAGCGCTCGCTGCGCCCCGAATTCGCGCTCGTGCACGCGGCCAAGGGCGACCGGCACGGCAACCTCGTGTTCCACGCCGCCGCGATGAACTTCAACCCGCTCGCCGCGATGGCCGGCGGCATCACCATCGCCGAGGTGGAGGAGCTGGTCGAGCCGGGCGAGCTCGCACCGGGGGAGGTGCACCTGCCCGGGATCTTCGTCCAGCGCGTCGTGCACGCGCCCGACGTGGAGAAGCGGATCGAACGGCGCACGGTCGCCACGCCAGCCGCACAGGAAGGAAGCGCCCGATGAGCCTCACCCGCACCGAGCTCGCCGCCCGCGTGGCGCTGGAGCTGGAGAACGGCCAGTACGTCAACCTCGGCATCGGCATGCCGACGCTCATCCCGAATTACATCCCGGAGGGCGTTGAAGTCATCCTGCACTCCGAGAACGGCGTGCTCGGGGTCGGCCCGTACCCGGCCGACGCCGACGTGGATCCTGACCTGATCAACGCGGGCAAGGAGACGGTGACCGTCAAGCGCGGCGCGGCTTACTTCGACTCGTCGCTGTCGTTCGGGATGGTCCGCGGCGGCCACGTCGACGTCGCCGTGCTCGGCGCGATGGAGGTCTCGGCGACCGGCGACCTGGCCAACTGGATGATCCCCGGCAAGATGGTCAAGGGCATGGGTGGCGCGATGGACCTCGTCTTCGGCGCCAAGCGGCTGATCGTGATGATGGAGCACGTCGACAAGGAGGGCCGGCCCAAGATCCTCGCCGAGTGCTCCCTCCCGCTCACGGGCACCGGCTGCGTCGACCGCATCATCACCGACCTCGCCGTGATCGACGTGACGCCGGACGGGCTCGTGCTGCGCGAGACCGCGCCGGGCGTCACGGTCGAGGAGGTCGTGGCCGCGACGGGCGCGCCGCTCGCGGTGGAGCTGGAGGCGGCATCATGAAAGAGATCGAGCAGCGCGGCCTCTACTACGAGGAGTTCGAGCTGGAGACCCGCTACCTGCACCGCCCCGGCCGCACGGTGACAGAGGCCGACAACGTCCTCTTCACCACGCTGACCATGAACACGCAGGCGCTGCACCTGGACGCCGCGTGGTCGGCGCGGCAGCCGTTCGGCACGCGGCTGATGAACTCGATGTGGACGCTCGCGACGATCGTCGGCGCGTCGGTCGCCCAGCTCACGCAGGGCACGATCGTCGCCAACCTCGGCTTCTCGGAGGTCTCCTTCCCGCACCCGCTGTACCACGGCGACACGCTCTACTCGGAGACGACGGTGACGGGCAAGCGGCTGTCGGCCTCCCGCCCCGGCCAGGGGATCGTGACGCTGGAGCACACCGGCCGCAACCAGGACGGCGTCGTCGTCGCCACGGCGATCCGGCAGGTGATGGTGTGGTGCCGCGACGCGCACCTCGGGACGGCCGACGTATGACGACGTTCCCGTGGGGTCCCGCGCTGCTGTTCTGCCCGGCCGACCGGCCCGACCGGTACGCCAAGGCGCTGGAGCGGTCGGACGCGGTCATCCTCGACCTTGAGGACGCCGTCGACCCTGCACGCCGGCCGGCCGCCAGGGAGGCGCTCGCCGCCTCCGACCTCGACCCTGCGCGGGTGATCGTGCGGGTCAATCCGGCCGGCACCGAGGACCAGGCCGCCGACCTCGCGGCCCTCTCGCTCACGCCGTACACGGCCGTGATGCTGCCGAAGGCCGAGCGCGCGGCCGACCTGCGTGCGCTCGCCGGGCTGCGTGTGATCGCCCTGTGCGAGACCGCGGCCGGCGTCCTCGCGGCGGCCGAGCTCGCTGCGGCGGAGGAGGTCATCGCGTTGATGTGGGGCGCGGAGGACCTGGTCGCCTCCCTCGGCGGGACCTCCAGCCGGCACGCCGACGGCAGGTACCGCGACGTCGCCGTGCACGCGCGCTCCGCGGTCCTGCTCGCCGCCGGAGCCGCCGGGAAACCGGCCGTCGATACGGTGCACCTCGACATCGCCGACCTCGACGGGCTCGCCGCGGAGGCCGAGGACGCGGTCGCCGTCGGATTCGCCGCGACCGCGTGCATCCACCCCTCGCAGGTGGACACTGTGCGCGCCGCGTACCGGCCGGACGAGGCCCAGGTGGCGGAGGCCGTCGAGCTGCTGGAGGCGGCCAGGGCGGCGGGCGGGGGAGTGTTCCGTCACAACGGCAAGATGGTCGACGGACCGGTGCTCTCGCACGCCCGATCGGTGCTCCGGAGGGCGACCAGCACGTTGTGATGAAACCGTGATGAACGATTTTTACGCCGTTCACCGGTTTGGTCGTGCCGTGTCGGCGGCATGCCGTACTCTGCCCTTAACGTTCCAGAGAAGAGCACCCTCGAATCGATTCGAGCCACGAATCGGTCGCCTGCGTGAACACCCGCTCGAACGACTGGAAGGGGGACGAGATGCCACAGCTCCTTCCCTTGCGCCTGCTCGAGAGCGTCGGCCTCCGCACCCCCGCCGCCGCGGTCGCGTCGGGCGCTGACGGCATGTCGGTTCCCGCGCCCGTGCGGCCTGCGACGACCTCGGAGCGGCCCGCTGCGCCCGCGGCACCGGCCATGACCTTCTCCGAGCCGTCCACCGACACCGGCGGCCCCCTCGACATCGACAGCGGCCTGGAGCGCACCGGCCCGCTCTCGATCATCGCCCCGCGCCGCATCGGCGAGAGCGACCTCGCGGTGTACCCGCTGTCGCTCGGCGCCAGCGTCTTCGGCTGGACGGCCGACGGCGACACCTCCCTGGCGATCCTCGACCGCTTCGCCTCGCGCGGCGGCGACTTCATCGACACCGCCGACAGCTACGTCGGCGGTCGCAGCGAGGTCCTCATCGGCAAGTGGATGCACGAGCGCCGCAACCGCGACGGCCTGGTCGTCGCGACCAAGGTCGGCCGCCACCATGAGAACCAGGGCCTCGGCTCGGTGAGCATCGTGCGCGCCGTGGAGGCCTCCCTCGAGCGCCTGCAGAGCGACCACATCGACCTGCTGTACTTCCACGACGACGACCCGGAGGTGCCGCTGGAGGACAGCCTGGCGACGGCGGAGTGGCTCGTCGAGACGGGCAAGGTCCGCTACCTCGGCGCGTCCAACTTCAGCGCGGACCGCCTCATCGAGGCGCGCGTGCTGGCGTCGGCCGGCCTGCCGAAGTTCGTCGCCATCCAGACCCAGTACAACCTCATGCACCGCGCCGAGTTCGAGAGCGCCCTGCGCATCGTCGCGGCCGCCCAGGGACTCGCTGTGATGCCGTACTACGCGCTGGCCAACGGCTTCCTCACCGGCAAGTACCGCTCGAAGTCCGACCTGAGCGCCGACGCGCGCAGCGTGCGCGCCTCGGCGTACGTCAACCGCAAGGGCATGCGCGTCCTGGCGGTGCTCGACCGCATCGCCGCCGAGCACGGCGTCTCCGCGGCGAGCGTCGCGATCGCGTGGCTGCTGGCAAAGCGCACCATCGTGGCCCCGGTGGCGAGCGCCAGCCGCCCCGAGCAGGTCGACGGCCTGATGGCCGCCGCCGGCATCCGCCTCACCCGGGCCCAGATGCTCGACCTCGACCGCGTCTCCGAGTAACGTCTCCAACCCCCCGTCGCCAACGGAGGACTCCCGCCCGCAGCTCCGCCCGTCGCGCAGTCAACGGAGGACTTCCGCCCGCAGCTCCGCCCGGATCTCCTCCGTTCGCCGCGTTGGCAACGGAGGGCTTCCGCCCCGATCCCGGCCGGATCTCCTCCGCTAGCCCGCAGGCAACGGGGGCCTCCGTCCCGATCCCGCCCTGATCCGCTCCGCTCGTTCGTAGCTAACGGAGGACTCCCGCCCCGGCCCCGGCCGGATCTCCTCCGCTAGCCGACATCGGGCAGCGTGTCGCGCCCGATGTCCTCCGCTGGCCGCGGCCTACGACTCGGAGAGGATGTGGTCCAGCGCGCGGTGCAGGGCCGCGCCCGCCGCGATCGGGTCGCCCACGTAGCCGCCGGCCAGGGCGCCGTCGCGCGCGAGGATGAGGTCGTCCGCCGCGTCGCCCGGCCGCGGGTGACCGATCTGACGGAACAGCTCCTCGATGTGCTTGGCGTACCAGTCCCTGTGCACGGTCACGGCGACACGCACCGGGTGGGTCTCATCGGCGAACTGCGCGGCGGCGTTGATGAACGGGTCGCCGCGGAAGCCGGGGCGCACCGCATCGGAGTTGATGGAGTCCACGAGGGCGCGGGCGATCGCCGTCGGGTCGGACAGCTCCGCCTCCTTCTCGGCGAACCAGTCGCGCACCTGGCGGTCCCTGCCCTCGACGTAGGCGATGATCAGGAGGTCCTTGGAGCGGAAGTGCTTGTAGAAGGTCGCCTTCGTCACCCGGGCGCCCGCGATGATGCGGTCGACGCCGACCGTGTGGATGCCCTCCTGGTAGAAGAGTTCGTCAGCGGTCGCGAGGATCTTGATCTTCGACGGTGCGGGCGGCCGGATGGTGGCGCGGGCACTGATGACCATCTGGTCGTCTCCTCTCTCCGGGAGGCTCGGCCTCCGCTCAGCCATGAGAACCCCCCGACCGGTCCGAGGGGGGACGACCGGTCGGGGTGGTCACTTCAGTATAGTGGTAGACAGACCAGTCTGTTTGTCCTCAATTTCCCAATCTCCGCGTTCGAACGACCGCTGGCGTAGGGTGGAGGGGATGAACAGCGCAGTCGACCTCCCGCTCGGTCTGGCCGACCTCGCATTCGCCGCCTCCGGCGAGGCCCTCGTCCGCCGCACGATCTTGCCGAACGGCGTCCGCATCCTCAGCGAGCAGGTTCCCGGCGCGCGCAGCGCGACCCTCGGCTACTGGGTGGCCGTCGGCTCGCGCGACGAGACCGCCGACGTGGCGGGCAGCCTCGGCTCCACGCACTTCCTCGAGCACCTCCTCTTCAAGGGCACGCGCACGCGCACCGCCCTCGACATCGCGGTGTCCTTCGACTCGGTCGGCGGCGAGCACAACGCCATGACGGCCAAGGAGTACACCTGCTACTACGCCAAGGTGCAGGACCGCGACCTCCCGATGGCGGTGGAGGTCATCGGCGACATGCTCACCTCGTCGGTCCTCGACCCCACCGAGTTCGAGAACGAGCGCGGGGTCATCCTCGAAGAGCTGTCGATGGCGGAGGACGACCCGGCCGACGTCGCCAACGAGCGGCTCTTCACCGCGGTGCTCGGCGGCCATCCGCTCGGGCGGCCGATCGGCGGCCGTCCGGACACCATCCGCGCCGCGACCCGTGACGCCGTCTGGAGCCACTACCAGGCCAACTACCGGCCGCGCGACCTGGTCGTCACGGCCGCGGGCGCGGTCGACCACGACGTGCTCGTGGCGGGCGTGCGGCGCGCGCTCGACGCCGCGGGCTGGGACCGCGACGAGGAGGCCGTGCCGGTCGACCGCCGTCCGACCGCGGCGGCGACCGTCGAGCGCGGCGCCTCGGTCGTGACCGTCTCCCGGCCGATCGAGCAGGCGAACCTCATCATCGGCATGCCCGGCATCGTCGCGACCGACGAGCGCCGCACCACGATGAGCGTGCTCAACTCCATCCTCGGCGGCGGGATGTCGAGCCGGCTGTTCCAGGAGGTCCGCGAGAAGCGCGGCCTGGCCTACGCCGTCTACTCGTTCTCCGGCTCCTACTCCGACGCCGGCGTCTTCGGGCTGTTCTCCGGCTGCGCCCCGGCGAAGGCCAGGCAGGTCGCCGAGCTGATGCTCTCCGAGCTGCACCGCCTCGCCGACGGCGGGGTGACGGCGGACGAGCTCCGCCGCGCGGTCGGTCAGCTCTCCGGCGGGGCGGCGCTCGCGCTGGAGGACTCCGACACCCGGATGTCGCGGCTCGGTCGCGCCGAGATCAGCCTGGGGGAGTTCGCCGACCTCGACGAGAGCCTCCGGCGGTTGCACCTCGTCACCGCCGGTGACGTCCAAGAACTCGCACGTGACCTGGCCGACCGCCCGGTCTCGATCTCAGCGGTGGGTGGCGTCGACGATGACGTCTTCGCGGGCCTCGTGGCCTGACCGCCTGCCTCCATTTCCGTTACCTCGAAAGGTCTACCGGTGCCCCATTACCTCTACCTGGTGCGTCACGGCGAGCAGCAGGACGCCCAGCACGGCCTGCCTGACGGTCCGCTCTCGCCGCGCGGCAAGCGCCAGGCGCAGCTCATCGCCGACCGGTTGAGCGGCCTGCCGCTGACCGGCATGTACCACTCGCCGCTCGTGCGCGCGGAGCAGACCGCCTCGATCATCGCCGAGCGGATGCCCGCGGTGGAGCCGGAGCCGTCCAGCCTGCTGTTCGACTGCATCCCGTCCGGGCCGACGCCCGACATGCCCAAGGCGTTCGAGTCGTTCTTCGGCTCCGTCACGGAAGCCGAGATCGACGCGGGCCGGGCCCAGATGGACGACGCCGTCAACGAGTTCCTGACGCCCGCGATGGGCGACAGGCACGACCTGCTGGTGACGCACAACTTCGTGATCGGCTGGTTCGTCCGGCACGTGTTCGACGCGCCGGCCTGGCGCTGGCTCGGCCTCAACCAGGCCAACTGCGGGCTCACCATCATCCGGGTGCGCTCGGCGAAGCCGCCCGTGCTGGTGGTGCACAACGACCTCGGCCACCTGCCGGTCGAGCTGCGAACCGGCCTGCCGGAGCTGCAGCCGGTCTAGCGGCTCACGCCGGAGTGACGTTCGGGCCGAGCCGCTTGCGGAACCAGTCCGTCGCGTTCGGGTTGTCGTTGTACGGCTGGATGCTGTCGTAGCCGTGCGAGCGGTAGAGGCCGGCGGCGGCCTCCAGGCTCGCATTGGTGTCCAGCACCACCTCGGTCGCGCCGAAGCCGCGCGCCCGGTGCTCGAGCTCGGCGAGGATGGCGCGGCCCAGGCCCTGACCGCGGTGCGTGGGCGCCACCCAGAGGTGCTTGATCTCGTAGCGGACGATCTGCTCGCCGTCGTCGGTCTCCGACAGCGGGACGCCCAGCTCGCGGACGCCGCCGCAGCCGGCCTCCCCGTCGTCGTACGCCAGCAGGAAGACGCCGGCCGGCGGGACGAACTGGCCCGGGTCGGGGAAGGTCGTGCGGTACGCGCCCTGGGAGGCGGGGAACGTCTCGGCGCGCTCGGCGAAGTAGTCCGCGAGCATCCGGTGGGCGGTCGCGTCGGTGACGGCGACATCGGCAAAGGACACCATCGTCCCAGCGTAACCGTCGGGCATTCGTGCCGAATGTCGCGTTCGTCGGCGCGTTATGCGGCATTCGTGCAGAATGTGCGCGGGTAGGGTGGACGGGTGACTATTCGCGTGGCCGTTGCCGGGGCGACCGGCAAGCTCGGATCCGTGGCGGTCCGTCTCATCGAGGCGGCCGACGACCTGGAGCTGGTGGCCGCACTCGACTCCCGCACCCCGCTCGACGCGATGCTCGGCGCCGACGTGCTGGTGGACATGACGCTCCCGCAGGTCAGCCCGGGGATCGTGGCCTTCGCCGTCGACCACGGCCTCAACGTGCTGGTCGGGACCTCCGGCTGGTCGGCCGACCGCATCCTGGACCTGGAGCGCCGGGTCGCCGAGCACGAGGGCGCGGGCGCCGTCGTCATCCCGAACTTCTCCCTGGGCTCCGCGCTCGGCACCGCCTTCGCGACCGTCGCCGCCCGGTTCTTCGACTCGATCGAGATCGTCGAGACGCACGGCCCGGGCAAGGTCGACTCGCCCTCCGGCACCGCGGTGCGGACCGCCGAGCTGATCGCGGCCGCCCGGCTGCAGCGCGGCCCGGTGGATGCGCCGCACACCGACCAGCGGGCGCGCGGCCAGCAGGTCGGCAGCGTGCCGATCCACAGCCTCCGGATGCGCGGCGTCTCCGCCCAGCAGCAGGTGATCTTCGGTGGGGCGGGGGAGACCCTCACCATCCGCCACGACGCGAACGGGCAGGAGGCCTACGAGGCCGGCATCCTGCTCGCGCTGCGCGCCGCCGCCACGACCACCGGCGTGCTCGTCGGGCTGGACAAGCTGGTCGACCTCGGCATCTCCGAGCCGGACGGGGAGCCGCCGCGCCCGACCGTCCGCGAGGTGTAGGCCTCCCGATGCGCAACCGTCTCTCGGCGCTGTTCATGGCGCTGCTGCTCGTCGTGTACCTCGTGCTGGTCTTCCAGCGGGCCGTGCTGCTCTTCGCCTCCGGGTCGGCCGTCGGCATCGCGATGAGCGTCGCGCTGATCGTGATCGGGCTCGTCGCGGCGTGGGCGCTCATCCGCGAGCTGCTTTTCGGCCTCCGCACCGAGAAGCTCGTCAAGCTGATGGCGGCCGAGGGGACGCTGCCGGTGGACGACCTCCCGCGCCGCGCCTCCGGGCGTCCGCTGCGCGACGCCGCCGACGAGGAGTTCCCGCAGTTCAAGGCCGAAGTGGAGGCGTCGCCGGAGAGCTGGCGGGCGTGGTTCCGGCTCGGGCTCGCCTACGACGCGAGCGGCGACCGCCGCCGGGCGCGCGCGGCGCTGCGGCAGGCGATCGGGCTGTACCGCTCGCAGGAGCGCGCAGCCGGCTAGGCCGCCCGCTCCACCAGCCGCGCCATCGCCTCCTGCACGGTCGTGTCCCGGAACACGAACCCGTCGTCGAGCAGGCGCTGCGGCAGCACCCGCTGATCCGCGAGCAGCAGTTCGCGCCCGGCCTCGCCGAGTGCGAGGGTCACGACCGGCCGCGGCAGCGGGAGGCCGTACGGGCGGTGCACTGCCTTCGCCAGCGCGCGCAGCACCTCACCGCCGGTGGCGGGCTGCGGCCCGACGAGATCGACCGGCCCGCTCAGGCCGGAGGTCAGCAGGTGGACGATCGCGGCGGCCTCGTCGTGCAGGCTCACCCAGGGCCAGTGCTGCCGGCCGCCCGCGATCGGGCCGAGGAGCCCGAGCTTCGCGAGCGGCAGCAACGGCGCCATCGCGCCGCCGGGCCCGACGACGACGCCGGTGCGGAGGGTGACGACGCGGGTCCCGGTCGGCGCGAGGTGCGCGGCGGTCTCCCAGGCGTCCACCACGCCCGAGAGGAACCCGGTGCCCTTGGCGGAGTCCTCGGTCAGGGTCTGCCCGGGGCGGTCGCCGTAGTACCCGACTGCCGCGCCGCTGACGAAGACGCCGGGCGGGTTCGCTGCCTGGCGCATCCCGTCCGCGAGGGTGCCCGTCGCGGCCAGGCGCGAGTCGAGGATGCGGCGCTTGTGCGCGGCCGTCCACGGCAGCCGGTTGAGGGAGGCCCCGGAGAGGTTCACCACGGCGTCCGCGTCGTCCAGCAGTCGCAGGTCGATGCTCCGCGCCGAGGGGGCCCAGGCGCGCTCGTCCGCGGCGGCCGGCTCCCGCCGCACCAGGCGGAGGGCGACGTGGCCCTCCGCCCGCAGCGCGCGGACGAGCTCGGTGCCGATCATGCCGGACGCGCCGGCCACGAGCACCCGCATCGGCTCAGGCGCCATCGTCTCAGGCCAGCGTGGCTTCGATCGTGATCGGGATGCCGACCAGCGCCCGCGAGACCGGGCAGGTGCGCTTGGCTTCGTCGGCGAGGCGCTGGAAGTCCTCCTCGCCGAGCCCTGGCACGGTCGCCTCGACCAGGAGGTGGCTGCCGGTGATGCCCTCCGCGGGGTCGAAGGTCACGGCGGCGGTGGTGCGGATGCTCTCGGGCGCCGTGCCGAAGGCTGCGAGGACGTTCGAGAACGCCATCGAGAAGCAGGCGGAGTGGGCGGCGCCCAGCAGCTCCTCGGGCGTGGAGGTCTCCGCGCCGCCCTCCGAGCGCGCCTTCCAGTTCACCGGGAGCGTCGCCGCTCCCGACGAGTCGAGCGAGACCGTCCCCGAGCCGGACTTCAGATCGCCGGTCCAGACCGTGGTGGATTCGCTGGTGACTGCCATGAGACCTCCTGTTGTTCCCGCCGCAGAATGCCGCGGGTCCGACCAGACTACTGGCGGCGTCCGACGCGTCGACCCCCGTCCGGGGGATTCCCGGTTTCGGCCCTCAGACCGCGGTCGCGCGCCTGCGGATGATGCCGGCCCGCACCAGCAGCAGGTAGATCTGGCAGCCCAGGCAGTAGGCGAACACGGCGTTCAGGAAGGCCGCGACGAACGCGAGCGCGGCGGCGATCGGCAGCGCGGCGGGCACGCCGAGCACGAACAGCAGGAGGCCGAGCCCGGTGACGACGAGGCCCACACCCTGCGCGAACGTCGGCGGAGCCGGGTCCTCCAGCTCGGCCGGCGGCGCGAGCCGGGGGCGCACCGCGACGCGGTACAGCGCGCCGTACGGATGGCGGCGCACGCCGGCGAAGGCCCCCCAGGCGAACAGAGCGGCGATCAGGAGCAGCAGCACAGCGGCAGCGACGGTCGCGCCGGTGAGGGCCAGGAAGAGGTCGATCAGCAGCAGGACGGCCGTGATCGCGGCGCCGAACCGCGGCGAGCGCGGGTCGATGCCGGGCTGGGTGGTCAGGGAGGTGGCGGGGGTCTTCGGGGCGTCGGTCATGGTCACTCCGTCAGGATGCGGTCGAGGGCGCTGCGCACGTCGCCGGGCCGTGCGGCCCCGGCGATGCGGCCGCGGACGGTGCCGCGGGCGTCGAGCAGCAGGGTAGTCGGGGTCTGCAGCACACCGAACCGGCGGGCGAGCTCTGGACGGACGGTCAGGTCGACGTCCAGGTGCTCGACGCCGTCGTGCTCGCCCGCGACGCCGTGCAGCACGCGCGCGGTCGACGGGCACTGGGCGCAGAAGGCGGTGGAGAACTGGACGAGCGTCGCGCGCGAGCCGAGTCCGGCCGCACCCACCTCGGCGGCCGTCACGCGGTCGGCCCGCGTCGAGCGGACCCGGCCGGTGCGGGCGCGCCAGAGGAGGCCGGCGGCCGTCGCGACGGCGACCAGTCCGAGCAGGACGAGGAGGGCGGAGGGTGCGGACATGGTGAGCGTGACGATACGCGCGCTGTGCGGCCGGCTGAAGGCAGTGTGAACGAACATGACGGCGGCTGTCCTCCACAGCCTGTCCTCCACAGGCCCGGCCCTCGCACGACCTCTCCACAGATCGGCCGGCGGGGAGGCGGTCGCCTGGCCCGACCCGATAGCCTTTACTTCATGGCTGCTCCCGCTAATCCCTTCGGCCAGGTGCTCGTCGCCCTGGTCACGCCCTTCACCGCCGATGGCGAGGTCGACTGGGCCGGCGTGGAGAAGCACATGGATGACGTGATCGTCGCGGGTGCGGACGGCATCGTCGTCACGGGCACCACGGGCGAGACCTCCACCCTCACCGACGCCGAGAAGCTGCGCCTGGTCGAGGTGGGCAAGGAGGTCGCGGGAGGCCGCGCCAAGATCATCACCGGCGGCGGTTCCAACGAGACCGCGCACGCCATCCAGCTCTACAAGCAGAGCGAGAAGGCAGGCGCCGACGGCGTCATGATCGTCACGCCGTACTACAACAAGCCGACGCAGGCCGGAATCCTCACGCACTTCCGTATGATCGCGGACTCGACCGACCTGCCGGTCATCCTCTACGACATCCCGGGCCGCACCGGCGTCCCGATCAAATACGAGACCATCCTGCGCATCGCCAAGCACCCCAACGTGCTCGCCATCAAGGATGCCAAGGGCGACTTCAGCGAGGTCAGCCGGGTGCTCAACCAGACCGACCTGATGTACTTCTCGGGCGACGACGCCAACGTCCTCCCGCACCTGGCGATCGGCGCCACGGGCCTCATCGGCGTCACGGCCAACATCACCGCGACCCCGTACCGCCAGATCGTGGACGCGGTCAACGCCGGCGACCTGGCCACGGCAACGGCCGCCCACCAGAAGCTGGAGCCGCTGGTCCGCGCCGTCATGACGCACGTCCCCGGCACCGTCGCGGCCAAGTACATCCTGCACGGATTGGGGCGCATCTCCAGCCCGCGCGTCCGTCTCCCGCTGGTCGGCCCGGAGGAGTGGGAGGCCGCCCAGATCGAGGACGAGCTCGACCTCGTCCGCGACATCCCGGGAGCCGACTTCCGCAACTTCCGCCCCGATCGCAACGCCGCCGCCGGCGGCGCGCTGCCCAAGATCGCCGGCGCCACACGCTAGGGCCGCTCTTCGGCCGGATCCACCCCGGGCCCGACGCCCGGACGCACGTACACACCTGAACATTGGAGGGCAGATGCCCAACCTCGTCTCCGCGCCCCCGGCACTCGAACCGGGAACGCTCCGAATCATCCCCACCGGCGGTCTCGGCGAGATCGGCCGCAACATGACCGTCTTCGAGTACGAAGGCAAGCTCCTCATCGTCGACTGCGGCGTCCTGTTCCCCGAACAGGACCAGCCGGGCGTCGACCTGATCCTCCCGGACTTCACCCCGGTCCGGGACCGCCTCGACGACATCCTCGGCGTGGTGCTGACGCACGGCCACGAGGACCACATCGGCGCTGTGCCGTACCTCCTCAAGCTGCGCGCCGACATCCCGCTGATCGGCTCCGGCCTCACCCTCGCGCTCGTGGAGGCGAAGCTCAAGGAGCACCGTATCCAGCCGTACACGCTCACGGTCAAGGAGGGCCGCACCGAGCAGCTCGGCCCGTTCGACCTGGAGTTCGTCGCGGTCAACCACTCCATCCCCGACGCGCTCGCCGTCGCCATCACCACGCCCGCGGGCACGGTGCTGCACACCGGCGACTTCAAGATGGACCAGCTCCCGCTGGACGACCGGATCACCGACCTGCGCGCCTTCGCCCGCCTGGGTGAGAAGGGCGTCGACCTGTTCATGGCCGACTCCACCAACGCCGACGTGCCGGGCTTCACGCCGCTCGAACGCTCCATCGGCCCGGTGCTCGACAACGTGATCGCACGGGCTCCGCGCCGGGTGATCGTCGCCAGCTTCTCCAGCCACGTGCACCGCGTGCAGCAGGTTCTCGACGCCGCCGCCGCCAACGGCCGCCGCGTCGCGCTGCTCGGCCGCTCGATGGTGCGCAACATGACCATCGCCTCCGAGCTCGGCTACCTCAAGGTGCCGGAGGGTGTGCTCATCGACTACAAGAAGGCCGCCGACCTCCCGGACGACGAGATCGTCTACATGTCGACCGGCTCCCAGGGCGAGCCGATGGCGGTGCTCGCGCGCATGGCGAACCTGGACCACCAGATCGAGGTCGGCCCCGGCGACACGGTCATCCTGGCCTCCAGCCTCATCCCGGGCAACGAGAACGCCGTCTACCGGGTCATCGACGGCCTGACCAAGCTCGGCGCCAACGTCGTGCACAAGGGCAACGCCAAGGTGCACGTCTCCGGCCACGCGGCCGCCGGCGAGCTGCTCTACTGCTACAACATCCTGAAGCCGCGCAACGTCATGCCCGTGCACGGCGAGTACCGCCACCTGGTCGCCAACGCGCGGCTCGCGATGGACACAGGCGTGCCGGAGAAGAACACGATCATCGCCGAGGACGGCACGGTCATCGACCTCCGCGACGGCGTCGCCCGCGTGGTCGGCCAGCTCGACCTCGGCTTCGTCTACGTGGACGGCTCGAGCGTCGGCGAGATCACGGACGCCGACCTCAAGGACCGCCGGATCCTCGGCGAGGAGGGCTTCATCTCGATCATCGTGGTGGTGGAGGCCGCCAGCGGCCGCATCGTCACGGGTCCGGAGATCCACGCCCGCGGCTTCGCAGAGGACGACGCGGTGTTCGACGCCGTCAAGCCGAAGATCGCGGCGGCGCTCGCCGACGCGGCGCACAACGGCGTCCGCGACTCGCACGCGCTCTCCCAGGTGGTCCGCCGCACGGTCGGCCGCTGGGTGAACACCAGCTACCGCCGCCGTCCGATGATCGTCCCGCTCGTCATCGAGGCGTGATCCGGAGTGCGTCTGCCGCCGCTGTAACCCGCACGAAACACGCCGGCGAGTAGCGTTCAGCCATGACAGGGTTCCTGATCCGCCCGGCGAACCGCGACGATGCGCGCGTCCTCTCGGACATGCTGGTGGAGGCGGCGAACTGGAACGTCTCCCTTGCACGTCCGCGCGTCGCGGTCCTGGAGGACCCGGCAGTCCTGCGCTACGTCGCCGGCTGGAAGCGGCCGGGGGACTTCGGCTGCGTCGCGGAGGACGCCCACGGCGCCGCTGTGGGAGCCTGCTGGGCACGGCTGTTCCCGGCCGACGCGCCAGGCAAGGGGTTCGTCGCCGTCGGCGTCCCGGAGCTGACCCTGGGCGTCAACGCGCAGTGGCGCGCGCAGGGCGTCGGCCGCGCGCTGCTCCAGGAGCTCGGCAGGCAGGCCGCCGCCTCCGGGGCGAACCGGCTGAGCCTGAGCGTCGAGCGCGCGAACTTCGCCCAGCGGCTCTACGTGAGCGAGGGATACGTGACGGTCCAGTCGCGCGCGACGGCCGACACGATGATGCGCGCTGTGCGCTGATGTCGGCCCGGTAGACGCTCGTCTACCGGACGCCTTGTATCCCCGCTTGGCCGTATGCTCGTGGCGAGGATCGGGGGCTGATGGAGGAGTTGCTGGCCGGCGGCAACACGACCGAGGGCGTCGTCAAAGCAGGCCAAACCGTTCGACGCCCGCGTGGCCATGGTTCGACATTCGCGAGCGAGGTTCTTCGCACGCTGAATAGGGCCGGCGTCGCCTGGGCGCCCACCTACCTCGGCATCGACGCGGAAGGCCGCGACACCTTCTCCTACATCCCCGGGGCGACCACCGATCACCCCTCGCAGCGCGACGAGCGCTGTTATGCGGCCTTCGGAGGAATCCTCCGCGAACTTCACGAGTTCAGCCGCGGCATTCCACTCGCGTCCGGTGCCGAGTGTCTGGTTCATGGTGACCCGGGTCCGTTCAATGTGGTCATGGCGGAGGGGATGCCGGTGGCGCTGATTGACTGGGACAGCGTCCATCCCGGTGACCCGATGGAGGACGTCGGCTATGCGGGATGGACCTGGTGCATCTACGCAGCGGGTAACGTGCCGGTTGTCGAGCAAGCGCGACGGCTGCGCCTGCTCGTGGACGGCTACGACCCGGAGCTGCGGGCAGACGTTATGATCGAGGCGATCTTTCAGTGCCAGGACTCGATCACCCGGATCGAGGGCGCGAACGCCGGCGACGAGCGTCTGAGCGACCAGCGACGCCAGCACGCACGCGGCGCTGCCGAGTGGGCCAGCAGCTGCCGGGGTGTGCTGAGCACGAACCTCCAGATCTTCGCGGAAGCCCTCCAACGCGACTGACGACGAGAAGAACGCGGAACGATCCCTCACAGCCCGCGCGTCGCTGCCGATTTTCCCCAATATCAGCGCGTGATCCGTCCCCCTGCCGGGGGTCCGAAGTAGCGTTGAACCTATGGCTACGAGCACCAAGTCGACTTCGTCCGCCCGGGGGTCCGGTCGCGGCGGCTCGACGGCGCGCAAGACGGCCGCCAAGACCCCGACGAAGACGCAGAACCAGAAGACCGTCGCGTACCCGGCAGCCGACGACGCGCCGAGTCCGCTCGTCCGCGCCTGGATGGGCCTGGCGCACCTCACCGGTGGGGCGTTCCGCGCTCTCGGGCCGGAGAAGCTGAGCAAGGAGGAGCGCCGCGACGGCTTCCCGTTCTTCCTCGTGCTGCTCGCCGTCGCCGGGGTCGTCGTCGAGTGGTTCCTGATCAACGACCAGGTCGCCCGCACGCTCGACTCCTGGACCTTCGGCCTGCTCTTCGGCCGCGTCTCGTTCGCTCTCCCGGTGATCATGGTGATCTTCGCCGCCTGGCTGTTCCGGCATCCCAGCTCCGTGCACGACAACACGCGCATCGGGATCGGCCTCGGCATCCTGCTGCTCATGGTCTCCGGCCTCTGCCACCTGTTCAGCCACCACCCGTCGCCCACCGACGGCGTCGCCGCGCTGGCGCAGGCCGGCGGCATGCTCGGCTGGCTCATCGCCGCCCCGCTCTCCTGGCTGATCACGCCATACGGGGCCGCAGCGGTCATCATCCTGCTGCTGATCCTGAGCCTCTTCATCATCACCAAGACGCCGCCCAACAAGCTGCCCGCGCGCATCCGCGAGCTGTACGCCTACCTGTTCGGCGCGCAACTCCCCACGGAGGAGGAGCGCCAGGAGGCCAAGGACGAGCGCAAGAACCAGCGCACAGAGCAGGTCGAGCTCGACGGACTGGACGAGACGGAGGGCGAGACGGCGCTGCCCTGGTGGCGGCGCAACAAGTCCCAGCGCGAGGAGGACCCGGACTACGAGGCCCCGGCCGACCTCACCGAGGTGTTCGGCGCCCCCGCGCGGGGCAAGGGCGAGTTCGCCACTGCGCTGGAGCCCGACCCGGCGAGCGACCACTACAACACGGACGTGCTCAGCGAGCTCGCCAACGCGGAGACCGTGCTGCAGCGCTTCACCGGCGAGCTGCCGCCGACAGCGGCCGCGGCGCCGCTCGTGCCGACCGCTCCCGCCGTGCTGCCGGGCTTCCAGGCCGGCGCCGACGACTTCGACGAGACCGTCACGGTGGACGAGGGCGCCGCGCAGCCGACCGCGCCTTACAACCTCCCCTCGGCCTCCATGCTCGCCGCGGGCACGCCGGCGAAGATCCGCTCCAGCGCGAACGAGGAGATCGTCGCCGCGATCACCGAGGTGCTGACCCAGTTCGGCGTCGACGCCAAGGTGACCGGGTACTCCCGCGGCCCGACAGTCACGCAGTACGAGATCGAGCTCGGCCCCGGCGTCAAGGTGGAGCGCGTCACGGCGCTCAGCAAGAACCTCTCCTACGCGGTCGCGAGCAACGAGGTCCGCATCCTCTCGCCCATCCCGGGCAAGTCCGCGATCGGCATCGAGATCCCGAACAGCGACCGCGAGATCGTCTCGCTCGGCGACATCCTCCGCTCCCCGGCGGCCGCCAAGAGCGTCCACCCGATGACCATCGGCGTCGGCAAGGACGTCGGCGGCGGGTTCGTGGTCGCGAACCTCGCGAAGATGCCGCACCTCCTGGTGGCCGGCTCGACCGGCTCAGGAAAGTCGAGCTTCGTCAACTCGATGATCACCAGCCTCCTGATGCGCGCGAAGCCGTCGGAGGTCCGCATGGTGCTCATCGACCCGAAGCGCGTCGAGCTCACCATCTACGGCGGCGTCCCGCACCTCATCACGCCCATCATCACGAACCCCAAGAAGGCCGCAGAGGCGCTGCAGTGGGTCGTCAAAGAGATGGACATGCGCTACGACGACCTGGCGAGCTTCGGCTTCCGGCACATCGACGACTTCAACAAGGCGGTCGTCAACAACGAGATCGTGCTGCCGGAGGGCAGCGAGCGCAAGCTCAAGCCCTACCCGTACCTCCTCGTGGTCGTCGACGAGCTCGCCGACCTGATGATGGTCGCCCCGCGCGACGTCGAGGACTCCATCGTCCGCATCACCCAGCTCGCGCGCGCGTCCGGCATCCACCTGGTGCTCGCGACGCAGCGCCCGTCGGTGGATGTCGTCACCGGCCTCATCAAGGCCAACGTCCCGTCCCGCCTCGCGTTCGCCGTGACCAGCGTCACCGACTCGCGCGTCATCCTCGACCAGCCGGGCGCCGACAAGCTCATCGGCCAGGGCGACGCGCTGTTCCTGCCGATGGGCGCCTCCAAGGCGCTGCGCGTGCAGGGCGCGTGGGTGAACGAGGACGAGATCCAGAAGGTCGTGGAGCACGTCACCCGCCAGGCCCAGCCGGAGTACCGGCAGGACGTCGCGGTCGGCGCCGAGAAGAAGCAGATCGACTCGGACATCGGCGACGACCTGGAGCTGCTGCTCGCGGCCGCCGAGCTCATCGTCTCGTCGCAGTTCGGCTCCACGTCGATGCTGCAGCGCAAGCTGCGGGTCGGCTTCGCCAAGGCGGGGCGGCTCATGGACCTCCTGGAGTCCCGCGAGATCGTCGGGCCGTCCGAGGGCTCGAAGGCCCGCGACGTGCTCGCGACAGCGGAGCAGCTCCCGCAGGTGCTGGCGCGCCTGCGCGGCGAGGAGCCGCCGTCTCGTCCGGCCGCAGCGCCGGCGCCGTCGGGCCAGCCGGCCGCGCAGCCGCACGAGGACGGCGACCGGTACGGAGCCGACCCCGTCGCGGAGATGACTCAGGGCTATCCTGAGGTGGACGGCGACTCGGACGAGGACGCCTGGCAGCTGACCGACAGGGAGTAGATCGCATGTCGGTGCCTGACACGCCTCCGCCTGCCGCGGCGGACGGCAGCACGAACCGTGCGAGCAACTGGAACGTGCCCAACCTCATCACTGTGGTGCGCATCCTCCTCGCGCCGGTGTTCGTCTGGATGCTGCTCGCCGACGCCGGCCACGACGGCCCGCTGCGCTGGACGGCGGCCGTGCTGTTCGTGCTCGCCATCGCCACCGACGGCGTGGACGGCGCGATCGCGCGACGCAACAACCTGGTCACCGACCTCGGAAAGCTGCTCGACCCGATCGCCGACAAGGTGCTGACCGGCGGCGCGCTGGTGTCCCTCTCGATCCTCGGCGAGCTGCCCTGGTGGGTCACCATCGTCATCCTCGTGCGCGAGGTCGGGATCACCGTCTACCGGTTCGTGGTCATCCGTCAGGGCGTCATCGCGGCCTCCCGCGGCGGAAAGATCAAGACCATCGTGCAGTCGGTGGCCATCTCGTTCGCGCTGTTCCCGCTGTGGACGATCTTCGGCGACTGGATCTTCTGGGTGAACGGCATCCTGATGACCGCCGCCGTGATCCTGACCGTCGTGACCGGCTTCGACTATCTCTGGCAGGCCTACCGCGGCCGGAGGGCCAAGCGTGTCGGGGCCTGACGACGTCGCCGCCGCCGACCTCACCTTCCGGGTGGTGCGAACGCTCATCGAGCGCCGCCAGACGATCGCCGTCGCGGAGTCGCTGACCGGGGGCGGCCTGGCGGCCGAGCTGACCCGCGTCCCCGGCGCCTCGGCGGTCGTGCTCGGCGCGGCCGTCGCCTACGCGACCGAGCTCAAGCACACGCTGCTCGGGGTGGACGCCGACCTCCTGTTGCGGGAGGGGCCTGTCGACCCGGAGGTCGCACGGCAGCTCGCGGCCGGGGTGCGGGAGCGGCTCGCGGTCGACGGGCGTCCAGCCGACCTCGGCCTCTCGACGACCGGTGTGGCCGGCCCCGACCCGCAGGGCGGCCGCGCGGTGGGCACGGTCTACGTCGGCGTCGCGTCGGCGGCGGGAGGGCGCTCCGTCGAGCTGAGGCTGACGGGGGACAGGCAGTCGATCCGCTCGCAGACCGTCTCGCGGGCGGTGCGCGAACTGGCCGTGGAGCTCGGGATCGTGGAGCGCTGACACCCCTTCGGGGGTGCTTCCGGACTCGGCTGCAGCCCAGGGAATAGCTGGTGTTTCCGTTCGGTTACACCTCCTTGCATTCACAACGAAAGCCCAGTCGTCGCGGATATCGTGACTGACATGGATGCGGTACAGTTGGCATCCATTCGATACGTCGGCAGGGTAGAAGAAGGAGGCTCCGAAATGATTCTTGTACGTCAGGAAATCGGCGACGTGCTCAGGGACTTCCGCCTGCAGAAGGGCCGCACCCTCCGCCAGGTCGCGAGCAAGGCGAGTGTCGCCCTCGGCTACCTCAGCGAGGTCGAGCGCGGTCAGAAGGAAGCGTCGAGCGAGATCCTCGCCTCGGTGGCCGACGCTCTGGAGACTCCGGTCTCCGTCATCATGCGCGAGGTCGGCGACCGCATCGCGGTGCTCGAAGGCCTCGAGCCGGTCATCCCCGACACCATCCCCGACGACTTCGTCTCCGCCATGGACGCGAACCTCGTCTCCCGCTGAACATCCACGACATTCTCGAGGGCGCCCCGCACGATGCGGGGCGTCACTCGTTTAAGGTGAACCCATGAAGTTGAGCGAGTTCCAGCGCGCCGTCACCGACGAGTTCGGCTCGGGATACGGGCAGGCGCTGCTGAGCGACCTCGTGCTCGGCGAGCTCGGCGGACGCACGGCGCAGGACGCCCTGAACGCCGGCATCCCGCCGCGCGAGGTCTGGCTCGCGCTGTGCCGCGAGACCGGCGTCCCCCACTCGCACTGGTACGGCGCCGGCAAGCCCGCCCCCCAGCGCTGACCGGCGCCGCTGACCCCCCGCACATTCGTCACGAATGTCGCGAATGCCGGCGGCGAAGGCGACCTTCGTGACGAATGTGGGGCGGACACGCCGGGGCGAGTCGCTCGAAGATATGTTCGGAACTGGGTAGACTCCTGCACAGGCAGCAATCGAAAACGAGTTGTCCACGGATCCATTGGCCGACGCCCGGAGTGTCGGCGGTCGGCCATACAGTCGAACTCGTCAGCGAAGCCCACGAAGGAGAACCGCAATGCCATCACCCGCAGACCGCGAGAAGGCGCTCGAGACCGCGCTCGCCCAGATCGACCGTCAGTTCGGCAAGGGCTCGGTCATGCGACTGGGCAGCGACGAGCGCGCCCCCGTCGAGGTCGTCCCCACCGGGTCGATCGCGCTCGACGTGGCCCTCGGCATCGGGGGTCTGCCCCGCGGCCGAATCGTCGAGATCTACGGTCCGGAGTCCTCCGGTAAGACCACGCTGACCCTGCACGCCATCGCCAACGCCCAGCGGGCCGGCGGCATCGCGGCCTTCATCGACGCCGAGCACGCGCTCGACCCGGAGTACGCCCGCAAGCTCGGCGTCGACATCGACGCCCTGCTCGTGTCGCAGCCCGACACCGGTGAGCAGGCGCTCGAGATCGCCGACATGCTCGTGCGCTCCGGCTCCATCGACCTCATCGTGATCGACTCCGTGGCCGCGCTCGTGCCCCGCGCCGAGATCGAGGGCGAGATGGGTGACTCCCACGTCGGCCTCCAGGCGCGCCTCATGTCGCAGGCGCTCCGCAAGCTCACCGGTGGGCTCAACCAGACGAACACCACGATGATCTTCATCAACCAGCTTCGCGAGAAGATCGGCGTCTTCTTCGGAAGCCCCGAGACCACCGCGGGTGGTAAGGCGCTCAAGTTCTACGCGTCGGTGCGACTCGACATCCGCCGCATCGAGACCCTGAAGGACGGCACCGAGGCGGTCGGAAACCGCACCCGCGTCAAGGTCGTGAAGAACAAGATGGCGCCGCCCTTCAAGCAGGCCGAATTCGACATCCTCTACGGTGTCGGCATCTCGCGCGAGGGCAGCCTGATCGACTTCGGTGTCGAGCACGCCATCGTCAAGAAGTCCGGCGCCTGGTACACCTACGAGGGCGACCAGCTCGGCCAGGGCAAGGAGAACGCGCGCAACTTCCTCATCGCGAACCCCGACATCGCCGCCGAGATCGAGAAGAAGATCCTGATCAAGCTCGGCATCGTCGCGGACCCGAACGCGGTCGCGGCGCCGGCGGAGGCGGACAACGTGGACTCGCTGGAGAAGAAGCTGCAGGCCCGTAAGGGGGCGTGAGCGCGGGCTCGGCGTGAGTCGGGCGGCGAGAGCGAGCAGCACTGACGTCAGCGGGAGAAGAATGTGGAGGGGCCGTCGTGGTCGTGAGATTTCCTTCCGAAGCGTCGGGTGCCGGGGGCGACGGGGCTGACCATGTGGCTCCGGTGACGCCGTTGCGTCGTTCGGCGAGGTCGGGGTCTGCGTCGGCGAACTCGAAGCGTGAGCGTTCGAATGAGCCGGGGGTGGTGCGGCCGGTGGCGGAGCTTCCGGGAGCGCAGGAGTCGGCGGCTGGGGGTTCGGATGAAGCGTCCGAGCGGTGGAACAACACGTGGGCGGGGGAGCCGGTGCGGCGTTCCAAGGCGGTGGATCCCACCGCTTCGCCCGACCCGAGCGCTTCGCTCGACGCCGAAGCCGCGTCCGCGGACGACGAGGAGACCGAGCGGCTGTCGCGGAAGGCGTCGGGGCTCACGATCCGACAGCTCGCGCGGCGGGGGATGTCGCGGTGGGAGCTGGAGCAGTTGCTCACCAAGCGGGAGATCGCTCCGGAGGTGTTCGGCCCAGAGCTCGATCGGCTCCATGCGATGGGCGTGATCGACGACGCATCGCTCGCGGCGACGCTGGCGTTCACGCAGCACAGCCGCAAGGGGCTCGGGCGGTCGGCGATCGAGCTCGACCTGAAGCGGCGGCACATCGACCCCGAGCTGATCGAGGAGGCACTGGCCGACATCGCGGACGAGGACGAGCTGGAGCGGGCGACCGAGCTGGCCGTCAAGCGGATCGGGCAGCTCTCGTCGTACGACGACGAGACCGCGCGGCGGCGACTCCACGGGTTCCTCGCGCGCAAGGGCTACGACTCCTCGGTGGTCCGGCAGGCGATGGACGCGGCGTTCGCCACGCGTGGGCGTCGCGGCGGAGTGCGATTCCAGTAGGCGCGAACGGGGGCCGGGGCGGTCGTTCGATTCCCGTCCCGGTCGAACGTAGAATCGTACGCATCATGAGCACCATCGAGCACTCCCGCGTCTTCGAGCCGTCCCCGGCCGCCCTTACCGAGGACGGCCGTCCGCGGACGTACGAGGTGCGCACGTTCGGCTGCCAGATGAACGTGCACGACTCCGAGCGGCTCAGCGGCTCGCTGGAGGCCGCAGGTTACGTCCCGGCGGACGGCGCCGAGGCGGACATCGTCGTGATCAACACCTGCGCGGTCCGGGAGAACGCCGACAACAAGCTGTACGGCAACCTCGGCCACCTCGCCGGGGTGAAGCGCCGCCACGCGGGCATGCAGATCGCCGTCGGCGGCTGCCTCGCTCAGAAGGACAAGAACGTCATCCTCGAGAAGGCGCCCTGGGTCGATGTCGTCTTCGGCACGCACAACATGGGCTCGCTGCCCGGCCTGCTCGAACGCGCGCGGCACAATGACGCGGCGGAGATCGAGATCCTGGAGTCCCTCGAGACCTTCCCGTCCACGCTGCCCACCAAGCGCGACTCGTCCTACTCGGGCTGGGTGTCCATCTCGGTCGGCTGCAACAACACCTGCACCTTCTGCATCGTGCCGTCGCTGCGCGGCAAGGAGAAGGACCGCCGTCCCGGCGACATCCTCGCCGAGATCGGCACGCTGGTCGAGGACGGCGCCATCGAGGTGACGCTGCTCGGCCAGAACGTCAACTCCTACGGCGTCGAGTTCGGCGACCGCCAGGCATTCAGCAAGCTGCTGCGCGCGGCGGGGGAGATCGAGGGCCTGGAGCGCATCCGCTTCACCAGCCCGCACCCGGCCGCGTTCACCGACGACGTCATCGACGCGATGGCGGAGACGCCGAACGTCATGCCGCAGCTCCACATGCCGCTGCAGTCCGGCTCGGACCGCATCCTCAAGTCGATGCGCCGCTCGTACCGGTCCGAGAAGTTCCTCGGCATCCTCGACCGCGTGCGCGCCAAGCTGCCGGACGCGGCGATCAGCACCGACATCATCGTGGGCTTCCCCGGCGAGACCGAGGATGACTTCCTCGAGACGATGCGCGTCGTGGAGCAGGCCCGGTTCGCGTCCGCGTTCACGTTCCAGTACTCGATCCGCCCGGGCACGCCGGCGGCGGACATGGCCGACCAGGTGCCGAAGGAGGTCGTGCAGGAGCGCTACGAGCGCCTGATCGCTCTCCAGGAGCGCATCTCCCTGGAGGAGAACGAGCGCCTGATCGGTCGCGAGGTCGAGCTGCTGGTGGCCAACGGGGAGGGCCGCAAGGACGCCGACACGCACCGCCTGAGCGGCCGGGCGCGCGACAGCCGCCTCGTCCACTTCGAGCTGCCGGACGGCTCCGACGCGCCGCGCCCCGGCGACGTGGTCACCGTGCGGATCACGCAGGCGGCGCCGCACTATCTGATCGCGGACAGCGTCGACGGCGCACCGCTCGCCATCCGCCGCACCCGCGCGGGCGACGCGTGGGACCGCGCGGAGGCCGAGTCGTGCGCAGTGCCGGCCCACGGCGACGGCGCGCAGGCGGTCGGCCGGGTGTCGCTCGGCCTGCCCACGCTGCGCCCGCGCGACCCGCTGAGCTCCCCGGGCGTCGGCACGATGCCGATCTACGACCCGTCGGACGGCCAGCGCTGAGCGCGCCCGCCGCGGCTCTGCCCGACCCCACCACCCCCGGCATCATCGCCATCGTCGGCGCCACCGGCACCGGCAAGACTGAGCTCTCGCTCGCCCTTGCGGAGGCACTCCGCGCACACGGCCGCGACGCCGCGGTCGTCAACGCGGACGCGATGCAGTTCTACCGGGGCATGGACATCGGCACTGCGAAGCTTCCGCAGGCCGAGTGGCGCGGCGTGCCGCACCACCTGTTCGACATCCTCGACGTGACAGAGGAGGCCACCGTCGCGCGCTACCAGCCCGAGGCGCGGCGGGTGGTCGAGGAGATCCTCGGGCGGGGGGCGACGCCCATCCTCGTCGGCGGGTCCGGGCTGTACGTGTCCAGCGTGATCTTCGACTTCCGGTTCCCCGGCACCGACCCGGAGCTCCGGGCGCGGCTGGAGGCCGAACTGGAGGCGCAGGGGCCGGGGATGCTGTTCCGGCGGCTGGTGGAGGTCGACCCGGAGGCGGCGCAGCGCATCGGGTCGTCCAACGGGCGCAGGATCGTCCGCGCACTGGAGGTCGCCGAGCTCACGGGACAGTCCGTCAGCGGCGCCCTCCCGGACGAGCCGCAGTACTGGCGCCCGACCGTCGTGCTCGGGCTCGCGGCGCCGCGCGAGGAGCTCGTCCTCCGGCTCGACGCGCGGGTCGAGCGGATGTGGCGCGACGGGCTCACCGATGAGGTGCGGCGGCTGATCCCGCTCGGCCTGGAGGACGGGGTGACCGCCCGCCGCGCGATCGGCTACGCCCAGGCGCTGGCGGAGGTGAAGGGCGAGCTGACCCGCGCGGAGGCCGTCGCGGCCACCCAGCAGCTCACCCGGCGGTACGCGCGCAGGCAGGTGAGCTGGTTCAAGCGCTACGCCGGCATCCACTGGCTCGACTACGACGATCCCGATCTCACCGCCACAGCCCTGGACTCCCTCGGCATTCGCTGAGTCGGCGCCCGATAGGCTGGGGCGATGGCGACGCTCCACTTCACCAAGGGTCAGGGGACCGGCAACGACTTCGTGCTCTATTCCGACCCGGACGGGCGCCTGCCGCTGACGCCGCAGCAGATCGCCGCGATCTGCGACCGGCACTTCGGGATCGGCGCCGACGGCATGATCCGGGCGGTCCGCTCCACGCACCTGCCGGAGGGCGCGGAAGCGCTCGCGGAGGACGACGGCGCCGAGTGGTTCATGGACTACTACAACGCCGACGGCTCCGTCGCCGAGATGTGCGGCAACGGCATCCGCGTGTACGTGCGCTACCTGCTGGCGTCCGGGCTCGCCGAGCTCGCCGACGGCGACACCCTCCCGATCGGCACCCGCTCCGGCGTGCGCGACGTGCAGCGCAACCTCACCGGGTTCCAGGTCGACCTCGGCCGGTGGAGCCTCGACGGCGGCGAGCCGCTGGTGCGCGCCAAGGAGCTGCCGGTCGCGCGCCCCGGTCTCGGCATCGACATGGGCAACCCGCACGTGGTCGTCGCGGTCGCCGACGAGTCCGAGCTGGAGGTCGCCGACCTCACCTACATCCCGCACATCGAGCCGGAGCCCGAGGACGGCGCCAACGTCGAGTTCGTCGTTCCGCAGGAGCCGCTCGTGCGCGACGGCGTCGGCCGCATCCGGATGCGCGTGCACGAGCGGGGGAGCGGCGAGACGCTCTCGTGCGGCACGGGCGCGGCCGCGGCGGCGCTGGCCGTGCGGCACTGGGCCGGCTCCGGCGCGCCCGACCAGTGGCGCGTGGAGGTGCCGGGCGGCACCGTGGGCGTGCGGATGTTCCCGACCGAGGACGGCGAGCACGTCGCGCTCTCCGGCCCGGCCGAGCTGGTCTACACCGGCACCCTCGAACTCGCCTGAGACGAACGTGCGGGGCGCTCAGCCCTCCGCCGCGCGCCGGGTGCGGAGGACGCGGTAGCCCTTGGAGATGGCGGCGCGGGTCGTCGTCAGTTCGGGCATCGTCGCCTGGATCCAGCGCTGCAGCGAGTCGCTGCCGAGGTTGCGCTGCACGACCAGCCATGCGTCCGAGCCCGGCTCCAGCCGCGGCAGCCAGCGCTGCAGGATGTCGTGCAGCTCGTTCTTGCCGACCCGGATGGGCGGATTGGACCAGATGGTTGTGAATTCCACCGACTCGGGAACATCATCCGGCGTCACGGGGTTAACATTTGTCAGACCGAGCTTCTGCGCATTCAGGCGCACCACGTCCAGTGCTCGGGTGTTGACGTCGACCGCCCAGACGGTCGCATGAGGGGATTCGAGAGCAAGTGTGAGAGCCAGAGGTCCCCAGCCGCAGCCGAGGTCGAGGAACTGACCGCCGGGCGGCGCGGAGGGGACATGGTCGAGGAGCACTCGCGTACCCATGTCGATGCGCTCGGGGCTGAAGATCCCGTTCGCCGTCACCAATTCGTACGTCTGGCCCGCCAGGCGTGCGGTGAACGGCCGCAGGTTCAATTCGCTCTCGGGAGCGGGTGAGAAGTAGTGATCTCCGCTGGCCATATAGAGGACCGTACAGGACGCGGACCATCAGACAAACACGGCAGAACAGACCGACTAGGGTGTACCCCACCTGGATCAGGGGACAGTGAATGACCGAACGAACAGATTTCGAAGAGCAGACCGCGGAAGTGACCGCGGACCACACCGCAGAACACACCGTCGACGATGTCGTCGCGCGCGTGCTCGCCACCCAGCAGAACCGCGCCACCGTGACGCTGTTCGGCTCCGGAGCCCAGGCGCTCCAGTCGAATGACACCGACGGCCACGGCCACGACGGCGAGCAGTTCGAGCGCGAGGAGCGCGCGGCGCTCCGACGGGTCTCCGGGCTCTCCACCGAGCTCGAGGACGTCACGGAGGTCGAGTACCGGCAGCTGCGGCTCGAGAACGTCGTGCTCATCGGCGTGTACTCGCAGGGCTCGCTGCAGGACGCGGAGAACTCGCTGCGCGAACTCGCCGCCCTCGCCGAGACCGCGGGCGCCGCGGTGCTCGACGGCCTCCTGCAGCGGCGGCCGCATCCCGACCCCAGCACGTACCTCGGGCGCGGCAAGGCGGAGGAGCTGACCGGGGTCGTCCGGGCGCTCGGCGCGGACACCGTCATCGCCGACACCGAGCTCGCGCCCAGTCAGCGGCGCGCGCTGGAGGACGTGGTGAAGGTCAAGGTGATCGACCGCACGGCCGTCATCCTCGACATCTTCAGCCAGCACGCCAAGAGCCGCGAGGGCAAGGCGCAGGTCGAGCTCGCGCAGCTCGAGTACCTGCTCCCGCGCCTGCGCGGCTGGGGCGAGTCGATGTCCCGCCAGGCCGGTGGCCAGGTGGGCGGCGCGGGCGCGGGCATGGGTTCGCGCGGACCGGGTGAGACGAAGATCGAGCTCGACCGCCGCCGCATCCACACGCGCATGGCGAAGCTGCGCAAGCAGATCGCCGGCTTCAAGCCGGCGCGTGAAGCGAAGCGGGCGAACCGCAACCGCAACTCGGTGCCCTCCGTCGCGATCGCCGGGTACACGAACGCGGGCAAGTCCAGCCTCCTGAACCGGGTGACCAAGGCGGGCGTGCTCGTGGAGAACGCCCTGTTCGCGACACTGGACGCGACCGTGCGCCGCTCGGTGACCGCCGACGGCCGCCTCTACACTCTGGCCGACACGGTCGGCTTCGTGCGCAACCTGCCGCACCAGCTCGTGGAGGCGTTCCGCTCGACGCTGGAGGAGGTCGCCGACTCCGACGTCATCCTGCACGTGGTCGACGGCTCGCACCCCGACCCGGCGTCGCAGCTCGCGACCGTCCGGGACGTGATCGGCGAGGTCGGCGCGCGGGACATCCCGGAGATCGTGGTGTTCAACAAGGCCGACCTCATCCCGGCCGACGACCGGCTCGTCCTGCGCGGCCTGGAGCCTGGCGCGATCTTCGCGTCCGCCCGGACCGGGGAGGGCATCGACGAGGTGCTCGCGGCGATCGCACGCCTGCTGCCCGACCCGTCCGTCGAGGTGGAGCTGGTCGTCCCGTACGACCGCGGCGACCTCATCTCGGCGCTGCACGAGCGCGGCCGCGTGCTCTCGACCGAGTACGTGGAGGACGGCACGCGGGTGCGGGCGCGGATCATGCCCGAGTACCAGTCCGTGTTCGAACCGTTCGCCGTCTAAGGCGCGCGAGCACCGGCAGAAAGGCCGGGCGGAACCACTGTGTCGCCAGATGACGCAGCGGGTTCCGCCCGGCCTCCGTCGTTGTTACTGTGCCTACACAACCGAAGCGGGCGACCGCTGACGTGGTGCGACAGCCGAGCCCGGCACCCGCCCGCCCCTCCATTTCGACGTTTCCGACGTCGACCGGAGGAGGCCGCCTGTGACGCTGATCGACACCCGAGGAATCATGGACTGTACCGACGCGCGGTTCTCGTTCGAACTGTACCCGCCGCGCAATGAGCGCGCCGCGGCCGCGCTGCCCGCGACGATCGACCGCCTGGCCGCCGCCGGTCCCGACTTCATCTCGGTGACCTACGGGGCCAACGGCTCGTCGCGCTCGTCGTCGCTGGAGGTGCTGCGCTACATCCTGGAGCAGACCGACGTCAGCCCGATGGCGCACCTGACCTGCGTCGGGTCCACGCACACCGAGGCGAACCGGCTCATCCGCGAGTTCCTGGACGCCGGCATCCGGCGCTTCCTGGCGGTGCGCGGCGACCCGCCCGCGGGCCTCGCGCCGGGGGACGACGGCCTGGGCGACATCAAGAGCTCCGCCGAGCTCGTGCAGCTCATCCACCGGGTGCAGGCCGAGCGTGTCCCGTACGACGCGCTCCCCGTGCCGGGGCTGCGGGCGCAGGCCGTGCTGTCGCAGCGCGAGCACGTGCAGATCGCGGTCGCGGCGTTCCCGCACGGGCACCCGTCCCGGTCCGTGTCGCAGGACATCGACGCCCTGCTCGCCAAGCAGGCGGCCGGCGCCAATCTCGGGATCACCCAGCTCTTCTTCCACGCCGAGGACTACCTCTCGTTCGCCCAGCGGGCGAAGGAGGCCGGTGTGGCCTTCCCCATCCTGCCCGGCATCATGCCGGTCACCTCGCCCGCACGGCTCGCCCGGATGCTGGAGCTCAGCGGCGAGGACCTCCCGAGCGACCTCGCCATCCAGCTCGAAGTCGAGCCGGACGACGAGGGCCGTCGCGAGCTCGGCATCGAGTGGACGGCGCGCCTGGCGCAGCGGCTGCTCGACGGCGGCGCCCCCGGCATCCACCTCTACACGTTCAACCAGCACTCCGCCGTCCTCTCGGTGCTCGAGAGGGTCGGTCTGCTGGATCCGGCCTCATCCACCACCTCCACCCCCTCGCAGAAAGCAGGCGACCCCGCATGACCGACACCACCACCCGTTCCGCCTTCCCGGTGGGCACCATCATCGGCTACCCGCGCATCGGCCGGCGCCGTGAGCTCAAGAAGGCCGTCGAGGCGTTCTGGGCCGGGCAGACCACCGCCGAGGAGCTGGAGGCCACGGCCGCCGCGCTGCGCGCCGCCACCCGGGAGCGGCTCGCCGCGCTCGGGCTCGGCCGCGACGACGCGGCGATCCCGGAGAGCTTCAGCTTCTACGACCAGGTGCTCGACGCCGCAGTGACGGTCGGCGCCATCCCGTCGCGGTTCGCCGGGCTCGCCGGGACGGACGGCTCCGTCGACCTGGCCGGCTACTTCACGATCGCCCGCGGCGAGGGCGACAAGGCCCCGCTGGAGATGACCAAGTGGTTCGACTCCAACTACCACTACCTCGTGCCGGAGCTCGGCCCGGAGACGGCCTTCCGGCTCGCGTCCGACCGCATCGTGCGGGAGTTCGAGGAGGCCCGCGCGGCCGGGTTCGTCACCCGTCCGGTGATCGTCGGCCCCGTCACCTTCCTGCTGCTCAGCAAGGCGAGCGACGAGGCGCCGGAGGGCTTCCGCCCGCTGTCGCGCCTCGCCGACCTGCTGCCGGTGTACCGCGAGCTGCTGGCCCGGCTGGCCGCTGCCGGCGCGCCGTGGGTGCAGCTCGACGAGCCGGCGCTCGTCTCCGAGAGCATCGACGAGCCGCGCACCGAGGTGCTGGAGGCCGCCCGTGCGGCCTACGCGGACCTGGGCGGTGCGGCAGAGCGGCCCGCGATCTTCGTCGCGGCGCCGTACGGCAGCCTGGACGACGCCCTCCCCGTGCTCGCCGTGTCGCCGGTGGAGGCCATCTCCCTCGACCTGGTGCGGGGCAGCGTCCCGGCCGGGCTCGACGCGGCCACGCGCACCGCGCTGGCGGGCAAGACCCTCGTCGGCGGCGTGATCGACGGCCACAACATCTGGCGCGGCGACCTGGAGGCGGCCTTCGGGACGCTGACCGAGCTGCTCTCCCTGAGCCCGGACGTCGCGGTGTCGACCTCCACCTCCCTGCAGCACGTCCCGCACGACGTGGACGACGAGCCGGACCTCGACGCGCGCCTGAAGACCTGGCTCGCGTTCGCCGACCAGAAGGTCGGTCAGGTGGCGGTGCTGGCGCGCGGCATCGTGGACGGCCACGAGGCCGTGCAGGACGAGCTCACCGCGGCGACGGCGGCGCTCGCCGACCGTGCCTCCGCCCCGGGCGTGCGGGTCGACGCCGTGCGTTCGCGCGAGGCCGCGCTGACCCGTGCGGACTTCCGCCGCGGCGAGTACGGCGCGCGGCAGGCGGCACAGGACGAGGCGCTGCACCTGCCGTTCCTGCCGACGACCACGATCGGGTCGTTCCCGCAGACGGCGGACATCCGGCGCTCGCGCGCTCAGCTCGTCGCGGGAGTCATCGACGAGGCGGAGTACCTCGGCCGCATGCAGGCCGAGATCAAGCGCGTCGTCGACCTCCAGGAGGAGATCGGCCTCGACGTCATCGTGCACGGCGAGCCCGAGCGCAACGACATGGTGCAGTACTTCGCCGAGAACCTGGACGGGTTCGCGGTAACCCGCAACGGCTGGGTGCAGTCGTACGGATCGCGCTGTACGCGGCCGTCGATTCTCTGGGGCGACGTGTCCCGGCCGAAGCCGATCACCGTGGACTGGTCGACCTACACCCAGACGCTGACCGAGAAGCCGGTCAAGGGCATGCTGACCGGGCCGGTCACGATCCTCGCCTGGTCGTTCGTGCGCGACGACCAGCCGCTCGGCGAGACCGCGCGGCAGGTCGCCCTCGCCCTCCGCGACGAGATCGCCGACCTGGAGACCGCGGGCATCCGGGTCGTGCAGGTGGACGAGCCGGCGCTGCGCGAGCTGCTGCCGCTCAAGCGCGCCGACCAGGCCGCCTACCTCGACTGGTCGGTGGGCTCGTTCCGGCTCGCGACCTCCGGCGTGGCGGACGCGACGCAGATCCACACGCACCTCTGCTACTCGGAGTTCGGCGTGGTCATCGACGCGATCCGCAACCTCGACGCGGACGTGACCAGCATCGAGGCCGCGCGCAGCCGGATGGACGTCGTCCACGACATCCAGCGCTCCGGCTTCGAGCACGGCATCGGCCCGGGCGTCTACGACATCCACTCGCCGCGCGTGCCGTCTGTCGCCGAGGTGACCGAGCTGCTGGAGACGGCGCTCAGCGCGATCCCGGGCCGTCAGCTCTGGGTGAACCCGGACTGCGGGCTCAAGACCCGCGGGTACGACGAGACGGTGGCGTCGCTGCGCAACATCCTCGCGGCGACGCGCGACGTGCGGGAGCGGGTGGGCGTCACGGCCTGATCCCTCCTGCCGGCGAGGCCGCGCTGTCGACGTTCCGCTGTGCGCGGACGTGGGAGCGCGGCCTCCGCCGGTTCGGGGATGATGAGCGCATGGTGAGGCTGGGCTCATGATGAAAATGGCCGACGACGAGTTCGATGCGCTGGTGGACGACGTCTTCGACAGCCTGCCGGACGACATGGTGCGGCCGCTGGAGAACGTGGCGATCATCATCCAGGACCAGCCGCCGGGCGCGCGGCCCCGGCTCTACGGGCTGTACACCGGCCATCCGCTGACACGGCGCGGGGTCTACGGGTTCGGCGAGCTGCCGGACCGGATCACGCTGTTCCGCAACAACCTCGAGGCGAGCTGCGAGACGGTGGAGGAGCTGCGCTCCCGCGTGCGGATCACCCTCGTCCACGAGATCGGCCACTACTTCGGCCTGGACGACGCCCGCCTCCAGGAGCTCGGCTGGGCGTGATCCAACTGACAGGACACGCCGTCTCGGCGCGGGCCGAGACGGCGTGTCCTGTCAGGTAGATCGGGTCAGACGGCGCGGAGGACGGCGACGACCTTGCCGAGGATGGTCGAGTAGTCGCCCAGGATCGGCTCGAAGTTCGAGTTGCGGGGGAGCAGCCAGGTGTGGCCGTCGCGCTGGCGGAAGACCTTGACGGTGGCCTCCTCGTCCAGCATGGCCGCCACGATGTCGCCGTTCTCCGCGGTGTTCTGGGTGCGGACGACCACCCAGTCGCCGTCGCAGATGGCGGCGTCGATCATCGACTCGCCGACCACCTTGAGCATGAAGAGCTCGCCGTTGCCGACGAGCTGGCGGGGGAGGGGGAAGACCTCCTCCACCTGCTGCTCGGCGGTGATCGGGACACCGGCGGCGATGCGGCCGACGAGCGGGACCATCGCGGCGTCGCCGACGGGGGTCTGGTTCTCGAAATCGGGAGCGGTCGCCGACGGGACGTCGATGAGGATCTCCAGCGCGCGCGGCCGGTTCGGGTCGCGGCGCAGGTAGCCGCTCAGCTCGAGCTGGTTGAGCTGGTGGGTGACGGACGAGAGGCTGGAGAGGCCGACGGCGTCGCCGATCTCGCGCATGCTCGGCGGGTAGCCCCGCGAGCTCACGGAACGCTGGATCACGTCGAGGATGGCGAGCTGCTTCTCGCTGAGGTTCTTGCGGCGCCGCGTGCGCGGAGCCTGGTTCTCGTTCGACACGCTCGTCCCTTCGTGACCGTCGCCGTCACCCGGGGGAACCGAATGTCGGTGGTGCCTGGTTGTCTTACGTCCAGACAATCGAAACTGTATCCACAGTTCGGCTGCCCGACAAACATGTGTTCGAGTGTGTCTCGAAATACCTGCGGTATTTTCCGCCGGCCCGAGCATTGCGGTCTCGAACATTCGAAGATATATTCGGAACAGAGCTTCGACCGAAGCCTTTGGAGGTCACGACATGAGCGCAGTGGTTATGCACACCGTTGGGATGAACAACGTTGCGATGAACAACGTTGCGGCGAGTGGCGCGCAGGCTGCTGGACGTGTTCGGCTGCGGCTCACGCGGCGCGGGCGGGCCGTGCTGACGATGCTCGTCGCGCTGCCGATCGTGATCGGGGCGATGGTGTTCGCGCTCAACGGCGGAGGCGCGGCGGCCACGGGGGAGCAGGCGCACGTGACCTTCCACTACGTGACGGTGCAGTCGGGCGACTCCCTGTGGTCGGTCGCGTCCCGCATCGCGCCCAACGCCGACCCGCGCAATGTGATCGCCGATCTGGTGAACCTCAACGGGCTGTCCTCGGCGGTCGTGACGCCGGGGCAGCAGCTAGCCATCCCGACGCAGTACGACGGGAAGTAGGGGCGGTGGCGCTGCGGCCGGGACGGGGTACGCAGCGGGGCGTCACACGGCGGAAGCCTTCAGTGGCGCTGGCTACCATTGAGGGGTGACCTCACTCTCCGATCTTCCGATCCGTGATGACCTGCGCGGTCGCACCCCGTACGGGGCGCCGCAGAAGGTCGTGCCCGTCGCGTTGAACGTGAACGAGAACACGCATCCAGTCCCGGAGGACGTCGCCGCCGACATCGTCGCGCGGGTCGCCGTAGCCGTGACGGGGGTGAACCGCTACCCCGACCGCGAGTTCACCGAGTTGCGGGAGGCGTTCGCCCGCTACCTCGGGCACGGGCTCGCGGCCGAACAGCTCTGGGCCGCGAACGGATCCAACGAGGTGCTGCAGCACATCCTGCAGGCGTTCGGCGGGCCGGGGCGCAGCCTCCTCGGGTTCGCTCCCACGTACTCCATGTATCCGCTGCTGGCCTCCGGCACCGGGACGAGTTGGATCGCCGCCGGGCGCGACGCCGACTTCGAGCTGTCGCCGGAGACCGCGGCGGCCGCCGTGCGGGAGCACGATCCGGACATCGTCATCCTCTGCTCGCCGAACAACCCGACGGGGACTCCGCTCTCCCTCGAGACGATCGAGGCCGTCTACGCCGCGGCGCGCGGCATCGTGATCGTGGACGAGGCGTACGCCGAGTTCATGCCGGAAGGCGAGCCGTCGGCGCTCACTCTGCTGCCCGGGCGCGAGCGCCTACTGATCTCGCGGACCATGAGCAAGGCCTTCGCGTTCGCGGGGGCACGGGTGGGCTACCTGGCCGCCGACCCCGCCGTGGTCGACGCCCTTCGGCTCGTGCGGCTCCCGTACCACCTGTCCGCGCTCACGCAGGCCGCCGCGCTCGGGGCGCTGGCGCACTCGGACGAGATGCTCGCGATGGTCGGCGAGATCCGCGGGCAGCGGGACCGGCTCGTGGTGGAGTTGGCGGAGCTCGGCTACCTCCCGCACCGCAGCGGGAGCAACTTCGTGCTGTTCGGCGGCGTAGAGGACCCGCACGCGGTGTTCGAGGCGCTGCTGGAGCGCGGCGTTCTCATCCGCGACGTCGGCATCCCGAACCACCTCCGGGTCACCGCGGGCACCGAGACCGAGACAACCGCGTTCCTGGAGGCGCTGCGCTCCCTCGGGCGCCCGTCTGGAGCGGTGGCGGCCTCCGGCCAGTCGGTAAGCTCGCAGTCATGACGAATCGGACCGCCCAGCTTCAGCGCGCGACCAGCGAGTCGAGCATCGAGCTCACCCTCGACCTCGACGGCACCGGGGCGTCCGACATCCGCACGTCGGTCCCGTTCTACGACCACCTGCTGACCGCGTTCGCCAAGCACTCGCTCACCGACCTGACGGTGCGGGCGAGCGGCGATACCGACATCGATGTGCACCACACGGTGGAGGACGTCGCGATCGTCCTCGGCCAGGCCATCAAGAAGGCGCTCGGCGACAAGGCGGGCATCTCCCGCTACGGCGACGCCCTCGTCCCGCTCGACGAGGCGCTCGTGCAGGCCGTGGTCGACATCTCCGGACGCCCCTACCTGGTGCACGGCGGCGAGCCGGCCGGGTTCGAGCTGCACCTGATCGGCGGGCACTTCACCGGGTCGATGGTGCGGCACGTGTTCGAGGCCATCGCGTTCAACGCCGGGCTGACCGTGCACGTCACGGTGGTCGGCGGCCGCGACCCGCACCACATCGCGGAAGCCGAGTTCAAGGCGTTCGCGCGCGCGTTCCGGCAGGCGAAGGCGTTCGACCCGCTGGTGTCCGGCATCCCGTCGACCAAGGGCGCGCTGTGAGCGCACCCGACGTCGTCGTCTTCGACTACGGGACAGGCAACGTCCACTCCGCGGTCAAGGCGCTGGAGGCCGCAGGGGCTAACGTCGAGCTCACCGGCAACCGCCGGCGCGCGCAGGAGGCCGACGGCCTGTTCGTCCCCGGCGTCGGCGCGTTCGCCGCGGTCGCGGAGGCGCTGCGCCGCTCGCACGGCGACGAGGTCATCGACCGCAGGCTCGCGGGCGGCCGGCCGGTGATCGGCGTCTGCGTCGGCATGCAGGTGCTGTTCGAGCACAGCGTCGAGCACGGCACCGCGGCCGAGGGGCTCGGCGAGTGGCCGGGCACGGTGGACCTGCTCCGCGCCGACGTCGTCCCGCACATGGGCTGGAACACGGTGGAGGCGCCGGAGGACTCCGTGCTGTTCGACGGCATCCGCGACGAGCGTTTCTACTTCGTCCACTCGTACGCCGCGCAGGACTGGACGCTGGAGGCCACCGGGCCGTTCCCGCAGCCGCGGGTGACCTGGGCCGAGCACGGCTCGCGCTTCATCGCCGCGGTGGAGAACGGGCCGCTCAGCGCGACCCAGTTCCACCCGGAGAAGTCCGGCGAGGCGGGGCTGAGACTCCTGCGCAACTGGATCGGCTCGCTCTAGCGACGATCCCCGTCCGCGATGCGGACCCGAACGACCCCGACAGAGGAAACACACGACATGAGCGAACTCACGAACACGCCCAAGCTGGTCCTGCTGCCCGCCGTCGACGTCGCCGACGGCAAGGCCGTGCGGCTGACGCAGGGCGAGGCCGGCAGCGAGACCAGCTACGGCGACCCGGTCGACGCGGCCGCCGAATGGGTGGACGCCGGCGCCGAGTGGATCCACCTGGTCGACCTGGACGCCGCGTTCGGCCGGGGCGACAACCGCGACCTCCTCAAGAAGGTCATCCACCAGACCAAGGGCGTCAACATCGAGCTCTCCGGCGGCATCCGCGACGACGCGTCGCTGGAGCACGCGCTGGCGATCGGCGCCACCCGGGTCAACCTCGGCACGGCGGCGCTGGAGAACCCCGAGTGGGCGGCGAACGTGATCGGCCGTTACGGCGAGGCGATCGCGGTCGGCCTGGACGTGCGCGGGACGACGCTGGCGGCCCGCGGCTGGACGCGCGAAGGCGGCGACCTCTGGGACGTGCTGGCGCGGCTGGAGGACGCCGGCTGTGCCCGTTACGTCGTGACCGACGTGACCAAGGACGGCACCCTCAAGGGCCCGAACATCGACCTGCTGCGCCAGGTGATGGAGCGCACCGAGCGCCCGGTGGTCGCCTCCGGCGGCATCTCCAGCCTCGACGACATCGCCGCGCTGCGCGAGCTGGTGCCGCTGGGCCTGGAGGGCGCGATCGTCGGCAAGGCGCTCTACGCCGGAGCGTTCACCCTGCCCGAGGCGCTGGATGTCGCCGGCCACTGAGCCGGGGGACGGGGACGGGGGCGACCGCCGGGAGGCGGCGCCCGGCTCGACGTCGCCCGGTCCCTCCTCGACCGGCGCCGATCGGCTGGCCGGGTTCGCGGCGACGCTCGCCGGCTTCACTGCCTCCGCCGGTGACTCCGCGGGCCAGGCGTGGGAGGGCCGCGAGTTCGACGACAACCCCTTCGGCGACGACGACGGGTCGGCGCCTCCCGAGCTGCTCGGTGCGCTCGCCGCGTTCCGGGCCGGGGAGGTCGGCGCGGAGGCCGTGGTGGACGCGGTGCGCGCGGTGCGCGTCCTCATCCCGCTCGTCGCCGAGCTGGGGGAGGAGGGCGTGAGCGACGCCGGCCTCGCGATCGACAAGACGCAGGAGCTGTCCATCGTCACTGTCGCGGCGCCGGACGGACGCCGTGTGCTCCCCGTGTTCTCGTCGGTGACGGCGATGCAGGCGTGGAACCCCGCCGCCCGACCGGTCCCGGCAGCCGGTCCGCGCGCTGCGCTCGCCGCCGCCTCGGAGGAGACCGAGCTCCTGGTGCTCGACCCCACCTCCGAGACCGAGTTCGTGCTGCGGCGCCCGGCGGTCTGGGCGCTCGCGCAGGGACACGCGTGGCTGCCGAGCGACCGCGACCCCGTGGTGGCGGAGGCGTTCCGGGCGTCGGTCGGCTCCGAGCTCGGTGTGCTCGACGTGGACCTGGCGGCGGGCGACCCGGGCTACCGGCTCGCGGGCGACGAGCTGGTGGTGCGGCTCACGCTCGCCACAGGCCTGACCGCCGAGGAGCTGAACGCCATCCTGTCCCGGCTGGCGCAGCGCTGGGCCGCGGACGACGCGATCGCGACCCGGGTCGACTCCCTCCGCGTGCAGCTCACCGCCGCGGACTGAGCCCCCGCGCTGCCGCCGAGAAGGCGCATTCTCTGCCTTCTCGGCGGTTTGGTCCCGACTTTGCGCCGTCTCGGCGTGGGGCGGAGGCGAGGTCAGGCGGCGGTGGGGAGCATGCGGAGGGCGGCGACGACCGCGAGGACGGCGATGATCGCGACGAAGGCGACGAGCACCGGGACGAGCGGCCAAAGGATGAGGGCCACGCCGACCAGGAGCACCGGCAGCGCCAGCCCGATGTAGGCGACGAGGAAGATCGCCGCCAGCACCTCACCGCGACGCTCGGGCGCCGCGAGCGAGCCGGCGACCAGGATGGCCGCCCGGAACAGCAGGCCGACACCGGCGCCGGCCAGCACGCCCGCGATGAGGAACACCGGCAGCGAGTCGCCCAGCACACCGACCGCCAACCCTGCGAGACCGACCGCGACGAGCACCATCGCCACGATCAGCGACGTGCGCGACCGCACGGGCGCGAACACGATCTGCGAGACCGCGGACGCCGCGAACACCGAGAACGGCACCACCCCGGCCACCAGGTGCGACGCGACGTGGAAGGTCCCGGCGAGCACGCTCGGCGCGAGTGACGTGAACAGCCCGAAGACCGCGAAGCCCGCGAACGCCGCGGCGGCGGCGGCCGAGAACGCGCCATGGGAGGCCGCAGGCACCGAGATGCGCTGCGGGCGGTACGCCGGACGCTCCTCCGCACGCTCCACCGTCTCCGGAACGAAGGCGACCGCCAGCGCCGCGACGGCCAGGATCACCAGGAACACGGCGTACGGCAGCAGCAGCGGCGCGGGCAGGAACTGCGCGAACACACCGCCGATCAGCGGTCCGAGCGCCAGTCCGCCGGTGTTGACGACCGTGGAGACCGTGCTCGCCAGACGCGGTCCCTCCTCCGGGCGCGCGACCGACCGCAGCTCGCCCAGGTGGGCCGTCGCGCTCGCGGTGAGCGCCCCGACGCCGACGCCGGAGATCAGGCGCGCGACGATGAGGCCGCTCACGTCGTTCCAGACCAGGAACAGCGCCGCCGCCACGAGCTCCAGCACGATCGCGACCAGCACCATCCGCCGCCGGCCGGCCCAGTCGCTCAGGTGCCCGATCAGGAACAGGCTCGCGATCACGCCGACCGCGTACGCGGCGAAGATCACCGTGACGACCCAGGTCGGGAAGCCGTCCCGCTGCTGATACAGCGCGTACAGCGGGGTCGGGATGGTCGAGAACGCCATGACGGCGAGGAACGCGGCGGCGACGATCCAGAAGCCGGCGCCGTGGCGGAGGTTCCACGGACGCGCACCCGGACGCGCGTCGGAGTGCGTCGCCGCAGGGGCCGGGTAGGAGGCAGGGGCTTTCATCGACATGCCCACATCCTGCGCCCGGGCGCACAATCGTGTCCAACGAAAGCAATCGATACTTGCAATCGGCTAGAACGATCGACAGGATGTCGGCATGGACACCCGCCAGCTCGAGTACTTCGTCGCCGTCGCCGAGGAGCTCAACTTCACCCGCGCGGCCGCGCGCGTCTTCGCCGCCCAGTCGACCGTCTCGGCCGGGGTCGCCGCCCTGGAGCGCGAGCTCGGCACGCGGCTGTTCGAGCGCGACGCGCACGGGGTCGCGCTCACCGGCGCGGGGGAGGCCGCGCTCGCCGAGGCCCGCGTCGGCCTCCAGTCGATCGAGCGGCTGCGCGACCTCGCCGCGGGTGACGGACCGCTGCGCGGGGTGGTGCGCGTCGGGATCTTCACCAACCTGACCTCCATCGACCTCCCCGGGATCATGGGCGAGTTCCGGCGCAGGCACCCCGGCGTCGACCTCCGGCTCGGGCCGTCGCCGAGCGGTTCCACCGGACTGGCGGACGACGTCAGGCAGGGGCGGCTGGACGTCGCCTTCTACGGCCTCCCCGACCCGGTGCCCGGCGCCGTGGTGCTGCCGCTCGCCGACGTGCCGTTCGTGGCGGTCCTCCCCGAGGGGCATCCGCTCGCGGCCCGCTCCGCCGTCCCGCTCGCCGAGCTCGCCGCCGAGCGCTGGGTGGATGCGCGCGAGGGCTTCGGCAACCGGGTCGCGCTCGACCGTGCGCTCGCCGCGGCGGGGCTCGCCCGCGAGGTCGCCACGGAGGTGTCCGACCTGGGCGAGATCCCGCGGTTCGTGGCCGCGGGGCTCGGCGTCGGCGCGCTCCCCGAGCTCACGGTCAACCGGGTGGCTGGCGTGGTCCTGCGCCCGTTGACGCCCGGCGTCGACTGGCGGCTGAGCGTGCTCGCGCATCCCCGCCCCGGAGCAGCCGCCCGCGCCCTGCTGGAGCTCATCGCGGAACGGTTCGGCCGGCCGGTTCCGCCTACGCTGGAGGGACCATGACCGTCTTCGCCGCTCTCGTCCTGTTCCTCAACGCCGTCTTCAACGTGATCGCCTGGCCGCGCTTCTTCGCGCGGGTGCGGTCCGACCAGCGCGCCAGGGACGCAGCCGGCCGCGCGACGGCGTTCCTGCGGGTGCACGCCGTGCTGCTCGGCGTCGCCCTCCTGCTCGCGCTGCTGTCCGCGGTCGCGGGCGTGCTGTTGCTCGTCGCCTGAGCCGGATGGGAGCATGAGTCCATGCCCATCACGATCACCGGCGACGCGGAAGCCGACGCCCTCCTCGACCAGTCCCCGTTCGCCCTGCTCGTCGGGATGATGCTCGACCAGCAGATCGCGATGGAGACCGCGTTCACCGGCCCCGCCAAGCTGCGCGACCGCCTCGGCTCGCTCGACCCTGCGGGGATCGCGGCCCTCGACCCCGACGAGCTGGTCGCGGTGATGAAGCAGACGCCGTCGGTGCACCGCTTCCCCGGGTCGATGGCCGGCCGGCTGCAGTCGCTGTCCGCCGCGATCGTCGACGACTGGGGCGGCGACGCGGCGGCGATCTGGACGCAGGGCGACCCCAGCGGTGCGGAGGTGCTGCGCCGGCTGAAGGCGCTGCCCGGGTTCGGCGACCAGAAGGCGAGGATCTTCCTGGCGCTGCTCGGCAAGCAGAAGGGCCTCCAGGCGCCCGGCTGGAGGGAGGCCGCGGGCGACTACGGCACGGAGGGCTACCGCTCGGTCGCCGACATCGTCTCCCCGGAGTCGCTCACCAAGGTGCGCGAGCACAAGCGCGCGATGAAGGCTGCGGCCAAGGGCTGAGGCGCCGAGGCACGGGCGCGGGCACGGGCGGGATGTCGGCGGCCGCCGATAGCGTAGCGGTGTGTTCCTACTCGACGGTGTGATCGTCACCAGTGCAAGCGATCTGACCGAGGCGTCCAAGTGCGAGTTCGCCTTCCTGCGGACGCTCGACGTCAAGCTGGGCCGGCTGGAGAAGACCGAAGTTGTCGAGGATCCGATGTACGTGCGCTCGTCGCGGCTGGGCGACGAGCAGGAGCACCACATCCTGGAGCGCTACCGCGAGCGGTTCGGCGACGGCGTCGCGGAGATCGCGCGGCCCGAGTCGCTGACCGCCGAGAGCCTCGCGGAGGCGGTGCGGCTCACCGCTGACGCGTTCGCCCGCGGCAGCGAGGTCGTCTTCCAGGCCACCTTCTTCGACGGGTCGTTCGTCGGCTTCGCCGACTTCATCGTGCGGCTGCCCGACGGCCGCTACCGCGTCCAGGACTCCAAGCTCGCCCGCAGCGCCCGGGTCACCGCGCTGCTGCAGCTCGCGGCCTACGCCGATCAGCTCCGGCGCACCGCGATCGACGGGGCTGGCGCGGTGGAGGTCGACGGCACTGTCGAGCTGCTGCTGGGCGACGGCTCGGTCAGCGAGCACCGGCTTTCCGACATCGAGCCGGTCTACGGCAAGCGCCGAGCCCGGCTGCTCGACATCATCGCCGCGCACGTCGCCGACCCCGGCCCAGTGCGGTGGGGCGACCCGCGGTTCACGGTCTGCGGCCGGTGCGACACCTGCGACGCGGAGATCATCGCCGCCCACGACGTCCTGCTGGTCGCCGGGATGCGCGTCACGCAGCGCGAGCGCCTCGCCGCGGCGGGCATCACGACCATCGACGCGCTCGCTGCCTCGACGGGCCCGGTCGAGGGCATCCCCGACGGCACGCTCTCGGGGCTGCGCGAGCAGGCCCGGCTGCAACTGAAGGCCGTGGAGGGCGCGCCGCCGCCGGTGCGCGTCTTCAACGCGCCGGTGCTCGCCGTCCTCCCGGAGCCCGACGCGGGCGACATCTTCTTCGACTTCGAGGGCGACCCGCTCTACACGGAGGGCGCCGGCGAGCGCTGGAACCTCGACTATCTGTTCGGGCTGGTCGACCAGGACGCCAGGTTCACGGCGTTCTGGGCGCACGACTTCGCCGAGGAGCGCGCGGCGCTGGAGCGCTTCCTGGAGTTCGTCCGCGAGCGTCGCGCCGCGTATCCCGGCATGCACATCTACCACTACGCGGCCTACGAGCAGACCCACCTGCTGTCGATCTCCGCTCGGCACGGCGTCGGCGAGGCGGAGGTGGACGGCCTGCTGCGCGACAACGTGATGGTCGACCTCTACCCGCTCGTGCGCAAGTCGGTGCGCGTCGGATCGCGGTCGTACTCCATCAAGAAGCTGGAGCCGCTCTACATGGGCTCCGAGCTGCGGCAGAGCGAGGTCACGAATGGCGCTGACTCCATCACCGAGTACGCGAACGCCCGCGACCTGATCGCGCTCGGCCGCTTCGACGAGGCCCAGCCGCTGCTCGACGCGCTCGGCGACTACAACCGCTACGACTGCGTGTCGACGCTCCGCCTCCGCGACTGGCTGCTCGCCCGCGCCGCCGAGGCCGGCGTCCCGATCGGCGCCGCGCCGCTGGAGGAGCTGGAGCCGGCGCCGGAGGAGTCCCCGCTACGCGCGGGGCTGCTCGCGTTCGCCGGCGACCCGCTGGACCCGCACCGCACGCCCGACCGGGAGGCGGTGGCGCTCGCCGCCGCCGCGATCGACTTCCACCGGCGCGAGCAGAAGAGCTTCTGGCAGAGCCACTTCTCCCGGCTCATCCAGCCGGTGGAGGAGTGGGCCGACACCCGCGACGTGCTGGTGGTGGAGTCCGTGCGCGTGGTGCGCGACTGGTATCTGGACGAGGGCCAGCGGGTGGAGCGGCGCGAGCTGCAGCTATCGGGCCAGTGGGGCGCGGGCAGCGCGGTGCGGGTGAGCGAGAACTCCGGACCGTTCCTGCTCTACGAGTACCCCGGCCCGTTCCGGCTGCTGCGCGCGCAGCCCGGCGCGCGCACGGTGCGCAGCGCCGCCGTCATCGCGGTCACCGACGACGGCTCGGTGCTGGTGCGCGAGACGCTGCCGGAGGACGTGGAGGCGTACCCCCACCTCCCGATGGCGCTCACCCCGCCGCCGCCGCCCAACACGCGTCCGCTCGCCGAAGCGGTGCGCGAGTGGGGCACGGACCTGCTGGCCGCGCGTCAGCACGACCGCTGGCCCGTGAACGCCACCGTCGACCTGCTGCGGCGCACCCCGCCGCGCACGCGCTCCGGCGCGCTGGCTCCCGAGGGGCCCGAAGACGGCAGCGGGCGCATCGCCGCCGTCACGGCGAGCCTGCTCGACCTCGACGCCTCGTACCTGGCGGTGCAGGGACCTCCCGGGACCGGCAAGTCCTACCTGGGAGCCCACGTGATCGCCCGCCTCGTCGCCGAGCACGGCTGGCGCGTCGGCGTGGTCGCGCAGTCGCATGCGGTGGTCGAGAACCTGCTCGACCGCGTCGTGGACACCGGGCTCGACCCGGCTCTCGTCGGCAAGGTGCCCAGCGGTGGCAAGGGGCCCAGCGGCGCGGCCGAGGAGCCCCGGTTCACGCCGCTGCGCCGGAACGGGCACCTCGAGTTCGCGGCCGAGCGCGAGGGCCGCGGCTACGTCCTCGGCGGCACGGCCTGGGACTTCGCCAACGCCGCGCGCATCCCGCGTGGGAGCCTCGACCTGCTCGTGGTCGACGAGGCCGGCCAGTTCTCGCTCGCGTCGACCATCGCGGTCGGCGTGGCGGCACGCAACCTGCTGCTGCTCGGCGACCCGCAGCAGCTCCCGCAGGTCAGCCAGGGCAGCCATCCCGAGCCGGTCGACGGCTCCGCCCTCGGCTGGGTGAGCGCCGGGCACGACGTGCTCCCGGCCGAGCTCGGCTACTTCCTCGCCGAGAGCCGCCGGATGCACCCCGCTCTGGCGGAGTCGGTGTCGCGGCTGTCGTACGAGGGCCGGCTGCACGCGTACCCGAGCACCCGCGACCGGGAGCTCGGCGGCGTCGAGCCCGGTCTGCACCCGGTCCCGGTGGAGCACGTCGGCAACGCGACGGCGTCGCCGGAGGAGGCCGCGGCCGTCGTCCGCATCGTGGACGACCTGATCGGCCGCTCCTGGAGCGACCCCGCCGCCGGCGTGGAGGATGCGCCGCTGGGGCAGGACGACGTCATCGTCGTGACCCCGTACAACGCCCAGCTCGCCGAGGTGCGCGAGCTGCTCGACGCGGCCGGCTTCCCGCAGGTGCGGGTCGGGACGGTCGACAAGTTCCAGGGCCAGGAGGCCGCCGTCGCGATCGTCAGCCTCGCCGCCTCGTCCGCCGCCGACGTGCCGCGCGGGATGTCGTTCCTGCTGATGAAGAACCGGCTCAACGTCGCGATCTCCCGGGCCAAGTGGGCGGCGTACCTGGTGCACTCGCCCGAGCTGACCGAGTTCCTGCCGACGACGCCGGCCGGGGTGGGCGAGCTCAGCGCGTTCATCCGGCTGGTCGAGCCTCGGCAGCAGCACGTCCCCACCGTCGCCGCGGGTGAAGGCGCTGGTGAGGCGCGGGCCTGAGAGCTACGGTGGAGGCGTGTCCCCGGAGGAACTGGAGGAGCTCGTCATCCTGCGACGAGCGCGCGACAAGATCGATCGCGAGTACGCCGAGCCGCTCGACGTCCCGACGATGGCCGCGTCCGCCTACATGTCGCCGTCGCACTTCTCGCGCCGGTTCCGGGCCGTCTACGGCGAGACCCCCTACAGCTACCTGATGACCAGGCGGATCGAGCGCGCGATGGCGCTGCTGCGCGAGGGGATGACCGTCACCGAGGCGTGCATGACGGTCGGCTGTACGTCGCTCGGCTCGTTCAGCTCGAAGTTCGCCGAGGTGGTGGGGGAGTCGCCGACGAGCTACCGCACCCGCGAGCACCGCGCCGTGCTCGCGATGCCCAACTGCATCGCGAAGCAGCGCACGCGGCCGGTGCGCTCGAAGCCGATCCCCGGATAAGCAGGGACGGCTGACCGCGAACAGTCGAGCAGGAATGGAGAAGCGCCGCCGGCGCCGCATTCCTAGAGTGACGGTATGACCATTTCGCTTCAGTACTCGCACATCACCGTCACGAACCCCGAGGAGTCGCTCGCGTTCTATCGTGACGCGCTGGGGCTGGACGTCCTCAACGACGTCGAGTCGGGCGGCCACCACTGGATCACCCTCGGGGTCGCGGGGCAGCCGGGCACGGAGATCGTGCTCTCCGACCCGTACGCCGGCCGGTCCCAGTCCGACGGCGACGCCATCCAGGAGCTCGTCGCCAAGGGTGTGCTGACGAACGTCGTGTTCCGCGCCGAGGACGACCTCGACGGCGTGTTCGAGCGCGTGCGCGCCAGCGGCGCCGAAGTGCTCCAGGAGCCGAAGGACCAGCCGTGGGGCCCGCGCGACTGCGCCTTCCGCGACCCGTCGGGCAACATGGTGCGCATCCTGGCGTCGGCGGCGCAGCCCGCGTGATCGGCAGTGGTGCGGTGTGCGCCGGAGGTCCCCCAATGGCTTCCGGCGCACACGTACCCCCGATTCTTCCGAAGGTCGTTGCCCCCGGCCAGAGCGTTCGCACCTAAGATCCGAAATCTGACGGCGCGGACTCGCGTCGTCATATTTCGGAACGCGTTTTGCCCTCCCGATCCTCACTTGGAAGGCTCGATGTGCCGCCAACCGTCCGCCGGCACATCCCACCCCTTCACAAGAGAGGCACAGCCATGCCCGACGCCACCCCGCCCGGAACCGTCCCCGCGCTCCCCGAGAAGCCGAAGCGCTCCGCGACCCCGTGGATCGTCGGCATCGCCGTCGTCGCGGTCCTCGCCATCGTGGGCGGTGTCGTCGCGGTCGTCAACGCCAACAGCACCGGCTCGGCCGACGCCGCGGCCACGAGCGTCACGGTGAAGATCGGGACGACCGAACAGTCCGCGCCGTACTGGCCCGTGCTGGAGAAGGCGGCCGCGAAGGAGGGCATCGACATCCAGGTCGTCGGGTTCAAGGACTACACGCAGGCCAATCCCGCCCTCGCAGACGGGCAGCTCGACCTCAACCTCTTCCAGCACCTGCAGTTCCTCGCGAACTACAACGTGCAGGCGCACCAGGACCTCGTGCCGCTCGCGTCCACGCTCGTCGTGCCGCTCTCGGTGTACTCCAAGAAGTACTCGTCGCTCGCGGAGCTGCCCGCCGGGGCCCAGGTCGCCATCCCGAACGACCCCACCAACCAGGCCCGCGCGCTGCTCGTGCTCCAGCAGGCCGGCCTCCTGAAGCTGAAGAACGGCGGAAACACGCTGTCCACGCCCGCCGACATCGACGCAGCGGCGTCGAAGGTGACGGTCATCCCGGTGGACGCCGCCCAGACCGCCCCCGCGCTCGACTCCGCGGCCGCGGCCGTGATCAACAACACGTTCGTCGGTCCCGCGGGGATCGACCCGAACTCGGCGCTCTTCCACGACGACCCGAAGAGCTCCGCGGCCGAGCCGTACATCAACGCGTTCGTGGCCCGCGCGAAGGACAAGGACAACGCGACCTTCCTGAAGATCGCCGACCTGTACCACTCGAAGGCCGTGCAGGATGCCGTGCTCGCCGACTCGAAGAACACCGCCGTGATCGTGCAGAAGCCGCAGGCCGACCTGATCGCGATCCTGCGTTCGCTGGAGAAGTCCATCACGGCGGCGAAGTAGGCGTGAGCGCCCTCATCGAGTTCCGCGGCGTCACCAAGAGCTTCCGCTCGGGCGACGCCGCGGTCTCCGCCGTCACGGACATCGACCTGACCATCGAGCGCGGCGAGATCTTCGGCATCATCGGCTACTCCGGCGCGGGCAAGAGCACGCTGGTGCGGCTGATCAACGCGCTGGAGCACGCGACCTCCGGCTCGGTGGTGGTCGACGGCCGCGACCTGACCATGCTGCGCGAGCGCGACCTCCGGAGCGTGCGGGCGGGGATCGGGATGATCTTCCAGCAGTTCAACCTGTTCCGCTCGCGCACCGTGTTCGCGAACATCGCCTACCCGCTGAAGGTCGCGGGCTGGGCCGCCGACAAGCGGAAGCAGCGTGTGACCGAGCTGCTCGCCTTCGTCGGCCTGACCGAGAAGGCCTGGGCGTACCCCGACCAGCTCTCCGGAGGCCAGAAGCAGCGCGTCGGGATCGCCCGGGCGCTCGCGACGAACCCGGCCATCCTGCTCGCCGACGAGGCGACCAGCGCGCTCGACCCGGAGACCACCGCCGACGTGCTCGCGCTGCTCAAGCGGGTCAACGCCGAGCTCGGCGTCACGATCGTGGTCATCACGCACGAGATGGAGGTCGTCCGCTCGATCGCCGACCGCGTCGCCGTGCTCGACTCCGGCCGGATCATCGAGCTCGGAACCGTGTTCGACGTGTTCTCGAATCCGCAGACCGCGACGTCGCAGCGCTTCGTCGGCACCGTGCTCCGCAACCAGCCGGGGGAGGCCGACCTCGAGCGGCTGCGCGGCAAGCACGCCGGCCGGATCGTCTCGGCGCGCATCCACGACGACGGCCGTCTCGGCGCGGTGCTGTCCGACGCGGTCGGGCGGCACGGCGTGCGGTTCGAGATCGTCTACGGCGGCATCTCGGCGCTGCAGGGCCGCTCGTTCGGGAGCCTCACCCTCGAACTGCTCGGCGAGCCGGAGGCGGTGGACGCGCTGGTCGCGGAGCTCCGCACGGTGACCGAGGTCGAGGAGGTGGCGGCATGACCGACTGGTCGACGCTCTGGCCGGTGTACCTGACGTCCATCGGGCAGACGCTGTGGATGGTGGTGGCGACGCTCGTGCTCGGCGGTGTGCTCGGGCTCGCGCTCGGCGTGCTGCTGTACGCGACGCGGCCCGGCGGGCTGCTGGAGAACCGGGTGCTGTCCGCGGTCCTGAACGTGCTGGTGAACTTCGTCCGGCCGATCCCGTTCATCATCTTCATGACGGCGGTGGCGCCGCTGACCCAGGCGGTGCTGGGGACGTTCCTCGGCACGCCCGCGGCGATCTTCCCGATGACGATCGCGGCGACGTTCGCGATCTCCCGCATCGTCGAGCAGAACCTGGTCACGATCGACCCCGGTGTGATCGAGGCGGCGCGCGCGATGGGGTCGAGCCCGTGGCGGATCATCTCCACCCTGCTCATCCCGGAGGCGCTCGGCCCGCTCATCCTGGGCTACACGTTCGTGTTCGTCGCGATCGTGGACCTGTCCGCCGTCGCCGGCAGCCTCGGCGGCGAAGGCCTCGGCGACTTCGCCATCTCGTACGGCTACCAGCGCTACGACTGGGTCGTGACGTGGGTCGCCGTCCTGACGATCGTCGCCCTGGTCCAACTCGCCCAGTTCGTAGGCAACCGCCTGGCCCGCCGAGCCCTCCGCCGCTGACCGCTCGAAACGTGACTAATCGCGGAAATCCGGGGTCGGATTCCCGCGATTAGTCACGTTTCGGCGGGGTGTAGCGGCCGAGGGGGCGGAGGCGGAGCGGGGGTTCGCGGTACTCGGCGAGGGTGTGTACCGTCCAGCCGGCGGTGCGGGCGGTGGCGAAGATGACCTCGCCGGCGTCGTCGGGCATACCGGCGGCGAGGGAGAGGGCGGCGAGGGCGAGGTCCACGTTCGGGGCGGCGCCGGTGCGGTCGCGCAGCAGCGCGGCCAAGGCGTCGACGGCGGCCACGACCGGTTCGGCGCCGGGGACGCCGGCGAGCATCCCGAGCAGGATGCGCGCGCGCGGGTCGCCGGCGGGGTAGAGCGGCTGGCCGAAGCCGGGGACGGGGCCGCGCCCGTCGACGACGGCGTCGGCGACGACCCGGGCGGGCTCCTCGCCTGCGGCGACGCGGGCGAGCATCCGGTGGGCGGCGCGGCTGGCGTTTCCGTGCAGCGGGGAGTCGAGGGCGCCGAGGCCCGCCACGACCACGGCGTACGGGGTGGCGCGCGCGGAGGCGGCGGCGCGGGCCGCGAGCGTGGAGACGGCGAGGTCGTGGTCGAGGAGGAGGACGAGGGCGGCGTCGAGGGTGCGCAGCGCTTCGGGGGACGGGGTCTGCGGGGAGAGACGCGACCAGAGCTCGGCGGCGAGGGTCGGATCCACGGGCGCGGACCTCACCGGCAGCACCGCGACCATGCCCGCGATCAGCCGTTCGGCGGCGCCCGCCACGGCCTCCGGATCGAGGGAGGTGCGGAGCGGGTCGGCCGCGGCCAGGGCGGTGACGGCGACGAGCTGCCGGTCGCGGTCTCCCGCACCGGGCGGGAGGGCCTCCGCGACGCGGCGGGCGGCGTCCAGCCCGGGGCCGGGCGCGAACCTCACCGACGGATCCCACCGCCCGGTGAGCGCCCAGTGCGCGACGACCTCGAACGGCTCCCGCGCCAGCTCCGCGGCGGGGCGGCCGCGGTAGTACAGCTCGCCGTCGTCGATCAGCGCGAAGTCCGTCTCGATCACCATCAGCGGGCGGCCCTCCGAGCGTGCCGGCGTGGGGGAGGCGCGGCGGCGGCGCGCCGAGGCGAAGGCCTCCACCTCCAGCGGGTCGAAACTCGAGCCGGCCGCGGTGCGCTCGCGGGTGAGCAGACCGCGCGCGACGTAAGCGTACAGCGTCTCCAGTTTCACGCCGAGGCGCTCGGCGGTCTGTTCGGCGGTGAGCCGCGGGAGGTCGCTCATATTGATCCGATCAACGTTGACGTGCGTACAATCCACGTTCACACTACTGGCATGGACCGCATGAACGACACCCTCATCGACGTCCCGCGCGGACTGACCAACGTCGTCGCCGCCACCACCGCGCTCGGCGACGTCCGCGGACACGAGGGGTTCTACCACTACCGCCAGTACTCGGCCATCGACCTGGCACGCGAGCGCACGTTCGAGGACGCCTGGTACCTGCTGCTGTTCGGCGAGCTGCCGTCCGCGCAGGAGCTGGCGGACTTCCGGGCCCGAATCGCGGAGGCTCGCCGCCTCCCGGAGCCGGTCGCCGAACTGCTGCCCGCGATTGCGCGCCTGACGGCGCATGGCGACGCGCTGGCCGGGCTCCGGATGGCGCTCGCCGCGGTCGCCGCCGCGGACGGGATGCGGCCTGTCTACGACGAGGACGAGGACGCCCGGCTGCGCGACGCGATCCGGGTCGCCGCGGTCACGCCCGTGCTGCTCGCGTCGCTGCACGCCCTCGCGGAGGGCAGGACGCCGCCGGAGCCACGCGACGACCTCGGCCACGTCGCCGACTACCTGCGCCTGATCACCGGCCGCACGCCGGACGCCGCGCACGAGCACGCGCTCAGCGCCTACCTGACGGCTGCGATCGACCACGGCTTCAACGCATCCACCTTCACCGCCCGGGTGATCGCGTCCACGGGCGCGGACGTCGCGGCGGCGGTGGACGGCGCGCTCGGCGCCCTGTCCGGCCCGCTGCACGGCGGCGCGCCCAGCCGCGCGCTCGACACCCTCGACGCGATCGGGACGCCCGACCGGATCGAGGCGTGGATCACCGAGACCGTGCGCTCCGGCGGCAGGGTGATGGGCTTCGGCCACGCGGTCTACCGCACGGAGGACCCGCGGTCGGTGCTGCTGCGGGAGGTCGCGCAGGGCTTCGGCGGCGAGCGGGTGGACTTCGCGGTGCAGGTCGAGGAGCGCGTCCAGCAGCTCCTCGAGGAGCTCAAGCCCGGGCGCGGGCTGCACACGAACGTCGAGTTCTACGCGGGCGTCGTGATGGAGCTGTGCGGCATCCCGCGCGAGCTGTTCACCCCGACGTTCGCGGTGGCGCGCGTCGTCGGCTGGACCGCGCACATCCTGGAGCAGGCGGCGGACGGCAAGATCCTGCGGCCGTCGTCGCGCTACGTCGGGCCGCCCGCGCCGGAGCCGCTGCCTGCGGGGCCGATCGCCGCCTGACCGCGGCGGGTCCCGGGGGCGTATCGTGCTGCTCGGGCGGCCTCGTCAGCGGCCGCACGAGCGACGGAGGACACGATGCGCGGAGCGGTGCGGCACGTGGAGTGGGTCGGCGACGAGGACCCGGAGCGGCTGGAGGCGGCGGTCGTCACCTTCGCGCCCGACCGGCTGGACGCGCTCGGCACCTCCCGCACCACGGACTACGTCACGAGCTGGGCGCTGGAGACCGGGCCCGGCTGGGTGACCTCCCGCCTGTCGGTCGCGGTCGACGGCCGCGGATTCACCCGCTGGCTCGTCCTCGCCCGCGACGGTCACGGCCGCTGGGCCGCCGAGTCGTACACTCACGGCGACGACCGCTTCCACGACGAGCCGATGGCGGCTCCGGGGATCGCCGAACCCGGGAGCCTGGACGGCGCGCTCGACTGCGACCTGGCGCTCTGCCCGGTCACGAACACGATGCCGATCCTCCGGCTCGGGGCGCTCGCGGGGCTGGAGGAGACCGAGCTCACGATGGCGTGGGTGGACCTCCCGTCGCTGGCGGTGGTCGCGAGCCGGCAGGCGTACAGCGCGGCCGAGCCGTTCGACGCGGGAGCCGGGCGCTCCGTCGTCCGCTACCGCAGCGTCGGCAGCGGCTTCACCGCTGACCTCGGCGTGGACGAGGACGGCCTCGTCATCGACTACCCGCGCCTGGCCCGCCGCATCCGCACCCGCTGACCCCCACCACTACCCGCCGAAGGGCACGTTAACGCCCCTAAAACCGCGTTTTAGGGGCGTTAACGT
>NZ_JBHTXK010000016.1:0-6421 GCF_042791795.1 Leifsonia sp. NPDC056665
GGGCACGTAAACGCCCCTAAAACGCGCTTTTAGGGGCGTTTACGTGCCCCTCGGCGGTCTCGGGTGCGCTCAGGCGAAGCGGTAGACGTGCTCGACGGCGCCGGAGGGGAAGGTGTTGGTGCGGGAGAGCACCAGCGGGCGGCTGGCTTGGGCGACAGGCAGCAGGGGCTTGCCCGAGCCGACGAGCACCGGCACGTACGTGATGTGCAGCTCGTCGATCAGGCCGCGGTCGGCGAACTGGGCCGCGAGCGCCCCGCCGCCGACCATCCACACGTCGCGGTCGCCTGCGGCCTCCCGGAGCACCGCGTCGAGCTGGACGATGTCGCCGGAGAAGAACGTCACATCGGCCCCCTCCGGGACCGGCAGCGCGCGGTGGGTGACCACCCAGGTGGGGATGTCCTCGTACGGCCACGGCCCCTGCTCGCCGAGCACGAACTCGTACGTCGTCGCGCCCATCACCAGCGCGCCGATGCCGGAGATGAACTGCTGGTAGTGCTCGTCGAACTCCTCGAAGCCGAACTGCATGAGCCACTCGATGCGGTCGTGCACGTCGGCGATGAAGCCGTCGATGGAGGATGCGACGTAGTACTTCGTGAGGGCCATGCCGCGAAGGTACCAGCCGCCGCGGACACGGGGATATCGTGAGGGCATGGCACTGATGACGATCACACTGGGTACGGAGAAGCTCGAGGTCTCGCGACTCGGCCTCGGCTGCATGGGAATGAGCGCGTTCTACACCGGCGCCGGCGACGACGACGCCGGCTCGATCCGGACCATCCACCGGGCGATGGACCTCGGGGTCACCCTCTTCGACACCGCCGAGATCTACGGCCCGTACACGAACGAGGAGCTGCTGGCCCGCGCCTTCGCCGGAGGCCGCCGCGACCGGGTGGTCATCGCCACCAAGTTCGGCACCATCCTGCACCGGTCCAAGCACGAACGCGGCCTCGACGGCTCGCCCGAGAACGTCCGGCTCTCGGTCGAGGGCTCGCTGAAGCGGCTGCAGACCGACCGCATCGACCTCTACTACCAGCACCGGATGGACCCGGGCACGCCGATCGAGGAGACGGTGGGCGCGCTGAGCGAGCTGATCGAGGAGGGCAAGATCCGGCACTACGGGCTGTCCGAGGCCGCACCGGAGACCATCGTGCGCGCCAACGCGGTGCACCCGGTGACGGCGGTGCAGACCGAGTACTCGCTGTGGACGCGCGACCCGGAGACGGAGGTGCTGCCCACCGTGCGCGAGCTCGGCATCGGCTTCGTGCCGTACTCGCCGCTCGGCCGCGGCTTCCTCACGGGCTCGATCCGCTCGCTCGACCAGCTCGCCGAGGACGACTTCCGTCGCTTCAACCCGCGGTTCGAGGGCGACAACCTGGAGGCCAACATCCGCATCGTGGAGCAGGTCGACGAGGTCGCGCGCGAGGCCGGCGCCAAGCCGGGCCAGGTGGCGCTCGCGTGGCTGCTGTCGCGCGGCGACGACCTCGCGCCCATCCCGGGCACGCGCCGCGTCGAGAACCTGGAGCAGAACGTCGCCGCCGCCGACCTCGACCTCACCCCCGAGCAGCTCGCGCGGCTCGACGCCGTCGCCGCTCCCGTCGGCGACCGCTACGCCGACATGAGCCCGCTCAACAAGTAGCGCATCCAGGGGTCGCAACACGCCGCTTCGTCCCGCGCGAAGCGGCGTGTTGCGTCCCCTGTGCGTCAGATGCGGAAGTTCAGCCGCAGCGTGCGGGACTCGGGGCGGAGGGCGAACTCCGGCCAGACGTCGGGGCCGCACGCGCGGGAGCCGAGACCGTGCTGGGCGGCGTCCACGAACAGGTAGGTGGTGCCGGACTCCGGCAGCTCGTGCGGGTGGCGCGCCGCAGCGACCTGCTGCGGCGTGTGCCGGGACAGCGAGAAGCCGGGGAGACGGCCGCGGCCGTCCGGGAGGGCGGTGAAACCGAACGCGCCGAGGTTGACCTCGCGCACGGCCGAGCGGTGCCCGGTCTCCTGCGGGCGGGCGTACTCCACGTTCAGTTCGGCCACGGTGGCGCGGAACCGGCCGACGTACGCGGCACGGGTGCTATCGGGGTAGGACTCCAGCGGGCCGGCGCCGAACCACTCGGCAGCCTTCAGGACGCCGTCCCGGTCGGGGAGGTCGAAACGCACGCCGATCCGCGGCCACACGCTGGGCCAGCCGGAGGACGGCTCGATCTCCACCCGGAGGCCGAGCTCGCCGTCGTTCAGCGTCCAGACGGTCTCGACGGTGACGGAGTCCACGGCGTTCGCCGCGGAGACCCGGGTGATCGTGCGGAGGCCGTCCTCCGCCTGGTGGACCGCGACCAGTCGGTGCGTCAGCCGGTCGAGGCCCTGCTCGCGCCAGAGGCTCGCACTGGAGACGCCGACGGTACTCGCGTCGCTGGAGGCGAGGTCGCCGTAGGCCGCGCCCTCGTCGTTGTCGGTCGGCGCGCGGAAGAGCTCCAGTCTCGGGCCGGCGATCGCGCGGCCGCCGAGGGAGACGAGCCGGCCGCGTTCGAAGGTGGCGGGCCCGAGCGTGAGCGTGCCCTCGGCCTCCCTCCAGTCGACGGGCCGCGCTGCGGGACGGAGGCGCCGAGCCGCCGTGAGGTCGAGCTGCGCCCGGGCGACGACGTGACCGGCCGGCGCCCAGGCCGTGTCGGCGGCGAGCACCGCCGTCACGGTGAGCCAGGTCTCCGCGTCCTCCGCGACCGGGGCGGAGGGCAGCGGCAGTCGCACCGAGTCGCCGGCCTCCACTACCGGGAGGTCGAGCATGCCGGAGGCCGCCGCGCGCCCGTCGTGCTCGACAGTCCAGCGCAGCGCCAGGTCGGCGGTGCTCGCGCTGTGCCGCCGGTTCGTCACGACCAGCTCGCCGCCGTCGAATGTCAGCGCGACCGGCTGCGCCACCGCTTTGAACTCGTGGAGGCCCGGAGTGGGCACGTCGTTGGAGAGCACCATGCCGTCCATCACGAAGTTGCCGTCGTGGACGACCTCCCCGAAGTCGCCGCCGTACGCGTAGAAGGGTGTGCCGTCCGCGGTCCGGGTGAGGATGCCGTGATCGCGCCACTCCCAGACGAAGCCGCCGTGCAGCCGCGGGTGCGCGTCCGTCAGCGCCTCGTACTGGTCGAGCGCGCCGGGTCCGTTGCCCATCGCGTGCGCGTACTCGCAGAGGATGAACGGCTTGGTCCGCTGCCGCGCGCCCTGCGCCGGCGTGCAGCCGAGCAGCGGTGCGAGCGAGCCGTCCGTGCCGATCTGCTCGGTCTCCGGGACGGACGAGTACATGCGCGAGTAGACGTCGGTGTACTCGCCGGTGTAGTCGCCCTCGTAGTGCACCGGGCGCCCGGGGTCGCGGTCGTGCGCCCAGGCCGACATAGCGGCGAGGTTCGCGCCCGTGCCCGACTCGTTGCCGAGCGACCACATCACGATCGACGGATGGTTCTTGTCGCGCTCCACGGTGCGCCGGATGCGGTCGAGGTAGGCGTCGCGCCAGCGCGGGTCGTCGCTCGGGTTGTCCCGCCAGCCGGCCTTCTCGAAGCCGTGCGTCTCCAGGTCGCACTCCAGGATCACCCAGAAGCCCAGCTCGTCGGCGAGGTCGAGGAGGCGCGGGTGCGGCGGGTAGTGGCTGGTGCGGATGGCGTTCACGTTGAACTGCTTCATCCGGATCAGGTCGGCGCGGGCGTGCTCCTCGTCGAACACCCGGCCGCGCTCAGGGTGCGTCTCGTGCCGGTTCATCCCGTGGAAGACGACCCGACGGCCGTTGACGAGGAACCGGTCGCCGCGGATCTCGACGGTGCGGAAGCCGAGGCGGAGGGAGAGGGTCTCGCCCTGGGCGGCGACGGTGGCGTCGTAGAGCCGCGGGGTCTCCGCCGTCCACGGTTCCACCACGCCGACCGCGACGGGGGCGACGTCGGCGGGCGTCGCCCACACGGCCTCCACGCCGAGCTCGGGGATGCGCACGGTGACCGGGAAGGCGGCCGCGCTCGCGGTGACCTCCGGGAGGATCGTGCCCGCGCCGTCCGCGAAGGCGGTGCGCAGCCAGACATCCTCCAGGCCGTCGGCGGGGCGTGCGGTGAGCGTCACATCCCGGAAGATGCCGGGCAGCCACCACTGGTCCTGGTCCTCCAGGTAGCTCGCGGCCGACCACTGGTGCACGCGTACGGCGAGCAGGTTGCCCTCCGCCCGCACCAGGTCGGTCACGTCGAACTCGTGGGCGAGCCGGCTCCCGCTCGCGGTGCCGACCTCCACGCCGTTCAGCCACACGCGGTAGAGCGACTCGACGCCGTCGAATCGCAGCACGACGCGCGCGTCCGCGGGCCACCCGGGCGGCAGGTCGAACCGGCGCCGGTAGTCGCCGGTCGGGTTCTCGTCGGGCACGAACGGCGGCTCGATCGGGAACGGGTACTGCACGTTGGTGTAGCTCGGGCGCCCGTAGCGGCCGTCGCCCTGCAGGACCCAGTGCGCAGGGATGGGGAGGGTGTCCCAGCCGGCGTCGTCCAGGTCGGCGCGCGCGACGTCGTCCGGGAGGTCGGCGGTGGGGGAGAGCCGAAACCGCCACTCGCCGTTCAGCGAGAGCGACGGTGCGTCGGAGTGCAGCCAGGACCGCGGCGCGCGGACGGCGCCGGAGGAGGGTGCGGTGTCGGCGAGAAGGGCGGGAGACGGCACGTGGGCTCCTGGGATCGTCGGATCGTCACTGAATCGTCACAGCGGCGTGGAAGGACTAGCATCGACCGTAGTCGAAAATGGTTCGACTGACCTAATTTGGAGGCGGACGTGGACGGAGCCGGGGAAGCCGCTCGCCGGCGTGGGCCGTACGCGAAATCGGCCGAGCGGCGCCAGCAGATCGTGGATGAGGCGTACCGCGTGTTCGCCACCCGCGGCTACCACGGCAGCTCGCTGCGCGAGATCGCCGCGGCGGCCGGCATCGGGCTGAGCACGCTCCAGCACCATTTCGGCGGCAAGGAGGACCTGCTCCTCGCGGTGCTCGCCCGTCGTGACGAACTGGGCGGGGACGTCGACACCTCCGGCGGCCGGCTGCCCGACGACCTCCCGTTCCCCGACAGCATCATCGCCCAGGCCCGGCGCAACGAGGGCATCCCCGGGCTCATCGCGCTCTACAGCATCCTCGCCGCCGAAGCGACCGAACCCGGGCATCCCGGCCACGCGTACTTCCTCGGCCGGTACGCGGGGATGCAGGAGTCCTACGAGCGCGAGTTCGCCGCGCTCGCCGGGGCGGGCCGGCTCCGCGAGGGCGTGGACCCCGCGCTCGCCGCGGCGACGGTGGTGGCACTGTGGGAGGGCATCCAGCTCCAGTGGCTCTACGCTCCCGAGCGGATCGATGCGGCTGCGGCCCTGCGCGGCTACCTCGACCTGGTGCTCGACACCGGGGCGCCCGCTGCGCGGTAGCGTTGCCGTGTGGACGACATGGTGCGCATCGACGGCGGGACCTTCCGGATGGGGAGCGATGAGTTCTACCCGGACGAGCAGCCCGTCCACGAGCGGACGGTGGACAGCTATCTGATCGACCGGTACGCGGTTACCAACGCCGACTTCGCGCGGTTCGTGGACGCGACCGGTTACGTGACGGTGGCCGAGCGGCCGATGGACCCGGCCGACTATCCGGGGGTCGCCGCGGAGGACCTGGTGCCCGGCGCGATGGTGTTCACCGCGACCGCCGGGCCGGTCGACCTGCGCGACTGGCGGCAGTGGTGGCGGTGGGAGCCCGGCGCCCACTGGCGGCGCCCCGAGGGCGTGGACTCGGGCATCGAGGACCGGATGGACCACCCGGTCGTGCAGGTCGCGTTCGAGGATGCGTCCGCGTACGCGGCGTGGGCCGGTAAGCGGCTCCCCACGGAGGCCGAGCACGAGTTCGCCGCGCGCGGCGGGGTCGACGGGGCGCGCTTCGCCTGGGGCGAGGAGGCCTACCCGGGCGGCGAGGCGCAGGCGAACTCCTGGATCGGGAGCTTCCCTTACGACAATCGCGGCCGGTTCGGCGCGACGACGGCGCCGGTCGGCTCGTACCCGGCGAACGGCTACGGCCTCTACGACATCATCGGCAACACCTGGGAGCGGACGAGCGACTACTACGCGCCCCGCCATGTCGTGCCAGGCGAGGAGGCGGTGGACGCCGGGGCGCGCGTCAACCTGCTCGCGTCCGCCAGCGCCGAGCCGGGCTCGCGCATCCCGCGCCGGGTGCTGAAGGGCGGCTCCTACCTGTGCTCGCCGGACTACTGCCTGCGGTTCCGCCCGGCGGCGCGCTCGCCGCAGGCCGACGACACCGCGACCACCCACATCGGCTTCCGCTGCGCCGCCGACATCTGAGCGCCCCCACCCCCTGCGCCGGGGGGGCCCGTGTTTTGGCGTTTAGGGGGGGAAAGTTTAAAAAAAAAGGCCCACCGCGGGGGGTATCGCGGGGTGGGGGGGGGTTGTA